>JBQCJR010001053.1:0-39423 GCA_051952595.1 Kofleriaceae bacterium
TTCGTCGGAATCAAGCTGGTCGATTTGGTCCTGACAGCCCTCGGAGCCACCTAGCCATGGACACTCTGCTCGTCGCCCTGCGCGCCACGCTCGTGACGCTGGTCCTGACCGGCATCGCCTACCCGCTCGCGGTCACCGGGATCGCCCAGCTGGTGTTCCCACACCGCGCCAACGGGTCGTTCGCGACCGACGACACCGGCCGCGAGGTCGGCTCGGAGCTGATCGGCCAGCAGTTCACGAACCCCGCCTATCTCCACCCCCGGCCGTCGAGCGCGAGCTACGACGCGAACGCCTCCGGCGGCACCAACCTCGGGCCGACCTCCAAGAAGCTGCGCGACGGCCTGCCCGACGATCCGGCCACCCCGGACGTCGACGAGTCGTACGCGGGCATCGCCCAGCTCGCGAGCGCGTTCCGGACCCAGAACGGGCTACCCGCAGACGCCCGGGTCCCGGCCGACGCGGTCACGCGCTCGGGGAGCGGGTTGGATCCACACATCTCGGCCGACAACGCGGCCCTCCAGGCGGCGCGGATCGCCAAGGCGCGCAACGTCGCCGTCGACCGCGTGCGGGCGGTGCTCGCCGAGCATACCGCGCGCCGCGAGCTCGGGTTTCTCGGAGAGGAGCGCGTCCACGTGCTGTTGGCGAACCTGGCACTCGACCGCATGTTCGGTCGCCCGCCGCAGCTCGCGACGGACGGCGCTACGATGCCCCGGTGACCACGACCCGACGCGCCGAGGACTTCCTCGAGCTGATCCAGCGCACCCGGCGTGGTGGCCTCAAGCTGTACATCGGGTTCGCCGCGGGTGTCGGCAAGACCTATCGCATGCTCGAAGACGCGCGCACGCTCGGCGGGCGCGGGGTCGACATCGTGCTCGGCTTCGTCGAGACCCACGGCCGCCGCGATACCGCCGCGCTGCTCGATGGCCTCGAGCTCGTGCCGCGGCGAACCGTCGAGTACCGCGGGGTGGCGATCGAGGAGATGGACCTCGACGCCATCCTCGCGCGCAAGCCCGAGGTGTGCATCGTCGACGAGATCGCGCACACCAACGTGCCGGGCAGCCGCCACCGGAAGCGCTACAAGGACGTGCTCGAGATCCTCGATGCCGGCATCAACGTGATCGGCGCGCTCAACATCCAGCACCTGGAGTCGCTGAAGGACCTGGTCGAGCGCTCCTCGGGGATCGCGATCCGCGAGACGGTGCCCGATTCGTTCCTCGAGGAAGCGCTCCAGGTGGTCAACCTGGATCTCGCCGTCGAGGACCTGCTCGAGCGCCTCGAGGCCGGCCGGATCTACGCGTCCGAGAAGGTGAGCTGGGCGCGCGCGCACTTCTTCCAGCATGGCAACCTGGCGACCCTGCGCGAGCTCGCTCTCCGCGAGGTCGCCGAGCGGCTCGGCCGGCAGAGCGAGACCCGCGCGCGCGCCGCGACCGGCAAGCCACGGGCGGCGCACGGACGCGTGATGGTCTGCATGTCGTCGTCTCCGCCACACGCCGAGATCCTGCTCCGCAAGGGCTCGCGGCTGGCGGGCCGGCTGGCGGGGGACTGGTTCGTCGTCTACGTGGCCACCCCGCACGAGGCGCCCGAGCGGATCGACGCGGAGACCCAGCGCCACCTGCTCGCGAACATCGGCCTCGCGCGCGAGCTCGGCGCCGAGGTGGTCCGCCTGCAGGCGCGAGACCCGGTGCCCGCGCTGATCGACTTCGCGCGATCGCACGGGGTCGGCCACCTCGTGATCGGCCGGTCTCGGCAGCCGTGGTGGAGGCAGCTGGTTCGCCGCTCGACGCCCTCGCGCCTGCTCCACGAGGCCGAGGAGCTGGACGTACACGTCGTCTCGATCCACGACGGCGAGGACGAGCGCCCGTGAAGCTCCGCACCAAGCTGTTGCTCGCCCAGCTGCCGCTCGTGATCGCGCTCGCCGTCGCGATCGCGGTCGGCAGCCTGGTGACGAGCGCGCTCGGCGACCGCTCGCAGGAGATCCTCAAGGACAACTACCGCTCGGTGCTCGCGGCCGAGCGCATGAAGGAGGCCGCCGAGCGGATCGACAGCGGCCTCGTGTTCGTGGTCATCGGCAGGGCGGCGCGTGGGCTCGAGCAGATCCATGCCCACCTCCCCCGGTTCGAGGAAGAGCTGCGGGCCCAGGAGGGCAACGTGACCGAGCCGGGCGAGCGCGAGGCGACGATCGCCCTGCGCGCGGCGTGGCACACCTACCTCGCCTCGGTGGCCGAGGTGCAGAAGGCGCCCGAGGCGAGTGGCCTCGACGACCGCTACTTCGACCGGCTGCTGCACGAGTTCCTCGCGGTCAAGGGCGCCGCCGACAAGGTGCTCGCCGTGAACCAGGACGCGATGATCCAGAAGGGCGACCGCGCGCGGCGCACGGCGCACCAGTGGAACACCCTGCTGGTCGCGATCTCGCTTGCCGGGCTCGTGCTCGGCCTGCTCGCCTCGATGTTCATGACGTCGCGGGTGATCCGGCCGCTCGGCGTGCTCGGCCAGACCGCGCGCCGGCTCGGCGAGGGGGACGTCGCGGTGCGCGCGCGCGTCGAGAGCAAGGACGAGGTGGGCGCGCTCGCGCGCGAGCTCAACACGATGGCCGAGCGCATCCACAGGTACCGCCAGAGCTCGCTCGGCGAGCTGCTGGAGGCCCAGCTCGCCGCCCGCGCCACGATCGACAGCCTGCCGGATCCGGTGGTGGTGATCGGCCTCGATGGCGAGCTCCGGCACGCGAACGTGGCGGCCACGGAGATGCTGAAGGTGCAGCCCGACGCCGGCACCGCGGGGCTCGCCCAGCTCGATCCCGCGCTTCGTGGCCTGCTGTCGCGGATGCGGCAACACGTCGCCGCCGGTCAGGGCGCCTGGATCCCCACGAGCCTCGACGAGGCGATCAAGCGCGGGACCCGCGACGGCGAGCGCATGCTGCTGCCACGCGCCATGCCGATCCGCGCGGACGAAGGCGACGTCGTGGGCGTCACGATCCTGTTCCAGGACGTCACGCGGCTGCACCGGTTCGAGGAGCTGCGCGACGACCTCGTCGCGACCGTGGCCCACGAGCTGCGCACGCCGCTGACGTCGCTGCGCATGGCGGTGCACCTGCTCGCCGAGCAGGCGGTCGGCCCGCTCACCGCGAAGCAGGACGACCTGGTGTTCGCCGCGCGGGAAGAGTGCGACCGGTTGCAGACGATCATCGACGAGCTGCTCGATCTGTCGCGCATCCGCTCGGACCACCTCGAGCTGCGCCGCGACCGCATCGCGCCCGAGGCGCTCGTCGCCGAGTCGATCGAGGCGCTGCGCCCCACCGCGGCCGCGCGCAAGGTGCAGCTGCGCTCGGAGCTGCTGCCCGGCACGCCGGCGGTGGTGGTCGACCGCGAGCGGATCCTGCTGGTGCTCGGCAACCTGCTCGGCAACGCGATCCGCTACGGGCCGGAGGGCGGCGCGGTCACCGTCTCGGCGCACCCCAGTGGTGACGAGCTCCGGATCGAGGTCCGCGACGAGGGCCCCGGCGTGCCGGCGGACTATCGCGCCACCATCTTCGACAAGTACGTGCGCGTGCCCGGCGCGCCCAGCGGCGGTGCCGGGCTCGGCCTGTTCATCGTGCGCGAGGTGGTGCGTGCCCACGGTGGGGAGCTCGGCGTCGAGGACGCCCCCGGCGGTGGCGCGACGTTCTGGTTCACGATGAAGCTCGCGTGACCCGCGCGATCAGGAATCGTACTTCTTGCGCTTGCGGTAGAGCGTCGACGCGTCGATCCCCAGGATCCGCGCCGCGTCTTCGAGGGTCTCGGCGCGGCCGGCCACCCGCTCGATGTGCTCGCGCTCGATCTGGTCGAGCGTGAAGTCGCTGCCGAGGCGAGGTGTGGTGGCCGCGCGCGCCGCGATGCGCTCCGGCAGCGCCTCGCGCGCGACCGTGCGGTCGGGGAACAGGATGATCGCGCGCTCCATCGCGTTGCGCAGCTCGCGCACGTTGCCCGGCCAGGAATACGCGACCAGCGCCTGCGCGGCCGCGGGCGCCAGCGCGGGCGGCGGTCGATTAGCCGCGCGGGCGAAGAACGCCAGGAACCGGCGCGCCATCGGCAGGATGTCGTCGGGGCGCTCGCGCAGCGGGGGCACGATGATCTCGATCACGTTCAGCCGGAACAGCAGGTCCTCGCGAAAACGGCCCGCCTGGACGTCGGCGTCGAGATCGCGGTTCGTCGCGGCGATCACCCGCACATCGGCGCGGCGCGTGCGGGTCTCGCCCACCCGCTCGAACTCCTTGTCCTGCACGAAGCGCAGCAGCTTGGCCTGGAGGGACGGCGTGATCTCGCCGATCTCGTCGAGCAGGAGCGTTCCGCCCTCGGCGGCCTCGACCCGCCCCGCCTGATCGCGGACCGCGCCGGTGAACGACCCCATCGCGTGGCCGAACAGCTCGCTCGCCAGCAGCTCCTCGGACAGCGTCGGGCAGCTCACCGTGACGTACGGCTTGCCTGCGCGCCGGCTCCGGGCGTGCGCGTAGCGCGCCAGCACGCTCTTGCCCGTGCCGTTCTCGCCGCGCACCAGGATCGGCGCATCGGAGGCGGCCGCGCGGCTCGCCAGCTCGAGCGCGGCCCGCATCTGGGGCGACTGCGTGGTGATATCGATGCCGGGCACCTCGTCGGCGAGCCGGGCCTCGAGGTCCGCCGCGCGCAGCTCGGCGAGGCGCCGCGCCGCGACCTGGTCGACCACGTGCCGGATCTGCGCCGGCGTGAACGGCTTCGGCAGGTAGTCGACCGCACCGAGCTTGATCGCCTCGACCGCGGTGTCGATCGTGGCATACGCGGTGATCACGACGATCGCGAGCCCCGGCCGGGCCGCCAGCAAGCAGCGCAGGACCACCATGCCGTCCTGGTCGCCCAGCCGGAGATCGAGGAACACCAGATCGAACGGCTTGCGCTCGCCGGCGGCGAGCGCCGCCTCCGCCGTGCTCGCGGTGGCCACCGAGCAGCCCATGCCCTCGAGGCACATCGTCAGCGTCACACGAATGTTCTTCTCGTCGTCGATGACGAGCACGTCCGAGGTGCTGGTCGCGGCCATGCGTCGATTCTGGGACCACGCGCCGAGCCGCGCGCCCGGCCGGCATCAAGATCGCGTCAAGAGCTCGACGTGGTGGTGGCTCCCTCAGGTCTCGTCGGCGTCGTCGGCGTCGTCGGCCTCGTCGGCCTCGTCGGCCTCGTCGGTCTCGTCGGACTGGTCTGCCTGGTCGTCCGCCTCGTCCGCGTCGGTCGCGTCGACGCGCTGCACCTTCAAGAGCGCCACGATGTGACGAAACAGCGACCGCGCGGCACCCGGCGGTCGGCCCGTGGCGCGCTCGCGCTGCGCCGCATCGATCAGCCTCGGCAGCTGCTCGTCACGCCCGCCCGGAAACGCGGCGATCGCCGCGATCCCTTCCTCGATCATGCGAGCTCGCCACTGCTCCGCGAGGTGAAACTCCCGAACATCGGCGTTGCCCGACTCGTGCACCTTCGCCAGCTGCGCATCGAGCGCGACGAGATCGAAGCGACGCAGATCGCCCGCCAGCGTACGCTCTGCGCGTCGCCGCGCGCCGTGCGACGTGACCGCGCGTGCCCGCTCGACCGCCTCGCGCAGATCCTCGTCCAGCTCGAGCTTCTTCACCGCCGTGGCCGACAGCTTCATCAGCGCGTTCGCCAACCTCGCCGACCGATCGCCCGCCTTGCGTTGCCTTCCACGTGCGATCTGCCGCGCACTCCGGGTGCCATCGTCGCGAGCGCTCATCGCGCGCATCTTCGCCGGTCCCCCGCTCCCCTCGCATCTGAACGACCGTTCAGCCCACGAATCTGCGCGGGCCGGTGTCGATCTCGGCCGCGGCCGTTCGTCGTCGCATCAAAGGCACGAGACAAGGAGACACCGATGCGAAAGCTCTTCGTTCACGAGTTCGTCACCCTCGACGGCATCATGCAAGCGCCCGGCGGCCCCGACGAGGACCGCGACGGCGGCTTCGCTCACGGCGGGTGGACCCTGCCCTACTGGCACGACGACATCGGCGCGACCTTCGGCACGCTGATGACGGACGTCGATGCGTTCCTGCTCGGGCGCCGTACCTACGTCACCCACGCAGAAGCCTTCGAGCCGATGCCGGCCGGCGACCCGTTCGGCGACCTGATGAACACGCCGGCGAAGTACGTCGTCTCGAAGACGCTCGACAAGCCGATCTGGCGGAACACCACGATCCTCCGCGACGATGTCGTCGGCGCGGTGCGCGCGCTGAAGGCGAGCCCCGGCAAGACCATCTTGACCGACGGCAGCAGCCAGCTCGTCCACACGCTGATCGAGCACGACCTCGTGGACGAGCTGTTCCTGCACGTCTATCCGATCGCGCTCGGCAGCGGCAAGCGCGTGTTTCCGTCGACCGGGCTCGACCGCCGCTTCGCGCTCGCGAAGTCGACGAGCTACCCGACCGGCGTCGTCGGCCTGCACTACACGCGCGCGGCGTAGCGCGACACGCGTTCTGTTCGCGCTACCGCGCGACGAGCGCATCCAGCAGGGTCTGCGAGAGCCACCGCTCGTACGCGTCGGCCGACCAGCCGGCTTCGGCCTCCCCAACCGCACGTTCCTGACGGCCTACGCCGTGTGGCTGGCGGTCGCCGCGTGGCCGATGGCTCGCGGTCGCGCCGGAGCGACCTGACCGGGCCACCAAAATTCCGCGCTCGCGTCGTGACGGATTCTGGCGAGGCGCGACACCAAGGCGATCATGACCGAGCTCCAGGATCGCAGCCGACGCCAGAGTTTGAAGACGTGCGTGTACTTGGTGCTGTTCGTGGCCCTCGTCGCGTGCGGCGGGGAGCCCGTCGGTCGCATCTGCGATCTCGGCGACGAGATGCCGAAGCCCAGCGACGTCGTCATCGCATCGCCGTCGCTGGACTGCGTGACGCGTACCTGCCTGCGCGTGCCGCTGGGGCGCGAGCTGCCCCCGGGCTCTACGTTCCCGACCGGCACCAGCGGTCTCTGCACCGCCGAGTGCAGCAGCGATGACGACTGCGAGCGCGTCCCGGAGTCACCCTGCGTCACCGGCTTCACCTGTGGCGTCGCGGTGCCTGCCGGCCCCTTCTGCTGCCGCAAGTTCTGTATCTGCAAGGACTACGTGGTGGTGCCGGATTCAGGCGAGCTGAGTGTCCCCGCCGCCTGCGACCCGAGCAATCCGCTCAACAAGTGCTGCAACCTCGAGGGTCGCGCAGGCAACCCGGACTACCCGCACTGCTAGATCGCGCGCTCGCGCGACTGCGGTGCTTCGGTCCACCGTCGAGAAACTGGACCACCTTCTATCCTGCTTCTGGGCCCTCCATGGATCCAGTTCCGTCGCTAGGCTGGGCTGGCCACCATGGATACCCCGCCTCGCTACCTGACTGCTCACAGCGTCGAGGACTTCCGGCGCAACCTGGCGGCGGTGCGAGAGCGCATCGCCGCTGCCTGCGCACGCTCCGAGCGCTCTCCGGCCGAGATACGACTACTGCCGGTCAGCAAGACCGTGCCCGAAGCGCGCATTCGCCTGGCCTACGCGGCCGGCTGCCGCGAGCTCGGCGAGAACAAGGTGCAGGAGGCGTCACGCAAGGCCGAGGCGATGACCGACCTGGACGACCTGCGCTGGTCGGTGATCGGTCACCTGCAGACCAACAAGGCAAAGCTCGTGGCGCGCTTCGCCAGCGAGTTTCAAGCGCTGGACAGCCTACGCGTGGCCGAGGCGCTGGACCGCCGCCTGCAGGCCGAAGGGCGCGCGCTGGACGTGCTGGTGCAGGTCAACACCTCGGGCGAGACGAGCAAGTTCGGCCTTCCGCCGGATGACGTGGCCGGCTTCGTACGGCAACTACCGGTGTTCTCCTCGCTGCGCGTGCGCGGACTGATGACCCTTGCCCTGCTGTCCGCCGATCCGGCGCGAGTGCGCCCCTGCTTCGTCCGGCTGCGCGACCTGCGCGAGCGACTGCGCCAGGAGGCGCCGGCCCACATCGCGATGGACGAGCTGTCGATGGGGATGTCCGGCGACTTCGAGCTGGCCATCGAGGAAAGCGCCACGGTCGTGCGCGTCGGACAGGCCATCTTCGGCGCCCGTGCGCTGCCAGACAGCCATTACTGGCCCACGGAGCGCGCATCGGAGTGACGCTCCTCTGGCCCGCCCTCAAGCCAGCGACATTCGATATTCGATCACGCCAGGCTTCTCCCCGATCCAGTCATAGAGTCGCTGAGCCGTGAGATTCGTCTCCTGAGTATGCCAGTAGAGGCGACCGCAGTTCTTCGCACGGGCGCGCTCTTGGACGTACTCGATGAGCTTCTTGCCGACATGGCGCCCCCGCGCCTCTGGAGCGACGAACAAGTCCTCCAGGTAACAGAAGTCATTCCGATCCCACGTCGATCGGTGAAAGAGATAGTGGACGAATCCAAGGATCCGCCCGCCATCCACCGCGACAGCGGAGTACATCGGCTCGCGGTCGTCGAAGAATCGGTCCCAGGTTGCCCGGGTCACTTCCTCTGGCAAGGTGACCTTGTAGAACTCCTGGTATCCCTTCCAGTATGGAAGCCATTGTTCGAAGTCGCCTCGTTCAACGGGGCGAACGATCAGAAGATTCTCGCGTTGCATTCCAGTGCCCTACTACCGTGATCCTGATTCCGCGACAGGCTCCAGAGTAGAGATGCGAGAGGGTCCAGATGGGCGCCCCGGCGGACCCACCGCCGACGACGAGCATCGTCACCGGACCTGGAGATCACACCCGGTCTCTGCGGCCCACGCGCGGAGCCGCTGCTTCGCCTCGCTGCCGATCGCGTTCGTGTTGAGGTTGAGCCGGATCAGCGCTCGCAGATGGGGGCTCTCCGCGATCGCGCGGGCGCCGGCGTCACCGATCCGATTGCGCGCGAGATCGAGGCGGCGCAGGCGCGCAGAGCCCGCGTGATCGGCGATCGCGATCGCGTCCGCATCGCCGAGCCCGACGCCGCTGAGCCGCAGCCGCCGGAGCGCGGGGGCTCCGCGGAGCAGCGCCCCGAGCGCGAACCCGCCCAGCTCGGGATCGCGCCCGGTCGTGGACGCGAGATCGAGCGAGGTGAGGGCGGGCAGCTCGGCGAAGGTCGCGAACGCCTCTCGCACGACCTGACCGTCCTCGACCACGAGCGTCTCGAGCGCGCGCAACGCCCCGAGGGCACGAGCCGCGCCGACCTCGATGTTCGCCAGCGATAGCGAGCGGAGCGACCGGCGCACCTCGGCCGCGCCGAGGTGGTCGAGGAACGGGTTCGCCACGCGCTCCCGGGCGGCCTTCACGAGCGCCCCGAGATGGACGAGCGGGAACGGGAGCTCGGCGAGGGTTCGCCAGGTGTCCGCTTCGGGGATGTACGGCGCGTTCAGCTCGAGGCGGGACAGCCGTCCATCGGCGAGCGCCTCTGCGAACAGCTGCAGGTGCAGCGTGCTGAGGCTCGGCCTCTCGAGGAGAAGCGATTCGAAGAACTCCGCGCGGCCCCGGGTGAACAGCGATTGGAGCGCCGTGGAGCTCACGGTCGCGGATCGGAGGAGCGGCGCGTGAGGGCGGAGCTGCTGGCACACGACCCCGAGATCGCGGCCCTGATAGTCCTCCACGTGCTCGACGAAGCCGCGCCGAAACACGTAGCGCGCGACGGCGATCTCGCGAAGCGTAGCGCTCCACGCATCGCCGTGGCTCTCGAGCAGCGCGCGCTCGCGGGCGATGGCACGCCGCCGATCGACCAGCCGCTCGTCGGCGGCGTCTGCCCGCGCCAGCGCACACTGCACGGCGATCAGCTCGCCGCGTGGATCCCCCTGTTCGAGCAACCAGTCGCTGAGCACCAGCCGTGGCGCGTCGTCCTCGGGCGCTGCGAGGATCGCTTCGACGAGTGCGTCTGCGCTCAGCACGGCGCGACTATCGCGCGATCGCGGAGGTTCGCGCAGCAGCCACCCGGGTGTGCATCGAACTACGACAGAGATGTCGCGGTCACGGCGTGCAAGCGGGCTGCGCGGGTAGCGCCTCCGCTCGCCCTTGGTCGACGCGCTGGTCGACCGAGCGTGGGAGACCGGTCACGAATACCAGCGAATCGCCGCGCTCCATGCGCTGCACGATGTGGGCTCCGCGCGGCTGCCGGATTTCTTGTCGAGAGCCGAGGCGGATGGGCGGCAGTACCTCGTCGAGAAAGCGCGAAAGCTCCGGGGCAGGTAGCGCTCACACCACGGCCGACTGTGGTCGACGGATGCCCCGGGCGGACGTCAGGTCGTTGGAAATGACGACATGTCCCACGTCGCCACGAGATCCATCTCGCGCCGGACGAGTGCCTCGACCTCCTCGACCAGGGCGGACAGCAGCTCGTGTCGCCGCGCGTTTGAAAGCGCGGAGGAGCCAAGGGCTTCGTCGACCCGGTCGCAGAAGCCTGGCGGAACGTGCTCGAAACTTCGGGCGACGGCGACCGCGCCCTTCTCGTTGACGAGATACGTACGATTCAACGCAAAGAGTGCATGCACCATGCACATCGCGCAGCGATAGGACAGGCCTGCGGACTGCGCGACATCGTCGCGTCCCACGATCTTCCCGAGCAACAGGGCGCTGAAGCGCGCCTCGAACAGGAAACGGTCGGCCACGGCCGCCCGCAGGGCCTCCGGGTACGGATCGACGCAATCGCGAAGAGCACGAAGTCGCGACGCGTCGTCAGCGAGCGGCAGGTTGTAGAAGACCTCGCTGAGGAGCATGAAGCTGTGCCAGCCGTGCGGGTGGCCGGGTAGGTAGTTGCTCGAGAAGCTCCCCTTCCGTGCATCGCGCGCGATGCCCTCGACGAAGCCCAGGTCGCGCAAGAGCACGTCGACCGCGAGGCCGCCGATCCGGATCCAGGCCCCGCCGTTCATCCAGGGCCCCCAGGCTCCCGGCGGCGCGAGACCACGGGGGTTCCGCGCGTCGTCGTGCGCCTCGAGAGTCGAGACCACGGAGGCCCACTCGAAGCTCTCGCCATCGTAGTAGAGGCCCAAGTCGACGTCGGCGTCCGGCTGGTTTCTGCCTCGTGCACGCGATCCGCCGAGGACGATTCCTACGACGCCCGGAGCCCTGGCGAGATCTTCGACGAGCTTTGCGATGGAGTCCGGAAGTTTCACCATTGCGACCTCTGCGACCGCGCTTTCGCGTTATCTAGTCGACATGGGAGTCGAGTACAAGCATGCATTGCACGTCGTGGATCCGAGCTGGAAGGCGTCGTGGGACCACGTCCTGGCGATCCACGCCGTGCTCGAGAAGTGGGAGCTCGCGTCCGTCGCGCCCGAGAAGCCTGATGGCTCCGCGCGAGACCTGCGCGTCGACTTCGGGCTGGTCGGCGGCAAGCCGGTCGCCACGGTGCTCGGCGGCTCGCAATACGGAGTGGATGACGAGGATCGCTACGTCAGGATCCACGCCATCCTGGCGGGCTTCGGAGCCGCCGCCGAGCCCGAGGACGACGAAGGCGACGACTTCGACGACGACCCACCCAAGCGCTCCGGGTTGATCCTCGACTGCGGAAAGGACCTTCCGTCGATCGCAGAAGAAGCGACTGAAACTCCGGGCGAGAACACCAAGCCGCTCCCCGCGAAGGCGTTTGTCGCCGATCTGGAGCAGGCGTTCGGCACGAAGCTCGTCGAGCAGGGGTGGATCTACTAAAGAGGCACGCATGCCAAAGCAGATGACGCTCTCCCAGGTGATGAAGCAGCTCGAAGCCCAAAGCGACGAGAAGGTGCGCCAGCGGTACGTGCGCGACGGGGCCGGGGACAACGTGTTCGGCGTGCTGCTGGGGAAGATCCGCGGCCTCGCGCAGGCGATTGGCACCAACCACGCGCTGGGCCTGGCGCTGTGGGCCACCGAAAACCACGAGGCGCGCGTCCTTGCCTGCATGCTGCTCGATCCCGAGGCGCTCACGGAGAAGGAGGCGCGTGGGCTGCTCGAGCCGCTGTCCAACCCGACGCTGCTGGACGAGCTCGTCGGACGCGTGCTCGTGAATACGCCGGTCGCCGAGGCGCTGCAGGCCCGTTGGATGGACAGCACACAGGAGCTCCCCCGCCGCGCCGGGTGGAAGCTCCTGGCCAGCCGCATCGCGCGCAAGCTCGCCAAGGACCTCGACGTCGAGGCGACGCTCGCGCGCATCGAGCGCGAGCTGCCGGACGCGCCGTACCGGGTGAAGGAAGGCATCAACTACTGCCTCGTCTGGATCGGTCTCCACCTGCCGGCGTACACCGAAGAGGCGATCGCCATCGGTGAGCGCCTGGGCCGGTGGGACCCGAGGCCGGTTCCGAGGGGCTGCACGTCGAGCTACGCGCCGGAGTGGATCGCCGCGGCGCTCGCGTTGCGGAAGGGCGAGAAGACCACGGCCCGAAAGGCGATGGAGGCGAAGGCCGCGAAGAGAAAGGCCGCCCCGATCAGAAAGACGAGTGCCGCGACCAAGGCCCCGGGCGCGCGCCGCGCGCGTTGAGCGGTTGCCGGTGGCGCCGAATGGATCGGACCTCCAGCCATGTCCGGTGGTCCGACCTCGATGGGTGCTCCCCGGCTGACGATCGCGCTCGTGGCGCTCCTGTGCTGCCCTGCTCTGCGGCGGCTCGAGCTCTGGGGGCCCCAGGTTCGCGACGCGCGACCGCTCCTGCCGCGCGCGAAGCAGCTGGGCTCCTCGAGCCTGCCCGAAGGCGTCGATCCGCAGCCGTTCCGCGCGCTCGATCCAACGCTCTAGGACGCGAGCATCGTGCCGCGCGCGGATCTGCGCGGGCCATCGCCAGAGCTCCTCGATCGCGATTGTTGGTCACACCTCGTGGTGAGCCCACCTCTATCCGCGCGCCGGGCCGAGGTCGGCCCACGAACACGCTCACGAGGTAGCTCATGAAGAACTTGTCTGGCATTCGATGGTTGATTTGTCTCGGCGCGCTGGCGGCGGGATGCATCGCAGACGATCAGCTCGTCGACGAGGCCGAGGTCGCGCAGGCGGCCAGCGGCAGCGGCAGCGGCGGCGACACCCAGCCGCCCGCACCCGCGCCCCTGTACAGGATCCGGATCCACGCGATCGCCACCGCGGACAACAACGGCGCGAACATGTCGCCCGTCACGGCAGCGAACGTGGCGGCGGAGCTGCCGGCGCTCAACGCGATCTTCGCGCCGAGCCGGATCCAGTTCCTGTTCGATCCCGCGACCGATTTCGAGACCCGGAATTCCACGCTGCTCAATCAGCGCATGGGGGTGGTTGGCAACCTCGCGGACTACACCGATCCCAACGTACCGCCGCCGACGACGACCGAGCCGTACATGGCGGCGCGGGTCGCGGCGGCCGACGAGCACCGCGACAAGGTCACGATCTTCTTCGCCGCACCACTCACCCTCCAGTACCAGGCGGCCACGAGCAGGTGGGCGCTGGTACCGCAGGGCGGCGGCGGCTCCTCGGGGCAGTTCGGCCGCTTCGTGTCCTGGCGCCAGAACTTCCAGCCCGAGGACCTCGCGCACGAGCTCGGTCACTATCTGCACCTGGCGCATCCATTCGTCGAGGGGGTGCCGACCGTGGCGAAGGCGGCCGAGCGCATCAAGGCCTACCTCGACGATGACCATCCTGTCAGCGACGGACTGCGCGCGCTCGACGGCGATCGCGCGTGGGTGCTCGATACGCCAGCCGACGCCGCGGGGAGCATCTTCGTGGCCGTGCACGGGGACAAGTGTGGCCCCAACGGGAGCATCTCGATCCCGGTGACCCACAACAACGGGACGACGGACTTCACGCTCGCGCCGGATCGAACCCTGGTGATGAGCTATTTCAAGGACTGTTCCTTCCCACACCGGTTCTCGCCGAACCAGATCACCCGGCAGCATGACGCCCTGCGGTTGCTCAACCGGCGCAGCGTGGTCCAGTTCGTCTCGCCGAGCACGACGCCCGTCCTGGATGCCCGCGGCAGCGCGTCCGCCGGCGTGATCTCGCAGGTGCAGCTCGCGCGGATCGGAGAGGACCGCGTGGTCACCGCGACCACCGACACCACGACGCTCAAGCTGATCGTGTGGGACGTCCAGAGCAGCTCGCCCGTGCTCGACGGCATGATCAGCCGCCGCGGCGAGATCGTCGTCGGGGATGTCTCGGGGCCGTTCGCGATCACCCACGGCGGCCTCGATCAGGTCGTGGTCGCGTATCGCAACACCAGCGGCGGGCTCACCCTGAAGAGCTACAGCGTCACCGAGGCCGGCGATCCCGTGCTCCGCGGCACCGCGACCGCCGGCGGAATCACCGACGTGGCGATCGCTCGCATCGACCCGATCACGATCCTGACGCCGGTCCGCCTCCCCGACGGCACGCTGCGCACGATCTCGTGGCGGATCTACGCCGACGGCACGTTCCACCGCACCGCCCAGGCGGATGGCGGCACGATCGCGAGCATCGAGGCGGTGACGCCGTACCAGCCGGGCGAGGAGACCGGCAAGGCGATGATCGGCGCGGCGACGACCTTCGCGCGCAACGACGCCGGCAACCTCGTCGTGCAGACCTGGAAGGTCTCGACCACGAGCTCCACCTGGAACATCGCCGTGGCAGATAGCGACGGCGCCGGCGCGATCACGTCGACGGCGGCGACCGATGTCGATTTCGATCTCTCGGCCTCGGTCGTCCAGACCGGGACCGATGTCCAGAAGGTCATCGCGTGGCGGACCGACTACACCGGCGAGATCACGCGCACCGGCAGCTACACCGCGGGCCCGTGCACCCGGGTGGCCTCGGCGGCGATCGGGGTGTCCTACCTCGCCACTGCGTGCCGCCGTCCCGGCGACGACGCGCAGGTGATCCGGTTGTTCGAGCTCGGCCCGAACGGCGCCACGGTGGCGCTGCGCCACGAGCAGGAGGTCGGCATCGCCTCCGAGGTCGCGATGGCGCCGGTCGGCCACAACAAGGTGATCACCGCGGCGCGCTCGACCGGCGGAGCGCTGATCCTGCGGACGTTCGCGCTCGCGGCGCCGTAGCCATCGGGGCGGGCGGGCGCGGCAGGCCAGCCCGCCGCGACATTCTTTGCGCAGCTGGCGCCGATCGCGGGTTAGGTGGGTATGGCTCGCGCAGTGACCGAGGAGACATGATGCGCAGACCGCTCCTGTGCTTGACGTGGGCCGCGCTGGCGAGCGCGTGCGCGCTCGACGACCCACCGCCACACGACGATCCACCGCCGCTCGACGTCGACGACGCGACCTCGACGCCGCCCGAGCTCGAGGCCGCGTCCGCGAAGATCCGCGTCGTGTACCCCGCGGCCAGCCCCGCCCATCTGGGCTTCTTGATCACGGTGCGCGGCGAGGGATCCCTCGCGCCCGAGGCGCCGTGTGTTCCGGTGGACGCAACGACGTGCGAGGCCGAGGTCACCGCGTTCCCGGCGGGCCAGCGCGAGATCGCGTTCCGCCCGTATCGCGACGGCGTCCCGGCGCGCGGCGCGCGCTACCTCGTGGGGCGCGGCGAGCAGGTCGAGATCGCGCCGCACTTCATGGCGACGCGCGGCGAGCTCGTCATGGTCGGCGGGCTCCACTTCGAGACCCTGCAGGCCGTGGAGCCGTCCAACGCGCGCAGGATCTGGGCCTACCTGCCCGCGAGCTACGCGGAGAACACCGCCAAGCGCTACCCGGTCGTGTACATGCACGACGGCAGCAACCTGTTCGACGCCGCGCTCTCGATCACCGGCGTCGAGTGGCAGGTCGACGAGAGCGCAGATCGAGCGTGGGAGGAGACCGGCGCGTTCGCCGAGGTGATCGTGATCGGCATCGATCAATTCGTCACGGTCGACGTCGGCGGCACCCCGGTGCGTGGCAACTACCGCCAGGGCGAGTACAACCCCACGCCGAGCCAGGGCGGCCTCAACCGCCCGCCGATGGGGACGCTGTACGCGACGGCCATCGCGACCGAGCTCAAGCGGCTCGTCGACTCGAGGCTGCGCACGCTGCCGGGGCGCGCGAACACGGCCACGCTCGGCTCGTCGCTCGGCGCGACGATCTCGGCGTGGCTCGGCCACGCACACGCCGACGTGTTCGGGCGCGTGGGGCTGATGTCGCTGTCGACTGGCATCGACAACGCGTGGATCATCGGGCAGCTGCTCGCAGGAGGCGCCGGCGCGAACCGGCTGCAGAAGCTCTACATCGACGTGGGCGTCCCCGAGGGCACGGGCCTCACCGCGCAGTACATCGACGCGTACCACGCGCTCGGCTACGTCGACGGAGACTCCATGACCTCGTACCTCGAGGTCAACGGCCTCCATCACGAGAGCGCGTGGGCGCGCCGGCTCCCGCGCGCGCTCGCCGCGCTGTTCCCCGACCGGAGGGTCCCGTGATCGCGCGTACGCCCCTGTGCCTGGTCGCCCTCGCCGCGTGTGGCGCCGGCTCGATCGAGCAGGTCACCCCGGGCGAGGTCTACCTCGGCCGCACGATCGAGCTCGCGATCACCGGTGCCGGCACTGACTTCTCCCACGACTCGGTCGTCGAGCTCGGCGCCGGCATCACCGTCACCGCGGTGCACCCGGCGTCGGCCACCGAGCTCGCCGTCACCGCCGAGGTGTCCACCGCGGCGCCGCTCGGCCCACGCGACGTGTACGTCGACGGCGCGACGCTCGACGACGCGTTCGTGGTCGCGGCGCCGGCCTCGGCGCAGGTCGCGGCCGGCACGCCGCGGCGCGGCGGCCTGGTCGTGGTTCACCTCGCGATCACCGAGCCGCTCCGCGCGTGGTCTGCGGGTGATCTCGCGTTCTTCGCGTCGCCCGGGCTCACCGTCGGCGCGCGCTCGGTCACCGGCACGGCGCTCGACGCGCTCGTCGCGATCGACGCCAGCGCGCCGCTCGGCGACGCGGTGCTCGAGGTCCACGCCGGCGGCCCCGCGGGCGGCGTGTTCACCGTGCCCGCGGCGCTGACCGTCATCGAGACCGGCGACGCGCCCGTGTTGCACGACACGCTCCACCTGCAGCCCGACGCCGCGGGCTCCGCGTTCGCGTGGCTCGCGCCCGATGCGCCGCTCGCGCTCGTCGACCTCGAGGTCGCGGCGTCCGCCGCCGGCGCGCTCGTGCTCGATCGCGACGGCGCTTACCCGCGCCCGCTCGCGTTCGCGCCGGCGCGCACCGAGGTGATCGACGGCGTGCGCGGCGTCGGGTTCCACGGCGCGGCCGGCGGGTTCGATGTCGTCGCACGGCGCACCCCGCTGCGTGCCGCCCACGCGAGCGCGACCAACGACACGTTCGCGACGGCGACGCTGCTCGGCGCGCCCGGCGGCTACGTCGCGGACGCGAAGCTGCAGGGCGCCAACGACGCGCGCTACTTCGCGGTCGACGTCGCCTACGGCCTCATCGGCCTGCGGCTGCGCGTGGTGACGCTCGGCGACCCGCGCACCGACACCCAGATCTCGGTGTTCCGCGACGATCAGCGGTCGCTGCTCGGCCCGGCATCGAGCGACGTGAGCGCGCTCGACGAGCTGGTGACCCCGACCCTCCCGGCGGAAGGCCGCTACTACATCCGCGTCGCGGCCGGCGCCGGCTTCGACGCCGCGCACGACACCTTCTCGCTCGCCGTGGTGACCCGATGAGCTCGATGAAGCGAACCCTCGTCCTCGGACTCTCTCTGACCTGGCTCGCGGCGTGCGGCGAACCCGGCGCCGCCCCGGCCGACGCGGCCGGCGACGTCGACGCGGCGCCGTGGAGCCCGCCCGACGTCGATCCACCCCCGGGCCTGGCGGTGACGCTCGAGCCCGTGCTCGACATCAACACGCAACCACCGCCGCTCGCCGCGGCCGGGTATCGCGGCCACAACGGCAAGGTGTACTTCGGCGCGCGACGCGCCGGCGGCGACTTCGCGCTCTACGCGTCGGACGGCACCGCCGCGGGGACCACCGAGATCGCGTCGCGCCCGACGTGGACGGGCGCGCCCTCGGGGCTGCTGTCGCACGGCGGCAGGCTGCTGTTCTCGGTCGGCGACGAGGTCATCGGCGCCGAGCTGTGGGCGACCGACGGGACCGACGCCGGCACGCGCGTGGTCGTGGACGCGCGCGTGGGCAAGGACAGTGGATTCCCCAAGCTGATCGGCGCGTCAGGAACCACCGTGTACTGGGTCGCACTCACCGCCCGGGGATCGAGACTGTGGCGCACCGACGGCACGCCCTCGGGGACCTCTCAGATCGGAGAGTTCTCCGTCGGCGAGGGCGGCTGGGGCCCGTCGGCGATCGTGGTCGGCGACAAGCTCTATTTCGGCTCCTCCGACGGCCCGATGGGCGCGGAGCTGTACATCTCCGACGGGACCGCGGCTGGCACGCGCTTGCTCAAGGACATCAACCCCGGCACCGCCAGCTCGCTCCCCTCCACGTTCGCGGTGGTCGGCTCGAAGATCCTGTTCAGCGCGAACGACGGCACGCACGGCGCGGAGCTGTGGATCACCGACGGCACCGCGGCCGGCACCGTGATGCTCGCGGACATCCGACCAGGCGCCAGCGGCAGCATCAACCGGTTCGCGACCCAGTTCTCCGTCCACCAGGGGTTCGCGTACTTCGCTGCCGACGACGGCGTGCACGGCGCCGAGCTGTGGCGCAGCAATGGCACGGCGGCGGGCACCACGCTCGTCGCCGATCTCAACCCGGGCCCGGAGACGAGCTCGCCACGTCCCTCCGGGATCCTCGGCGACAAGCTGCTGCTCACCGCGAACAACGCGGCGCACGGGCGCGAAGTGTTCGTCACGACCGGCACCGCCGCCGGGACCTCGTTGCTCGAGGACGTCAACCCCGGCGCGGCGAGCTCGCTCCCCAGCGATCCCACGGTCGCCGGCGCGACGGGGTACTTCGTCGCCGACGACGGCGTGCACGGCTTCGAGCTGTGGCGCACCGACGGGACCGCGGCCGGGACCTCGCTCGTCATCGATCTCCTGCCCGGCGGCGGCAATGGCGCGCAGCTCACCGGCGGCGTTGCGATCGGCGACCGGCTGTACGTCACCGGCACGTCCCCGACCGTCATCACCGCGCCGTACGTGAGCGACGGCACCGCCGCCGCGACCCTCGCGTTGATCCCCACCGCGGAGGCGGGCGCGACCGCGCCGTCCACGCCGAGCCCCTTCGTCGTCGCCGGAGACAAGGTGTTCTTCGCGGCCACCGACGCCACGCACGGCCGCGAGCTGTGGGTGCGCGACGCGAGCGGCGCGCGCCTCGTGCGCGACGTCAACCCCGGCACGCTCACCGGCATCCTGGGCGACCCGGTCGCGGTCGGCTCGTCGGTGTGCTTCGTCGGCGTCGACGCCGCGCACGGACAGGAGCTGTGGATCAGCGACGGCACCGAGAGCGGCACGCGGCTGGTCAAAGATCTCAATCCGGGCCCGGCCGAGGGCATGTCGGCGGGGGTGGCGGGGTTGCCGGTGATGAGCGCGTTCGACGGCAGGTTCTACTTCTTCGGTAGCGACGGCAGCCCGGTCGGCCGGGAGCTGTACGCGACCGATGGCACCGCCGCCGGCACCTCGCTGGTCGCCGACCTCGATCCTGCGCCCAACAACCCCGGCGTCGGCGAATACAGGATAGGCGTGTACAACGGCATGCTGCTGTTCAACGCGCGGGACGCCGACCAGAATGGCGTGTTCCGCTACGTCCCCAGTGGCAACGCGGTCGTGCGGCTCACGCCGAAGGCGCTGTACGCCGAGGCGATCGCGGTCGCCGCCGGCAAGGTCTACATGTCGCTCTTCACGATTCCGTCCCAGCCGTCGCCGAAGCCCTCGGGCATCTACGTCACCAACGGCACCGCCGCGGGCACGACGCAGGTCGACGCGCGGCGGACCAGCCAGATCTTCGCGCTCGGCACGGCGATCGGGTACTTCGCGGACGGCTCGATCTATCGCAGCAACGGCACGCTCGGCTCGTCGGTGTGGGTGAGCGACGCGGGTCCTCCCGCGAGCTACATGAACCCGCGCCCCGTCGAGCTCGGAGGTACGCTCTACTACCTCGGCGGCAACGGCACCGTGGGCACCGGCCTGTGGCGCACGGACCTGACCACCGGCGGCACGCGGCTCGTGCGCGCGCTCGGCGCCGGCAGCACCCACGTCAATGGCGATACGCCGGTGAAGCTCGGCGACTACCTGTACTTCCCGGCGGGCGACGGCCCGACCGGGACCGAGCTGTGGCGCAGCGACGGCACCGAGGCGGGCACCCAGCTCGTGCGCGACGTGTGGCCGGGGCCGCGCAGCAGCTCGCCGCGCAACCTCGTGGTGCATGGCGACGCGCTCTACCTGTCGCTCGACGACGGCATGCGCGGCGCCGAGCCGTGGCGGCTCACCGCGCCGTAGCGTCAGGGGCGGAACGTGGCCTTCACCGCCGTGAACCCGATGCCGAAGGACACCAGCGGTAGACCATCGATCGTGACGTAGGGCTCGAGCATCGCGGAGATCGCCGGGCTCCGCACGAGGTCGTCCCGGTCGAGCCTGCAGTCCATGTTCCGGTCGAACGTGTCGAGGAGCTTGGCGGCGACGCTCTGCGGGGAGCACCCACAATCCGGCCAGGCCCCGCCGATCGTGCAGCTCGCCCGGACCTCCGCGTCGAGCGCGCGCGCCAGCTCCGGGAAGATCTGGTTCTTGACGTCGCTCTGCGTGACGCCGCCTGCGATCACGCCGCTCGCGATCCCATGCTCGCTCGGCGTCACGATCTTCACGCGCGCGCCGATGAGCTGGAACGTCACCGGCGTCTGATAGAAGCTCACGTCGAGCTCGAGCCGCCCGGCATCCGCGGGCGACGGACCGTCGACGCGCGTGGAGACCATCTCGCCGGCGATCAGCACCCCGGGCAGCGGCGCGTCGTGTGCGGAGTTGGGCTCCAGGTCGAACGTGGCGTTCCCACCCAGGTGACCACACGCCGGCGACTCGACCGCCGAGCACGGCGGTGGATCCGGGTTCGCACCCGAGTACAACGTGAACGTCGCGGGTCCATCGGTGAAGCTGTCCGCGACGAGCTCGGGCAGCAGGATCACCTCGCCGCGCAGGATCGCGAGGTTCGCCGCCCTCGCGGGATCGAGCCCCTGATCGGCGATCAACTTCATCAGGTTGCCGAACTTGTTGTCGACCTCGCCGTCGCCGTCCAGATCGAGCCCGAGCGCGTCCGCGCTCCGGGAGAGATCAGGCAAGGACTGCGAGCTGATCACGTAGCGGTGCACCGCCGGCCGCGCGTCGGGCGAGGCATCTGCGGCCGCCTCGTCGCTCGCGGCGTCGGGCACGCCGGCGCCGAACGGACGCGTGAACACGCCGTCGCAGCCGGCGGCGAGCAGCGCCGCGAGGCCGAGCGCCCGCCTCACGGCCGCACCACCGCGCCGAGCCACACGGCCGGCAGCGCCGTCACCGCGAGCTCGCCGTCGCGCTTGAGCAGCGTCGCCGCGAGCTGCGCCTCGAGCGCGATCGACAGCCGCGGCGACACCACGAGCGCGAGCTCGCCGCCGGGGGCGAGCATCGCCGCGCCGGTCGCGTGCGCCCCGCCGAGCGACTGCACGATCGCGCCACCGCCGCCCTCGACGACGAGCGACGCGCGCAGCCGCCCCGACGCGACGCCGAGCCGGTACCCCGCGAGCAGGAACGCGCTGGTCTCGCGCAGCATGCCGTCGCGCCGCGTGCTCGCGTCGAGCGCGATCGACGGCCCCCGCAGCCGTGGCGAGCGCAGCCCCACGCGCGCGCCGGCGAGCGCGGAGAGGTCATCGGCGATCCCGGCGCGCCCGCCGACGCCGACCGCCATCGCGAGCGACCCGCCGTCGAGCCGCTGCTCGAGGTCGGCGCCCCCCTTGGCGATCGAGCCGGCGAGCTGGACCTCGCGCAGCTCGTCCCACCGCACCTCGCGCCGCTCGCCCGATGCGATCGCGACGTGGGTCTCGTAGGTCTTGCCCTCCCTCCACGCGCGCACGCCGTAGCGCCCGGGGGCCAGCGCGATGCGCACCGGATCGCCCGCGCCGAGCTCGGCGAGCACCTGCCCCCGCGCGGCCTCGAGCACGAGCGCGCGCTGGAACCCCGGCGGCAGCGCGAGCGCCGAGGTCGGACGCGCGAGCTCGGTGAGCACCAGCTCGCCCTGCCCCGTCAGCCGGTAGTCGTACGTCGGGTGCTGCGGGCCCGCGAGCGTCGCGGCCGACGTCGAGATCGTGTGCTTGTACGCGTACTGGTAGGCCTCGTTCAGCGTGACCCGGCCGTCGCCCGAGACGTCCGCGGCGCCGCGCAGCCCCGACACGAGGTGGTGCGTGAAGAACGAGCCGCCGATCTCCTTGGACTCGAGCGCGTTCTCGTCGCCGGCGCTCGACGTCAGCAGCGCCTCGCCGCTGGTCGAGGCGTGGTCGGTGAGGCGGATGCTGAACGCCGGGCCCGGCGAGCCGCCCTTGGTCGCGACCAGCGCGCCGCTGCGGCACGAGTCCACGATGGCGAGCCGCACGTCGGCGCCGGTGTCCTGGAGCCAGGCGCGCAGCGCCGAGAACGTGAACCGCTCGGGCCCGAGCTCGAGCGCGAGCCCGTCGGAGTGGCCCGAGTAGTAGAACAGCGCGACCACGCGATCGCCCGCGCGCTGGTACGCGGCGATCGCCGCGCGCGCCCGCGCCAGCACGCCCTGCAGCGCCGCGAGGTCCTTGCCCTGGACGAGGTAGAGGTCCGAAGGCGCAACGCCGCCGAGCTCGACGAACACGCGCCCGATCTTGCTCGCGTCGATCTCCGCGAACCGCAGCGGCACCTGCCCGGCGTTGCCGGTGTTGTGGCCCACGACGACCGCGACGCGCCGGGTGTCGGCGGCGGCGGTCGCCGCGCACGCGCACGCGATCGCCGCGGTCAGCGCGGCCCTCACGGCGCACCCTTCTCGAACACGACGGACGCCTGCGCGGTGGCCGGCACGTCGAGGCGCAGCGTGTCGCGGATCGACGTCGCGCCCCCCGCGCCGATCGCCGCGAGCGCGCGCGTCACCACGCTCGCCTCCAGCGGCTCGGTCGAGACCAGCGCGAACAGGCGCTCGGGGCCCGGCGACGCGTCGAGCACGATGCTGCCGGGCAGCTCGCTCGGCTTCGAGGTCGCATCCCCGCTGCGCGCACCTTCAGGAGGATAGTAGATGCTGGGGTGCCCCGCGCCATCGATCGACGCGACCATCACGTAGCGCGGCCCGCCCGAGCCGACGACGAACCGGATGCGGTCCCCGGGGCGCAGCCGCGTACCTTCGCGCACGGGGATGACCTCGGTACCCTGGCTCGCGAACACCTGGAACGTCAGGCTGCCCTTGATCCGCAGGTCGTCGTCGTCGCCCGGCGACGGGGCGCGCCGCGACCACCACACGAGCGCGAGCACCGCGAGCGCGCCTGCGAGCACCGCCGGTCCGAACAGCCACCACGAGCGCCGCGGCCGGATCGAGGGCAGCGTGCGCGGCAACACGTCGCGCGTGAACTTCGCGCACGCGGCCTCGGCGGCAGCGAGATCCTCGCGACAGCGCGCGCAGGTCGCGACGTGGGCGCGCGCGCCCTCCGCCTCGGCGCCTTCGAGCTTGCCCCCGGCGAGCGCGTCGATCACCAGCATCGACGGGTGCGTCACGCGGCACCTCGCTGCAGGAACTTGCGCGCGTTCTCCGCGAACTCGGCGAGGCGGTTCACGACGGTGCGGCGCGAGATGTCGAGGACGCGCGCGACCTCGCCCTGATCCAGCCCGTCGACGTGGTGCAGCCACGCCACGACGCGCAGCTTCTCGGGGGCACGCGCGACGATGCGCTCCGCGAGATCGCGATCGGCGAGCGCGGCCTGCAGGTCGCCGGTCATGCCCTCCGGCGCGTCCTCGTGCAACTCGGGCCGGCGCTTGCGGTTGCGGATCTCGTTGAGGCAGTAGTTGGTCGCGATCCGGTAGATCCACGCCAGCGCCGTCTGCGAGTCGGCCTTGTCGAGGTGGCGGTGCACGCGCATGAAGGTCTCCTGGGTGGCGTCCTCGGCCGCGGCGCCATCGCCCAGGAGCCGCCGACAGCGGGCGTAGATCATCGGGCCGTAAGCGCGGTACAGCGCCGTCAGCCGATCCTCGGGCTTGGCCTCGGGACGTGGGGGCAGTGGCATGGGTCTAACCCCGGGACCTCCCCTCGGTGCGCAAGAAACCTCGTGCGCGGACCGAGAGCAACGGGGGTAGCGAGTGAACCACCAACCGAGGATCCCAGGCAGCCCCTAACCCTCTCTTCGCACTGGACGCGTCGCCGGCGCACCGCGTATCGTCCGCGGCTGGTGGCGATGGTGAAAAACTCGAAACCCAACACGTCCCGGCGCGTGTTCCTTCGCGCGACCGCGCGCGTCACGTTCCTCGCGTCGCTGTGCGCCACGGTCGGAGCGACCATCGTCGCGGCGTGTGGCGGCAAGGGCAGCACGCCCCCGGATGCCCCCCCTACCCCGGATGCCTGCATCGGCAGCGGCTACGGCTACAGCGGTTGTGGCTACGGCTACTGAGCCGCCAGTCCCGTTGATCTCGTTGATCATGACCGTGCGCGACGGCGCGCGGTACCTGGAGCAAGCGCTCGCGTCGGTTCGCGCCCAGACGTTCGCGGACTGGGAGCTCGTTCTGTGGGATGACGGCTCGACCGACGACACGCCGGCGATCGCGCGCGCGTTCGCGGCGTCCGAGCCGCGGGTCCGCCTCGCGATCGCCGAGCCGATGGGGCGCCGCCGCGCGTTGGTCGAGGCGCACCGGCTCGCGCGCGGGCGCTACCTCGGCTGGCTCGACGCCGACGACTGGCTCGCGCCCGAGGCGCTCGCGCGCACGCACGCGGTGCTCGCGCGTGGTGGCTGCGACCTGGTCTACACCGATCACCTCGTCGTCGGGCCCGACGGGGCGCCGCGTGGGCTGGGACGACGCGCGCGGATCCCGTACTGCGCACATCGCCTGCTCCTCGACTTCATGACGTTTCACTTCCGGCTGTTCTCGCGCGACGTGTTCGACCGCGCGGGCGGCATCGATCCTCGCCACGAGATCGCGATCGACTACGACCTGTGCCTCCGGATCTCGGAGCACGGCCGCATCACACACCTGGCGGAGCCGCTGTACTTCTATCGCGAGCACGCCGAGCAGATGTCGACGCGTCACCGCGCCCCGCAGGTCGCCGCGTCGGCGGCGGCGATTCGCGCTGCGCTCGTGCGGCGCGGCCTGACCCAGCTCGAGCTCCAGCTCGACGATGCGCGGAGGTTCCGGCTCGTGCACCGATCGGCACGCGAACCGGCCGCGCGGGCGCTGCTGCCGAGCCTGATCGCGAGCGCGTTGTCGCGCCGTCGACCCCGCCGCCTGCCAACTACCTGCATCGGCTTCTGGCCTGCTACCTCCGAGAGCACGTACCGCCGGCGGCTCTACGCGGCGGCGGGTGCGCGCGGCATCGACGTGCGCGCGCTCGGCGGCGACCTGGCGCAGCTGATGCGCCTCGTGTGGACCGGGCGGGCGGGCTCGACGCTCCACATCCACGACCTCGAGCCGCTGTTCGCCTCCCGCGATGACGGGGCCGTCGTGGGTGCGTGCCTGCTGTTCCTCGCGACCCTCGACCACGCGCGGGCGCGCGGGATGCGCGTCGTCTGGATCGCGCGGGGTCCACTCGCCACGCATCCGCGGCACGCGGCGCGCGAGCGGTGGTGCCGGCGCGCCCTCGCCGCGCGATGCGACGCGATCGTGACCCACTGGCAGCCGGACGTCGCTCGCTTGCACGCGCTCGGGGGCGGCGACCGCGTGGCGTTCGTCCCCCACCCGGATCTCGCCGATAGCTACCCGGTGGTGTCTCGCGATGCCGCGCGCGCGCAGCTCGGGCTCGCGGCGAACGCGACCGTGGTGCTCTACGTGGGGCCAAGCGCGCGCACGGACGAGCGCGAGCTGGTGCTCGCCGCCGACCTCGACGCCCAACCTCCGCGCCGCGTCGCCACCTACTTCGCGGCGGCCGATCTCGCGGTGCTGCTGCCTTCACGCGCGACCAGCACGAACGTCGCGCTCGCGCTCGCGATGGGGGTCCCGGTCGTCGCCCCCGCGATCCCCGGCATGGCCGAGCTCGTCGGCGAGCGCGGCGCGTTGTACCCGCCGTCGGGTGGCGACGACGCGATCACCGCCGCCGTCGCGCGCGCCCTCGCCGCGAGGATCGCCGCGAGCCCCGCGGCAGAGCGCACGAGCTGGGACGCCACGCTCTCGGCGACCGTGGAGTGAGATGACGATGGTAGCCCGCCTACTCGCGAAGCTCGCCGATCGCGGTCCGCGCCCGCCGGTGAGCGCGGTGAGCGCGGTGATCAGGGCATCGAACGAGGACTCCGCGCACCTCGCGACCACGCTCCGGCACCTGTTCGGTCCCCCGAGGCTCGCGTTCGCCGAGCGCATGGTCGTCGTCGCCCCTCCGCTCACCGCCGCGCTGCAACGCATCCTCGACGACGCCACGAGCGCGGGCACGATCGATCGCGTGGTCGTCCAGCCGGCGAGCCGGGCGGCGGATCGCGCGATCCACGATCGCTACTTCGAGCCGGGCACCGATCGCGACGACGAGGGCGCGATCTACCGCGAGCTCGCCGCGATCGATGCCGCGCGCCACGACCTGGTCGCGTGGTTCCGCGCGGACGTGCTGCTCCATGCGCCGGATGCCGCCTGGTACACGCGCGCCGTCGACGCGCTGGTCCACGACCCGACGCGGTGGCTCGCGACGACGCGCGGCGGGCCACCGCCCGGCGTCTTGCGTTCGCCGCGACGCCACCTACGCGAGCGGGTCCACGGTGCCCGTCGCTCCCCAGGTGCATCCCTGGCGAACCACTTCGTGTGTGATCGCCGCCGGCTCGTCGGTCGATTGCGCTGGGTTCCCGGCGCGACCCGCGATCTGAGCCATTGCCTCGTCGCGGCGCTGGCGCGGCACGCAGCGAGCGCCGACGTCGTCAGAGGTGGGTGGCACCTGCGCCCGCGCTCGCACGCCCCGCCGTGGCCGCAGTGGGCCGAGCACGTGGCAGCCGCCGTCGAGCGCGGCGAGGTGCCGGTGCACCAGAGTGATGGTTGGTTGCGGCTCGACGAGCCGAGGCCGCGCAGCGCGTGGCGCGCCGTGCTGTTCACCGACCCGCGCGTCTCCGCGCGCCCACGGCCCACCGCGACCGTGGTCGAACGCCGGGCGACGCCCGGCACCGCGCCGGTCTCGGTCGTCGTTCCGATCCGCAACCGCGCGGGCGCCGACGTGCGCAACGCCCTCGCATCGCTCGCCTGGCAACAGGGCGGCGCGCCGTGGGAGATCGTGCTCGTCAGCCATGGCAGCGATCCGCCGGTCGACGCCGAGCTGCGCGCGCTGGCGCGGACGGCAGGAGCGACGCTGATCACCGTCGGCAGCCCCGCCGATCCGTGGTGCAAACCGCTCGCGCTCAACACCGGGATCCTCGCGACCGATCCCTCGATCCCACTCGTGATGACGATGGACGGCGACATGGTCCTCGCCGAGAACTTCCTCGCGACCGCGCTCGCCGAGGTCCAGCGCGATCCGGACGCGATCGTGCTGTGCCAGAGCAGCGACCTCCCCGAGACCTGCACGTTGCCGGCAGAGCCCTCGGAGATCCGTGCGCGCTTCGAGTCGCTGCGACGGTTCGCGAGCGTGCGCGGCACGTTCGGCACCGGCGGCATCCAGCTGATGCGGCGGAGCTTCCTGTTCCAGGTGCGCGGCTACGACGAGGACATGCTGTGGTGGGGCGCGCTCGACACCGACCTCGTCCAGCGCGCCGAGGCCGCGGGGCTCCGCGTCGCGTGGATCACCGCGCGCACCGCGATGCTCCACCAGTGGCATCCGCGCAAGCACGACGCGCTGCACGAGGCCTCCCACGCCGAGGCGGCGCAGGGCGCATGGCTGCGCAATCACGAGCTGATGCTCGATCGAGCGCACGAGATCGTGCGCAACCCCCACGGGTGGGGAGCGCGCCTTACCGCCGAGGAGGGCGCGCCGCGAAGGTCACGCGGGTGAGCCCGAGGTAACTCGCCACCAGCGTGCGCTTCTTGCGATCGCGGAAGTCGTCGCCGAGACACCACCACGAAGGCGCGACCTGAACCCACGGCTCGACCACGAACGCCGCCCCCCGTGGGGTCGACGCGAGCGCCGCCAGCCGGGCGTCGCTCTGCGCGGAGAGCTCGCGGTACAGCGGCACGGTCTGGATGGCGGCGTACAGCGACGACGCGGCCGCGAGGACGAGCAGCGGAGCGAGCCGGCGCAGCGAGGGTGCCCACGCATCGAGCAGCGCGACCAGCCCGGCGAGCAGCAGCGCGATCGGCGCGATGAAGAACCGCGAACCGAGCTTGGGCGAGGCACACAGCGTCGCGACGACGATTCCCCCGGCGAGCAACGCGAGCGCGCTCGCGCGGAGCGCACGGCCGTACGCGGCGCGGCGCGTGGGCTCGGCGCCATCGGCGCTCGCGAGCGCGGACAGCGCCACGAGCACGAGCAGCCCGAGCACGGGCGCGGCGTAGGCCAGGTAGTCCCCGGCCAGGTCGAGCGCGCCCGCCAGCCCGCGATCGAGCACGCGCTCCGCGAGGCCCATGCGTCGAGCGAGCCCGTCGTACCGCTCGTCCTGTCCCGGCGCGAACAGGATCGCGGCGAACCCCACGGCGACGCCGGCGGCGGCCACCACTACGATGCGCGCCGGCCGGCCCACACGCCGCAGGCACCACGCCCCCACACCGGTCAGCGCGATCAGCGCCGGGCCCGTGTGCTCGTTGCACATGCCGGCGAGCGCGCCGAACATCGCGATGCTGAGGCAGCGCTCGACCGAGGGCGCCCCCCGCGCGAGCTCGAGCCGCAGCACGGCGAGGAACCACAGCTGGATCGCCGCGGCGTAGACGTAGTTCGCGGCGTAGCCGCGCGAGAACATCGTGCGCCCGAGCTCCGGCAAGGCGAACCAGCTACACCCGAGGACCACCCCCCACCGCGCGACGTCGCGCAGGCGGCGCGGCCAGCGGCCGAGGCCGAGCACCACGATCGCGAGCGTCGCGCCGAGGAAGGCGAGCGGCGTCGCGACCTCGGCGAAGCCATCGACCTTGTACGCGAGGTACGCCAGCGGCTGGCCGAGCCGCGGGTTGGCGTGTGCGTACTCGTGACGCCAGTACGCGAAGAACCGCTCGACGGTGATCGGCTGCGCGTCGGTATCGACCGCCACGTTCCACGCGTCGAACGCGAACGGCTCGTGCGCCACCACGTAGCCGACGTGCGCCGCGGTCGCGACGACGTACGCGACGAGCAGCACCCAGGCGACGCGGCGGCGCGCTCCCTCCATGGCGAGGTCAGCGCGCCCAGTACGCCTCGTCGTCGAGGCCTTCCTCGCGCTCGGGGAGGCCACGGGTGAGCCGCGGCGCCGATTGCGCGAGCACCTCGTAGCTGACGCGGTTGGCGTAGCGACACACCTGGCTCATCGACGAGTAGGTGAGGAAGTCGCGCGCGTGCTTGGCCGAGTTGGGGACGCGCGCGCGGTGGTAGCGGTTGGCCGACATGTCGTGGAGCAGCGCGGACAGCGCGGCGTCGCCGGCCCCATTGGTGCTCGTGATCTGCCTCGGGCCACCGTGGTACGGCGAGATGTGCGCGAACACCTTGACCGGCGTCGTGCACGCGGCGCGCTTCATCGGCCGGCTGAACTCGTAGCGGTTGAACTCGGGGAGCGAGCCG
Organism: Kofleriaceae bacterium; assembly: GCA_051952595.1. GTDB lineage: Bacteria > Myxococcota_A > Polyangia > Haliangiales > Haliangiaceae > JABFXX01. The sequence goes on from JBQCJR010001053.1 coordinate 29,560, forward strand.
GGCAGCAGCGGGTAGCGGGTCTCGCGCTTCACGGCCTCGTCGGTGTGGCCGGCGAGGTAGAGGCCGACCGGGCCGGCGGTGCACAGGACGAGCTCGGCGAGATCGAGCGCGCGCTCGCACGCGAGCAGCGGATCGGCGAGGCCGGTCAGCGCCTCGCCCTCCTCCTCGTTCATCGCGAGGATATCGACGTGCTCGGCGATGAACGCGCGCCAGAACTCGGGGCGCTCGGCGATCACGAACCGCGTGCCGAGCGTGAGCACGACCGGGACGCCATGTGCGCGCGCCAGCTCCACGGCGCGCAGCGTCGCGTCGGGCATCGGGTCTCCCGGCTTGCAGCGCATGAGGTACGCCGAGATCACGAGCGCCGAGGCGTCGCCGAACACCTGCGCGGGGATGCTCTCGGGGCGCAGCGCGTTCATCTTGCCCTCGCTGATCGCGAACGTGCGCTCGCCGTCGGGCGTGATCAGCGCGAAGCAGCGGCCGATCGGGCCGTCGACCGGCTGCAGGTGATCGAGGTTGACGCGGCTCGACGTGTTGGACAGGTAGCGATAGCCCGAGGTGCCGAGGCGGATCGACGCGCTCATCACGCCGAGCAAGATCGACGCGTCGTCCGCGAGCAGCGAGTAGTTGTGCAGCGTGTTGCCGACGGTGCCGCCGGCGAACTCGTAGCGGATCAGCTCGCCCGCGTGCAGCTCGTCGTAGAGCGCGATCGCGAGATCGTTCGCGATCACCGTCGAGGCGCCCTTGGGGAGCGCGTAGCGCGCGAGCAGCTCGTCGGGCACGCGCGCGTCGATGTCGACCAGCGTCTGATCGATGCCGACGACGTGCGAGCGCGCGGGCGGCGCCTCGGAGGCGACCGCCTGGAACAGCGGATCGCGCTCGTGGACGGGGAAGTAGTGCTTGTGTTTGCGGCGACCGGGAAAACGCACGGGGACCTCGCGAGCCCACAGGGTATCGAACCTGCCGGCGTTCGATGGCCCGCGCGATCGCGTTTCGATCCCGACCTCGCAGTATAGTCACCGCCCCAACGGAGGATTTGATGACACGAGTGACCTTCCCGTCGAGCGTGGGCGAGTCTGTGGGTTTCCTGGAGGCGCCGTCCGGCACGGACCGCGCGCCCGCCATCATCATCGTGCACGAGTGGTGGGGCGCGAACGAACAGATCCAGAGCCTCGCGCGCAAGTGGGCCGACGAGGGCTTCCTCGCGCTCGCGCCCGACCTCTATCACGGCAAAATCGTCCCGATCGGCCAGACTGCCGCTGCCGACGCCGCGATGAAGTCCCTCGACTTCGGCAACGCCGTGCAGGAGCTCGGCGCCGCCGTCGCCTTCCTCGCCGCCCACCCGCGCAGCAACGGCAAGGTCCTCATCACCGGCTACTGCATGGGCGGCGCGCTCACCCTCGCCACCGCGGTCCACGTGCGTGGCCTCGCCGGTGCCATTCCGTTCTACGGCACCCCCGGCGACCTCGACTGGTCCAAGGTCGATGCGCCCGTCCAGGCCCACTTCGCGGCGCACGACGAGTGGGCAACCGTCGCCGCCGCCCAGAAGATCCAGGCCGGCGTCAGCGCGCCGATGGAGCTCCACGTCTACGACGCGCAGCACGCCTTCTGCAACGACCAGCGCCCCGAGGTCTATCACCCCGAGGCCGCGCGGCAGTCGTGGCAGCGCGCCGTCGCGTTCGCGAAGCAGCACTCCACCTAGCACGCCACGGTTCCAGATCGCGTGCTCCATCGCACGGGCGGGGAGCACGGCGCACTCATCGGCTTGAGCCTGGCGGACGCGCCGTGGACGCTCGGCGGAATGGCCAAGAGCAGCACGCCGAAGGAACCGAAGCCACCACCGCAGCTGCCGTTCGAGGACACGAACCTCGCGCTCTGCGTGCTCGACGGACTCGTCGAGCTGGACCTGATCTCGACGTCGATCGTGATCCCCGAGCTCGCCCCCGATGACGAGGACGATCTCGAGGACGAGAGCGAGAGCTGGCGAGACAACTTCGAGAACAACCAGACCAGGGCGATCGACAAGTTGCTGGCGCTCCTCGGGCGCCATCTCAAGAAGCTGCCCGCCCTGAAGGTGCTCCAAGGCTCGCTGATCAACACCGCCGAGCTCTACGAGATGGACCTCTACTCGCTGGCAGGCATCGAGCACTGCCCGAACCTCGAGTCCGTCGACATCTGGACGACCGACAAGAAGCTCGACCTCTCGCCGCTCACGAAGCTGCCGCACCTCGCGACCGTCGATCTCACGTGCTCGGACGCCTACGATCTCTCGCCGCTGTTCGAGATTCCTTCGCTGCGCACGGTGATCTCGATTCCCGACAAGCTGCATCCGCGGGCGATCGAGGCGCTGAAGGAGCGCAACATCGAGGTCCGCACGGGCGGTCCGTGAGCGCTGGGCGCTACTTGCGTGGCGGTGCAAGGACCGCGCGCAGACGGGTGAACTGGGCGAGGTAGCCCTCGCCCTCAGCGCCGCTTGGTCGCCGTGACCTCTCCGCCGCGCGCCTTCGGATCTCCCCACGAGCCTTTGCCGGAGACGCCTTCGAAGACCAGCTTGAGCGGAGCCGGCGGCCGGAGAGGCAGCGTGGCCGTCAGCTCGTTGCCGGTGATCCGCACGTTGTCGAGACGCACCGTCTCGTCGTCCCCGAGCGCCCGTAGCTCGGCGATCCACGCGCCGGCTTCGCGCCGCACGCCGAGCACGTGCGGCTCATTCTTGCCCTGGATCATCAGCGCCAGCTCGTACACGCCCGCGAGATCGCGAGATCCAGGCGCGCCCGCGGACGTCGTTGGCAGATGCAGGATCTCGGCGATCGGCCCCGCCCAGAACCGGTTCGCAGCGAGATCGAGCGTCCAGACTCCGCGCGCCACGAAGGCCGAGCTGAGCACGCCATCGACCACCAGATCCTTGCGCAGCACGACGGGGGCGTGGACGCGCAGCGACGGGGCCAGCGCGAGCTCGACCTCGCCCGACCGCGCCCCTTCCGAGACGCCGAGCAGCGACGCCGCCCCGGGCGACACGAACGTCGTCGCGCCGTGCCCCGAGTCCCACTCGAGCCACACCGTTCCCCGTGGCGTGGCGACGCCAACGAAGGGCGACAGCTGCCCCCCATCGACGCCGGTCGCCGGCCGGAACGCGAGCTCGGTCATCTTTCGCGTGCGCGCCGCCAGCGAGCCCGCGCTCTCGATCCACAGCCGCGAGCCCGCCAGATCCAGCGTGACCGCGAGCCCGGCGAACGTCGACAGCGAGACCATCCCGTCCACGGCCGGCGCACCCTTGCCGAGGAGCGCCCCGAGATCCATCACCGCGACGTCCGTGCGGACCGCGATCCCACCCACCTTCAGCTCGACACCGCGGCACACCGGCGACTCGAGCTTCTGCCCCGTGAACCGCAACCCGGTCACGTTGCCCGTCATCTCGCAGCCGATCTCGCGCGCCACGGCAGGCGAGATCGCGGTGATGCCACCGCCGCTATCGAACATCATCTTGCGAGGTGCGCCGCCGACCTCGGCATCCACGAGGCGCAGGCGCCCTGGCGCGGAATGAAGCTGCAGCTCGACCGGTCGGCCGGGCCACTTTCGGGCCGCGGCGGCATCGTGGACAGATCCAGGAACAAGAGCCAACGCCAACGATGAGATGGCGAGGAGAACAGTACGACTCATCGCCGGCACCTTGACACGATTTCGCGAGTCACCACGTGAGTTGAGTCAACTGACGCATGCGACATGCCCGCGACCTGCGACACGCGACGACGCAGACCTGTCGCTGTTCAGTTGGGAGAACCCTCGGGCGAGCCACCGATCGTGAGCCCCGGTCGATCGTCCGCCACGTCCTGGGTCCCGTATCCACAGTGGCGGTTGATGAACTTCTCGAGCACTTCGCGACGGTACGGCAGGAAGACCTTCTCGAGCGCCTCCGAGAGCGCGATCGGCGAGGTCTGCTCGTTGACGTGCACGAACCGCGCGCTCGGCGGCCAGATCAGCGGCGGAGTCACGCGGGTGTTGTTCGGGCCGAGGTTCCGGTGGTTCGAGAGCTGGTGACAGCCGGCACAGGTCTGCGTGGTCGCGCGGTGCAACACCTCTTGTGAGGTCAGCGGCGATCCGAGCGCCTGGAGCTGGGCGTCGATCATCCCGACGATCGTGGTGTCGGCGAAGTTCGCGTAGAGGACATCGGTGCGCTGCGACACGCTCTCGAGCTCGTTGTACTGGTTGGCCGTGGGCATCGCGATCGTGTTGAGGTTCGTGGCGGCGAGGTCCTGCACCGTGTTCGCGAACGCGGTCCGGAACGACGGGGACAGGGCATGGGTCCCCCGGAACAGCTCGTCCGCCGGGTTCTCCTTGACGGTCACGTGGTCGAACCGAATTCCGCAGTTGCCCGGCGTCTGGGCGCCACACGGCCGCCAGCCGATCTTGAACTCGCGCAGGTTCCACTCTGGCCCGACGAACATGTTGGTGCGGATCTGCCCCGGCGTGGGGCCGCGCGCCGCGGTGCTGCTGGGAAGCCCGTAGTGATGCGCGTCGACCACCGCGGGAAATCCGGGCACCGCGGTCCCGAGGAAGAAGAACTGCTCGAGCTTGGCGAGCCGGCTCTCCGAATCTGGGTCGTTGCTCAGGTCCTGCCAGAACTGCGCGACGGGCAGGCACGCCGCGCGCCCGAGGACCGGCGTGGGATTGGGCAGCGCACCCTCGAAGATGAACAGCGCGCGGCCGTCATGGTTCGGGAACTTGGCGAACACCATCCGGTACTCGCCGCAGTGACTGCCGCTGGTCGGCGCGAGATCGAACCGGTTGAACAACGCGATCGGCTCGAACGTGACCGCGGCGTTCGGCGCGAATGGATCGATCGACGCGAGCGCGGCCTCCTCGGGCCGCGGGCACTCGAGGCCATAGCCCTGGGGATCGATGCCCGGCCCCGAGCACCCGCCGGCGGCGTTGCCGTACGTCCGCATCCACTGCTGGTACAGCAGCGTGTTCGCGTTCACCGAATCGACGATGGAGTTGCCCGCGGTCGCGCGCAGCTGCGTCATCACGCGATCGAAGCTGAACCTCTTGCGCTCCTCGCCGGTGTTGAGCGTCACGACCAGCGAACGGTGGATATCGGTGTTCTGGACCGGACACGACAACGCGGACTGCGCGATGTCGAGGTCGGGCTCGACCTCGGCGCACGCCGGGACGAGCACCGGAACTGCGAGCAATGCGGGTAGGAGTGATCTGGGGAACATAAGTACCAGAGCCTCCAGCGCGCCGATGTGGCTCATACTTTCTGACGTTCCCGCAGATCGGCCCATGGTTCAGGCATCTAGATCGAGTGCCTTCCTCCCGTGCGAGTACGCGATACCACTCCGCGCGACCACGCTCGCCCGCACGAGATACCATCCGCCCATGGCAAGGCTCGTGTTCGGAATGCAGCAATCGCTGGACGGCTACGTCGACGACGCAGCGGGTACGCTCTGCATGCCGCCGCCGCCCCCGGCGGTGTTTCGTCACTTCATCGACGCCGTCGCCGGCCAAGCTGGCGCCATCTACGGCCGGCGCATCTACGAGTTGATGCGCTACTGGGACGGCGACCGGCCGGAGTGGGACGCGGCGGAGCGCGAGTTCGCCGCCGCGTGGCAACGGCTGCCGAAGTGGGTCGCGTCGCGCACGCTCGCTTCGGTCGGTCCGAACGCGACGCTGATCCGCGGCGACCTCGAAGCGTTCGTGCGCGATCTGAAGGCGACGGTCGACGGCGACCTCGACGTCGCCGGACCCGAGCTTGCGGCCGCCGTAGCGCCCCTGATCGACGAGTACCGGATCTACTTCAGGCCCTACGTACTCGGCGGCGGCAAGCCGTACTTCGCCGGCGCGCGGCCGCCGCTGCGCCTCGTCACCACGGACCGCATCGGCGAGGATGTGGTCCGGCTGACCTACGTCCCCGCGTGAGGCCGCCGAGATGCCGGCGCCGCCTCCTCGAAGAACGCCTTGAGCCCGGCAAGATGGTAGGTCGTGAAGTGATCGGTCGCCTCGCGCAGCGCTTGCTCCGTGGGCTCTTCGCGGAGGATCGCGCACAGCGACGCGAGGAACGCCCGGTACACCCGGACGAGCGCGCGTCGCCGCGAGGCGCTCAGCTTCGAGCCGCCGTAGCTTCGGGCGAAGTACTTCGTGGCCAGCTCGGTGAGGCTCTGGACGAGCTCTTCGGCGAACGAGGCGTAGGGCGTGCCCTGTGCGCGGTCGAGCAGGAAGATGATCTGCGTGCGGTGCGCCAGGGCGAACGTGAACAGCTCGGCGGACGCCTGCTCGTACGGATGCGACGGACGCAGGGCTCGTCGATCGCGCTCCCCGTGGAGCGCCTCGACCCGCGCGCGGAGGAGCGCGTCGAGCGTGCGCGAGGTCTCGGGCGGGATCGCCGCCTGGAACAGCTGATCCTTGTTGGCGAAGTACTTGTAGAGGTTTCCGATCGAGGTGCCGCTGCGCGACGCGATGCTCGACAGCGTCGCCTTCTCGAAGCCAACCTCGGCGAGCTCCGCCGCCGCCGCGACGAGGATCGAACGACGCATCTCCTCCTTGGGGTACTGAGCCATCGCCGCCTGCGTCCTAGTGACCGAGCTGTCGAAGCTGGAAGTCCATCCAGACCTGCATGAAGTCGAGCACGAGACGCAAGTTACCAACCTGGCAGTGCGCCTGCGCGTGATCCTGCGCGGTGAACAGCCGCGTGGTCAGCGACCGCACGTTGGTGAGCGCCTCCGCCTGCCGATGGAGCTGAGCGAGTGGGACGATGTGGTCTTCGGAGCCCGCGATCAGCAGGACGTCTTGCGTCAGGCGGTCGCTGAACGACGCGGTGCTCATGCGCTCGAGCCACCGGAGATAGTCGACGGTGCTCGCCGCGCCGCTGATGTGCCGGCCGTGCGCGACCGCCCAGGCCAGCGTCGGATGGCTATTCGAGAGCTGCCGGAACGCGCGGTCGATCTCCGCCTCGTCGCCCGCGGCCAGCCTCCGCGAGAGCGCCACGCCGGCATTGGGTCCGAGCTTGATCGCGAAGCACTCGAAGAAGTCGTACATGACGTTCAGCGCGATGACGCGCTTCACGCGCGGCTCGAACGCCGCCGCCCGCAGCGCGAGATAGCCGCCGAGCGACAGCCCGAGGAGCGTGCACGCCGCGACCTCGAAGTGATCGAGGATCGCCGCGACGGGGTGTTCCCACTCCGGGTCCATCCTCAGATCGAAGTCGCGCAGCGCGCCGCCCTGCCCCGGCCCCTCGAAGAGGATCACGTCGTACCCGAGCGACGCGTACTCGGCGCCCCAGAACAGGAACTCCTCGACGTAGGAGTCGAAGCCTCCGTGGATCACGAGGGTGTCGCGCCGCGGCCGATCCGTGCGGAAGCGATACGCGGGCAGCTTCCCGGTGCGGTACGGCACCTCGACGCGCTCGTAGGGAACGCCCACATCGACGAGCGCGATGTGCTCGCGATACCGCGCGTAGACCTGGAGCTTGTCGGGCCGGTCGAAGCCCATGAAGAACTCGGCCGCGCGGTAGTAGGTCGAGGCATGCAGGTGGCGCCGCTCGGCCGCCGCTCGGTCCGCGAGCCGAAGCATCGACGTCTCCCATTCGAGCAGCGACGCGACCTTCGACGCTTCGACGAGCTCGCCTTCGTCTGCGCCCGGCAGCCACCGGTTGATCTGGTAGTTGAGCTGGTCGTTGGGATGAAGCTGCCGATAGCCAACCGGGTACACGAGGTGTGCCTCCAAAAGAGAACTTATAGTTCTCTTTTGGAGCAGAGGGCGACGCTTGTCAAGGCGAAGCTCCCGTGGGGGCACATTGAAGCCTCCGCCTGCTCGATGTATGAGCCACGACGTGTTGGACAGATGTATCGCCGCGCTGGTCGTGGTCCTGCTCGGGAGCTGTTCGCGCCGTGCCGCTGAACAGCGCGCCCCGATCCCTGCCGATCCACCGAGCAGCGCCGCGACGGCCACGGTCACGGGCGGTCATCAGTTCGATTGGAAGCTACGCATCACCGACCCCACATACCGAGCCAGGGACCTGGTGGTCTCGCGGTCGAGCGGAGAGATCCCGATCGGAATGGATCGCTGGCTGTGCGAGTACTCGATCGGGCGAGATCCCGAAGCCACCGCACCACGAGACGAGACCGGATATGTCACCTGCGTGCTCGCGAGCACAGGCGTCCGGATGGAGACCATGGCGGTATGTATGGAGACCGACACCAAGCCAACGGATCGCGGCACGAGTACGCTGCGAGTCTCCGATGGCAGCGGACAGCTGCACTCGGTAGATCTGAGCTGTAAGAGCAAGTCGATCGATTGGGGTCCTGCCGTCGTCGAGCTGCCTGTTGGTGCGCCGGCACCCGCTCGCCCCAACGTGGGTACCGAAGCCGTGGCCGCTGACGATTCGCGGCCCGGCTCGCCCCAGCAGCGGCCGCCGGCCAAGGCGGTGCGTGTCCGAGACGACAACGGCGCGCTCCATTTCCAATGGAAGATCGAGGTCGACGACCCAGCCGGGGAGCCGCGCACGGTGTCCGCTGATGGCACGAGTGGCGCGCTCGGCACGCGGATCGGCGGGTGGTCATGTTCCTATCAGATCGCGCAGCAACAAGATCCGACGTTCCCCCAGCTCGAGCTCGGGCGCGTGAGCTGCAAGTCGAGCCACGGCGACCAGGCCGAAATGGTGATGATGTGCGCCGAGAATCCTCAGCGTCCATCGGCGTGCAACATGAGCAGCCTGGTCCTCACCAACGATGCACGTCAGCGACACACGTTCATCATGAGCTGCAAGGGCACCACGAGTGCCTGCAATCTCTGAGGGCACGGGGCTCGAGGACGCCGTCGGCGCGAAGTACGCAACAGGAAGCGAGCCGGTTCGTTCACGGCATCTCCGGTCCACTCTCGCGCACGCAGCTCAGGATGTAGTGCCCGTGCCCGCCGTCGTCGTGCCAAGCGTTGGTCGCCGTGACCGGCGTGAACGACTCCTTGCTGTCATCGCGCTCACGGGTCCGCGTGCCGTTGGGCAGCCTGCCATCGCGCCACGGCGTCGTCTCGAGCTGGATCGCCCGGACGATCCATCGGTACGACAGAGGTGGCATGCCCGGGATCTTGTAGAGCCCCTCGAAGTAGAAGAACGGATCGATGCCGAGGTACACGTCACCTTCGACGAACGCTCCGAGCTGTGCGCCCTCGCGGGGCCGCTCTCGGAATGCCATGAAGGCCCCAGCGTCGATCACCCACACGCCTTCGGTAACGAAGGCAACGCGCGCCCGGACGCGGTAGCGCGACGCGCCGAGATGCTCGGCGTTCAATGGACCCTCGGTGGCCGGTCGCAACTCGTCCAGCGCGCCGAACTCCAACGCGAACTTCGCCTGCTGCCCGACCGTGAAGTCGCCGTAGTTGCCGTCCTGGATGATCCAGGACGACAAGCCCACGTGGAGCGCTGGCTCGGCGCGGTTCAACACGCAGACATGTTCCACGCCCACCGCCGTTCACACAAGCAACCTTCATGAGCGGCGTCGAGAAGCGGAAGCTCGCCTTCGGCGGCGGCGCCGGCCGCGACGACAAGCTCGACGGGTTCGTCACGCGCATGGGGCGCGACAGCGCCACCGAGGACGATCGCACCGCGCTCGCCGCGTTCCTCGCCGCGGCGCGATCACGCCGAGCATCGCCGTCGTGTGACTCAGCGCGCGCGGCGGTAGTGCATGGCCACCGCGCCGTTGCGGAGCGGCTTCGCCGAGAGCAGCTCGAGCTGACGCGTGCGGGGCAGCCCGCCCTGGTACAGCGTCGGGCCGTGGCCGGCGATCCTGGGATGGACGAGCAGCTTGTACTCGTCGATCAGGTCCAGCCGGTCGAGCTCGGTCGCGAGCTTGCCGCTTCCGAGGAGCACCCCGG
>JBQCJR010001054.1:0-6889 GCA_051952595.1 Kofleriaceae bacterium
TCGCCCGGCCCGCTCCAGCGCCGCCAGGCCGCGGCCGATGAGCAGGCGGTCCCACAGCACGCGGTTCTGTTCCAGCAGCAGGATCGGCTCGCCCGACGGGCCGACGCGCGCCCGGCCGCGCGACGCCTGGATCTCCATCAGCGCGACCAGGCCGTGCACCTCCGGCTCGTCGGGCATCAGGCCGGCGAGGATCCGGCCGAGCCGCAGCGCGTCCTCGCACAGCGCCGGGCGCATCCAGTCATCGCCGGCGGTCGCCGAGTAGCCCTCGTTGAACACCAGGTAGATCACCTCGAGCACCGACGCGACGCGCTCGGCGAGCTGCTCGGCGCGCGGGACCTCGAACGGCACCTGCTTGTCGGCCAGCGTGCGCTTGGCGCGCACGATCCGCTGCGCGATCGTCGGCTCGGCCACGAGGAACGCGCGCGCGATCTCCTCGGTGGTGAGCCCGCCGAGCAGCCGCAGGGTGAGCGCGACCCGCGCCTCGCCGGGCAGCACCGGGTGGCAACACGTGAACACCAGGCGCAGCAGATCGTCGCCGACGTCGTCGTCGAGCGCCGCGGCGAGATCCGGCCCGCTCGGATCGCGCGACAGCTCGATCTGGTGGCCGAGCTGCTCGTGCTTGCGCTCGGTGCGCTTGCCGCGCCGCAACACGTCGATCGCGCGGTGCTTCGCGGTGGCCATCAGCCACGCGCCGGGGTTGTTCGGCACGCCGGTGGCCGGCCACTTCTCGAGCGCGGTGACCAGCGCGTCCTGCGCCAGCTCCTCGGCGAGCCCGACGTCGCGGACCATCCGGGTCAGGCCGGCGATCAGGCGCGCCGACTCGATCCGGAACACGGCTTCGATCGCGCGGTGGGTCTCGGCGTCGCTCACGGGCGCGGATCAGAGCACACCCCGCGCGCCGCTGCAGGGCGCGCGCTACTTCTTCGGACGCGTGGCCTGGTTCTCCTCGGCCAGCTCGACCATCCGCTCGACCGCCGGCGACGGCCCGAAGTCCTCCATCTCGAACACCTGGCGCAGCTCGACCTCGGCGTCGCTGCCGTGCTCGTCGGCCTCGAACGGGACCCGCCTGGCCCACGCGATCGCCTCCTCCTTCGACGGGACCTGGAGCATCCAGAACCCGGCGATCAGCTCCTTGGACTCGCTGAACGGCCCGTCGATCACCGTGCGCTTGCCCCCGGAGAACTGCACCTTGGCGCCCTTCGCGCTCGGGTGCAGGCCGGACGCATCGAGCAGGACGCCGGCCTTGACGAGCTCCTCGTTGTACTTGCCCATCGCCGCGAGCATCTGCTCGCTCGGCATCGCGCCGGCTTCGGTGCGCGCGTCGGACTTGATGATCATCATGAACTTCATCGCTTCGTGCTCCTTCTACGAGCGCGACGAACAGCGGTCCAGCGGATCGACAGCGGTCGCGATCTTTTTGCGATCTTCGTAAGGCTCTGGAATCGCGCAGAAACTTCGCCCGTATCCTCGGGCCGCGCGGATCCGTCTCCCGGAGCATGACACCGACCAAGCCCAGAAAGCTGTACGCGCACCTCTACGTCACGGTCGACGGCCTGTTCGAGGGACCGTCGCAGGATCTCTCGTGGTTCCACTCGAGCGACGAGATGGTCGACTACCACCGCGAGATGCTCCACGCGGTCGATACCGTGCTGTTCGGCCGCGCGTCCTTCGAGATGCTCGCCCCGTACTGGCCGGCCGAGACCGGCCCGCTCGCCGAGCGCCTGAACGCGTTGCCCAAGCTGGTGCTGTCGCGAACGCTCGCCCGCGCCGATTGGAACGCGCGGGTGGTCTCCGACGTCACCGAGATCGCGCGCCAGAAGCAGCAGCCGGGCCGCGACATGGTGCTGTTCGCCGGCGCGAGCGCGCTGGCCTCGCTCCATCGCCACGGCCTGCTCGACGAGATCCGGCTGCTCGTCAATCCCGTGGTGCTCGGCCGCGGCCGGCCGGTGTTCGCCGAGGGCACCGAGCGGTGCTCGCTGGCGCTCGCCCAGGTGCGCACGTTCCGCACCGGCAACGTGCTGCTGACCTACGTGCCGGGCCGCTAGCTTCGCGCGCTTCCTCGATTACCAACGCGAGTACATCGAACCGAGCGTGACCGGCGTGGATGCGCCGAACGCATTGTCGATCGACACCAGGCAGAGCTTGGTTCGATCCGTCGTGTCGACGACGACGACGCACGGCGCGCCGGCCTGCACGAGCTGCCGAAGCGTCTCCGGCACGACGATCTGCGAGGTCACTCGCTCTCGCCCGCCGGCACGTTCGAGCTCGAGCTCGATGCCGACCCGAAAATAGCGCGTGTGGTTGCTTCGCCCCGCCGGCACGCCCGCGTCGACGGAGACGAGCTTGCCCGGTACACGCACGCCGCTCGCGAGCAGACGATCGAGCTCGGCCTTGCCCACGGCGTTGCCGACCACGAGCGCGACCGCGAAGCCGAGCACGCCCACCATCAGGACGACGACGATCACCACTTCGAACATGGATCCCGCGATTCTATCGCCATCGCCCGACGCTAGCGCCAGTAGGCGTAGCCGTTGGTCTGGAACGGCACGCCGAGCTCGCGGCACACCTCCGCGATCACGTCGGGGCTGAAGAAGTGCTGGCGCAGCCGCGCGATGCGGGCGCCACTGCCGTCGGTCTCGACGAGCGCGACCGAGCGCACCGCCTCGCCAGCGGCGTGGGTGTACCAATAGAGCAGGATCGGCTCGCCGCGGTAGCTCGCGATCGCGCAGCGCGGGGCCTCGGGCAGCGCGTCGTGCAGGTGCTGCGGCTCGAGCCCCTTCTGATCGCCGCGCAGCGTGAGCGGCGTGAACAGCGTGTTGTAGAGCGAGCCGGTGTCGGGATCGCGGGCGGCGTCGGCGCCGTACTCGGTGACCAGCCCGACGATCTCGACGGTGGCGGTGTCGAGCAGCAGCGCGGTGAGCCGATCGAGATCGCGCGCGTTGAACGCGTCGCAGAACGCGTCGAGCGCAGCGGGGGTGGGCGCGCGGAGCGCGGCGGGCTCGGGCTCGGCGAGCTTGCCGCGCCCGCGGTGCAGCGCGGCCTTGACCGCGCCGACCGTGGTCGAGAGCGCCTCGGCGATCTCCTCGAGCGAGAGCTCGAACACGTCCTTGAGCACGACCGCGGCGCGCTCCTGCGGCGAGAGCTGGACCAGCAGCGTGCCGGCGGCCTCGCGGGGCGCGCGTGGATCCGGGTGGGCGGTGGCCTCGGGGATCTCGGCGCCGGGGCCACGCAGCGGATCGCGCCGCCGCACCCGATCGATCCACAGGTTCGACGCGACTCGGAACAACCACGCCCGCGGGTTGCTGGGGGGCTCGCCGAACACGCTGCCGAGCGTGACGAACGCGCGGGCGAGCGCGTCTTGGACCAGGTCCTCGGCGTCCCACGGGCTGCGGGTCAGGTAGCGGCAGTAGCGGTACAGCTCGGGGCGCAGCGGCTCGAAGGTGTCGAGGAAGCGCTGCCACGAGCCGCGGACGGCACCGGACAGCTCGCGCACGGGATCTCGGGAATCGCGGGGAGATGAGGTCATGATCGGATCGACGTGCCCGGGCCGCCCGAGGATACGTCGAGATCGCCGAGATCGCCGGGCTCACGTGGCGGCGCGCGCGGCGATCCGGCGCTCGAGCCAGTACAGCAGGAACGGCAGCGCGATCGAGGTGATCACGCCGAACCACGCCAGGGTCTCCATGCCGACGAGGCTGCCGTCGGGGCGCTCGGTCAGGAGCTCGGCGCCGATCATCGCGCCGGCCGCGGACGCGAAGTGGTGGACCGCCGACATCGCCGACATGAACCGGCCGCGCTCGGAGGGGCCGGGCACCCGCGACGACGACGCCTGCATCGGCACGAACCGGAACCCGCCGGACACCATGAACCCGACGAACACCGGGAGCACCGGCAGGCCGGCGAGCGGGTGGATGAACCCGGTGACCATCACCGCCACGAACAGCATCGAGCCGACGGCGGCGGCGAGCGGCGCGCCGCGGCGATCCGAGAGCCAGCCGGCGAGCTGCATCGTGCCGAAGCTGATCGCGCCGCCGACCAGGTAGAGCAGGCCGAGCTCGTCGCGCGGGTAGCCGCGGTTGAACTGGAAGTAGGCCGACAGGTTGGGGACCAGCGCGAAGTTCGCGATCACGCCGACCGTGGTGGTGAGCATCGCGAGCACGACGATCGGGCGGAACACGAGGTCGCGGAACGGCACGGGCGGCGCGAGCTGCGCGGCGGTGAGGTGGCTGGTCTGCGGCGGCAGCATCGCGACCGCCGCGGCGGCGACCACGGCGCCGAGCGCGCCGACGACGAAGAACGGCATGTACCAGCCGCCGAGCCGCGCGAGCTCGAGGCCGGCGGGCACGCCGAGCACCGACGCGATCGAGAACGCGCCCATCACCGCGCCCATCGCGCGGCCGCGCCGCTCGGGCGCCACGCTATCGGTGATGATCGCGAGCGCCAGCGCGGTGGCCGGGCCGCCGAACGCGCCGGCGACCACGCGGGCGGCGAGCAGGCTCGTCAGGCCGGTCGCGAACCCACCGGCGACCGTGCCGATCACCAGGCCGGCGAGCGCGATCGCGAGCGCGCGGCGGCGATCGAACCGATCGAGGAACAGCGCGCCGATCACGCCGGACACCGCGGCGGCGAGGGTGTAGCTGCCGCCGATCAGCCCGAGCTGCGATCCGGGGATGTCGAGGGCGCTCCGGAAGTCCGGGCCCAGCGGCATCACCATCATGAAGTCGAGGGCGTTGATGAACTGGACCGCGCCGATGAGGAGGATCAGGCGGCGCTCGGACAGCGGTCTGGGCATGCGGAAGGCTCGCAGACTAGCGGCGAGCGATCGCCGCGGCAGCTGCCCGATCGGGCAGCGAGGGTGGCTCGGTCAGCGCGGCGCGTTCACCGGGCTCATCGCGCGGCCGCGCGTGGGGCCGGAGCGGCGCTCGATCTCGGCCCGGACGTCGTCGCGCAGCCCGATCGCGAACCCGGCCTCGGCGACGACGAACAGCGGGCCGACCAGCAGGCCGACCAGATCGTCCACGAACGCCGGCTTCTTGCCCTCGAACGCGTGGCCGATGAACTGGATGATCCAGCCGCCGACGAACAGCGCGCCGGCGGCGGCGAGCCACGTGGTGGTCGGCTGCGCGGCGAGCTCGGCGCCCACCCACCAGGTGCCGGCGAGGAAGGCGGCCATCGCGAGGCCGAGCCGCAGATCGAGCACCAGGTAGAACACCCCGGCGAGCGCGCTGACGACCACGGCCGCGGACAAGGCGTGGCCCGCGACGTCGAACGCGGCGCGGGCGAGCAGGGCCTGGATCCCGAGCACGATCATGGGGATCCCGACGAAGTGCGTCGCGATGTTGCGGCGATCCCGGTGGTAGTTGGCGTAGTTCGATAGCTGGTCGACCAGGGACTTCATCGGGGTCCTCGGACGATGGTCCGCGGCGGTATCGCAGTCTGTCGCCCAGCCGACATTCCCCGGTCGAGGTTATGATGTCCGGATCATGGACGCCCTGGCTGCTCATCGGTTCGGTCCCGTGCTCGAGGCCGGGCGCTGGTTCGGCGGGCTCGCCGATCCGGTGCGCCGGGCGCTGCTGGACGCCGCGGTGGTCCATCGCGTGGGCAAGGGGGCGTGGCTGTTCGCGCGCGGCGACGCGCCGGACGGGCTGTACAGCGTGGTCGAGGGCAGCATCCGGATCGCGGCCACGGTGGGCCGCAGCGGCCGCGCCGTGCTGCTCGCGGTGGTCGAGCCGCCGTTGTGGTTCGGCGAGATCTCGGTGGTCGACGGTCAGCCGCGCACCCACGACGCGATCGCCGAGGAGCCCTCGGTGGTGGTCCACGTGCCGGGCGCGGCGCTCGAGGCGATCCTGGCCCGCGAGCCGTCGCTGTGGCGCGACCTCGGCGCGCTGGTCGCCGCCAAGCTGCGGCTGTCGTTCCACGCGATGGAGGACGTGGTGCAGCCGCTCGCGCGCCGGCTGGCGCGCCGGCTGGTGCTCTCGGCGGAGCGCTACGGCGAGTGGCACGACCGGACCAGCCGGGTGGTCCACCTCCGCCAGGACCAGCTCGCGACGATGCTCTCGACCTCGCGCCAGACGGTCAACCAGCTGCTCAAGGAGCTCGACGCGCGCGCGCTCGTGCGCGTGGCGTACGGCAAGATCGAGCTCCTGGATCTCGAAGGCCTGCGGCGGGTCGCCGATCCGGACGGCGAGGGCGACGACGACGGCGACCGCGGCTGATCACAGCCGGCCGAGCCGCTTGACCCCACGCGCCGCGCCGAGCAGCCGATCGATCGAGCCGACCTCGAGCACCGACGGATCCTGCAGATCCGGCAGCGCCATGCGCATCCCGCCCTCGACGCGCACCGCGAACGTCGAGCGCACCGGCTTGCCGCCGGACACCCCATCGATCGTGACCCGCGCGTCGGCGGGCGCGCCGGTGGTGACCACGTCGAGGGTGCCGGCGAGCGGGTGGGCGTTGATCCGCGCCCCGCGCGCGTCGGTCGGCAGGCCGGCGACCTTCACGCGCACGAAGTCCTTGCCGGCGCCGAGCTTCTGGGTGATCGCCACGTCGTACGCGCGCGCGCGATCGCTCTGCACGGTGATCTCGTGATCGCGCTCGCCGGCGCGCTCCTGGCCGAGCGCGACCTTCTCGCCCTGCGCGACCTGGCCGTGGACGTGGACGCCGAGCAGCGCGCGCTTGAAGTAGCCGTCGAGCGCTCCGGTGGTCTTGCCGACCAGCCCGGCGCGGATCGTCGACAGCTCGGTCTGCTGGTCGCGGCGGAGCGCGCCGATCCCGCCGATCCGGACCAGCTTGGCGAGCGCGGCGCCCGAGATCGCGGTGGCGGGCGCGTCGCTGGCGACCGGCGCGCGCTCGGCGGGCGGCACGGCGAGCGCGGCGCGTGGGATCACCG
>JBQCJR010001055.1:0-6203 GCA_051952595.1 Kofleriaceae bacterium
CTTCGCCGCCTCGGCGCAGGTCCCGTCCGCGAGGCAGACGTGCGAGTCGCACTCGGAGTCCTCGACGCACTCGCGGCACCGGTTGTCGTCGCCACACGCCGGGGTCGCCCCGGTGCACGCGTCCTTCTCGTCGGCGGTGCACTGCACGCACACGCCGGGCGGGGTCAGGCACACGCACTCCGCGGAGCTCCGGGTGCACTTCTCGGGGGCGTCCGTGCCGCCGTCGCCGAGCGTGCAGTTGTGATCCGGATCCCCCTCGCAGTAATAGGGGTTGTCCTTGTTGCAGCCGGCGGCGAGGGTGGCGGCGAGGACCAGCAGGGCGATGCGCATGGCGAGCTCCGACCAGTGGAGTGTTGATTGACGCACGTTTCGAGAGCAGGAGATGTGATCGGTGCCGCGCATTCTCAGAACCGCCCCGACCAGCCCACGAAGCCCCCGTTCGGGGTCGCGGCCACCACCGGGGCGCTCGAGGCGCCGGTCCGTCGCCACACCAGGTAGCCGCCGACCGCGGCCACGGCGATCCCGCCGATCATGATCGGCAGGCCGACCTTCGCCGAGTCCCGGTACGTGGGCTCCTGCGGACCGACCGGCGACGGATCCTCGTCGATCGCGTACAGCACCACACCTGTCGCAGTCAGCACCACACCGGCGCCGAGCAGGGCGAACGGCAGCTTGCCGACGCGGCCCGCGGAGCTGGGCTCCGACCGGAGCTGGACGTCCAGCGTGGTGGTCTCGTCCTTGCGGATCGCGATCTTGCGGACCTCGGGCTGCTTGTCGTCGTGCTCGATCGTGACCTCGTGTTCGCCGGGCGCGAACACCTGCTCGAGCGGCGTGGTGCCGATCGGCTTGCCCTTGACCAGTACGCGCGCGCCCGGCGGGTTCGAGGTCAGCTTGAGCCGGCCGGCGTCCTTGGCGCCGGAGCCGGCCAGCACGAGCATCAGCTCGTCGGCGGTCTGGCGCAGCGTGACGTCGGTGCACTTCTCGCAGAACTTGCGCTCCGAGACCGCGTCGCGGCCCTTGTCGAACCAGTGCGCGGTGAGGATCACCGTGCGCTCGAGCGCGTTCGCGCCGGTCTGCACGTTGACCTGGGCGAACACCACCGCCTGCGACTTCGCGCGCTTCTCGACCACCTTGCGCGCGCAGGTCTTGTCCTCGACGACGAAGCAGTCGATCAGCGAGTTGATCGCGTCGGGCGGCAGCGGCGCGGAGACCAGGTCGTGGCCGTGGGTCTTGAGCCAGGTCTCGAGCTGCGCCACCAGCGCGGGCTGCATCGTGGCCTCGCCGGCGACCACCACACCGACGTCGGCTCGCGCCGGGGCCCCCATCGCGAGCAGCCACAGCAGGGCAACGGACCAGGTTCGCAGCATTGTCACTTCCTGGGAGGTTTGAAGGTGGTCGTTTCGCCGGGGCGAATCGCGACCGTCAGCGTCTTATCGTAGTCGAGGTCGGCGTTGACGAACCGCAAACGGTGCGTGCCGGCCGAGAGCTGGATCGTGAACGGGCTGTCGCCGTGCTTCTTCTTGCCCTCGTACACGGTGTACGACGGGTTGCCGGGCACGGTCAGCTGTCCCGGCTTCTTCGGCGCCTCGCGGCGGTCCTCGGGGCGGGATCGGCCCGGCGGAGGATCGCCGGCCGGTGGCAGCGGCTCCGGCGCCGCATCGGGCGGCACGGTCGCGACCTCGGCATCGGGGGCGGGGGGCGCGGTCGGTGCGTCCGGCGGCGGTGTGGGTGTGGCACCCGCGTCCGGCGCCGCGGTGGCGACCATCGGGGCAGGGGCCGCGCCGCTGCCAGTCGCGGAGCCCGTTCCTGCGGGGGAGCTCCGCTTGCTCGCGACCGCCGACACGATCAGGAACGTCGCCACCGCGCTGCCGCCGATCGCGGCGATCAGCAGCAGCACCTTGCCCAGCGTGCCTCGACCACCGACCCGCGTCGGCTCGATCGTCCCGGTCGGCGCGTTCATCACCGCGCCCAGGCTCGGGATGGCCGCCGCCGGCATCGCCAGCGGCGCCGCGGAGCCGGGCGCCGAGATCGTCGGCTGCGACGAGATCGGCAGGGGGCTCGGGGTCGGCGCGCGCTGGCCCGGGATCGAGCGCGCGCGCACCAGGCTCTGCCGCACCTTCGCCTCGGTGCCGAACCGCTCGACCAGCACGCCGGTCAGCGCCTCGCGGCCGGCGCGCGGCGCATCGGCGCACTCGAGCAGCTCGGCGAGCGCGTCCTCGGCGGTCGCGTAGCGCGCCGGCAGATCGCGCTCGAGCAGCTTCATCACCACGCGCTCGAGGTCCTTCGGCACGTCCGGCCGCAGCGAGCGCGGCCGCGGGATCTGGCCGAACAGCACCGCCGCGAGCGTCGCGCGGGTGTCGTTGCCGACGAACAGCCGGCGGCCGACCACCATCTCCCACAGCATGATGCCGACCGCGAACAGATCGCTGCGCCCGTCGAGCGCCTGGCCGTTGGCCTGCTCGGGGCTCATGTACGCCGGCTTGCCCTTGATGAACACCGAGGCGGTCGCCTCGCTCGCGGCGCGCGCCTTGGCGATCCCGAAATCCGAGACCTTGACCGCGCCCTCCCACGACAGCAGCACGTTGTGCGGCGACACGTCGCGGTGGACCACGCCGCGCACCTGGGTGCCGACCGGCAGGTCGTGCGCGTAGCCGAGGCCGCGCAGCACCTCGCCGATCACGTAGATCACGACCGGGAACGGCAACAGGCCGGTGCCGACCAGCGCGTCGAGGTCCTTGCCCTCGACCAGCTCCATGACCAGGAACAGCCGGCTCTCGGCGTCGCGGTCGAAGTCGAGCACCGAGACGATGTTCGGGTGCACGAGCTGCGAGCTGATCTGCGCCTCGTCGATGAACATCCGCGCGAACGCGTCGTTGTCCGAGAACCCCGGC
Source organism: Kofleriaceae bacterium (assembly GCA_051952595.1). Lineage (GTDB taxonomy): Bacteria > Myxococcota_A > Polyangia > Haliangiales > Haliangiaceae > JABFXX01. The sequence goes on from JBQCJR010001055.1 coordinate 2,892, forward strand.
AACACGCGCTTGATGGCGACCTTGCGCGAGAAGCCCTCGGCGCCCATCGTCGAGGCGAGGAACACCTCGGCCATGCCGCCGCCGCCCAGCCGCTGATCGAGCCGGTATTTGCCCAGGGTGCCTAGCATCGTCGGAAGTCGTGCGGCGCCGCGATCCCACGCGCGGCGAAGTAGCGGCGGGCCGCCTCGATGTGGAGCGGGAACGCGAACACCTCGTCGAGGCCGCCGGGGCCGTGGATCACCCCGCGCTCGGAGGTCTCGGCGTCGGGGGCGAACGGCGGCAGCGCCTCGATCGGCTGCGGCGGCGCGACCGAGAACAGCAACACGCGGTTCGGCCGCGGCTCGCTCGACGCGAACCACAGCGGCTCGAGCCGCGCCGGATCGACGATCGCGCCGGCCTCCTCGCGCACCTCGCGCGCGCCGCCGTGCTGCCAGCTCTCGTGCTCCTCGAGGAAGCCACCGACCAGCGCGAGCTTGCCGACCTGCGGCGGGATCGCGCGGCGCACGACCAGGAGGCCAGTGCGATCGCCGTCGACGATCGGCGCCAGCACGACCGAGACCGGGATCGGGTTCGCCCACACCGTCGTGCCGCAGCTCGCGCACGTCCGCGGGTAGGCCACCGCCTCGGCGTACGGGGTGCCGCAATAGGAGCAGAAGGTGTTGCGCACGCGCTGCATCACCACGAGTCTCGCCGACAGATCATCGCGGGATCAACGATCCCTGACCACGCTCGCGCATGCCCTGCCGCCACGCCTCGACCAGCTTCACGAACGCCTCCGCGAGCTCGGGATCGAACTGCGATCCCGCGCACCGCTCGATCTCGCCGACGGCGACCTCGTGGGGCAGCGCGCGGCGATACGCGCGGTCGGAGGTCATCGCGTCGTACGCATCGGCGATCGCGACGATCCGGCCGACCAGCGGGATCTCGTCGCGCGCGAGCCCGCGCGGATAGCCGCCGCCGTCGTACCACTCGTGGTGGCACCAGCAGCCATCGATCAGCGGGTGCAGGCACGGCACCGGCTCGAGGATCCGCTTGCCCTTCTCGGGGTGCTGCCGGAACACCGCGACCTCCTCGGGGGTCAGCTTGCCCGGCTTGTTGAGCATGTCGTAGCGGACGCCGATCTTGCCGACGTCGTGCATCACGCCGGCCTGCACGATCCGCCGGATCTCGGCGTCGGGCAGGGTGAGGCCGCGGGCCAGGATCTCCGAGTACACCGCGACGCGCTCGGAGTGACCGCGCGTGTACATGTCGCTCTCCTCGAGCGCCTGCGCGAACCCGGCGACCGTCTGCTGGAACATCTCCTCGAGCGAGAGGTTCGCGCGGGTCAGGCTGTCGTTCGAGTCGCGCAGCTCGCTGTACAGCCGCGCGTTGTCGATCGCGCTCGCCGCGCGCGACGCGAGCACGGCGAGCATCTTGCGGTGGCCCTCGTCGAACTTCTTGCCCGGCGTGAACGAGAACACGTCGAGCACGCCGACCATGTTGCCGCGCACCTGCAGCGGCACCGCGACGAACGACGACAGCTCGGCGGGCGGCGCGTGCTCGGTGAAGAACCGCGATGCCTTGCCGCCGTGCGCGAGGATCGGAACGCCCTGCGCGAACTGGTCGAGCAGCACGCCGAACGACGGCGAGGGCAGGCCGGTCAGCGGCTTGCCGGCGCCGTCCGCGGCCACCACCTTGACCCGCTCCTCGTACGTGCCCGAGCGTGGATCGCGGAGGTGCAGCGTCGCGACGTCGGCCTTGACCTCGTCGAGCGCGGCGCGCAGCACGACATCGAGGATGTGATCGACGTCGTGCGACAGCGCGATCGCCTCGGAGACCTTGTAGATCGTGAGCGCCTCGCGCAGCCGGATGTTCTCGGTCTGCAGCCGCTGGCGATACAGCGCGCGCTGGACGACGTGGATCACCTCTTCCACCTTGAACGGCTTCAGCAGGTAATCGTAGGCGCCCTTCTTCATCGCCTCGATCGCGGTCTCCACCGTGCCGAAACCGGTCATCAACACGGTCAGCACGCCGAGCCGCTCCTGCTCGATCTTCTCGAGCAGCTGGAGGCCCGAGAGCCGCGGCATCTTGAGATCCGTGATCAACAGATCGTAGGGCCGCAGCCGCAGCTCGGTCAGCGCCTTCTCGCCGTCCTCGACGGTGTGGACCGAGAACCCTTCGAGCGCGAGGAACTCGGCGAGGATCTCTCGGATCACGCGCTCGTCGTCGACGACGAGGATCCGCGCGCTCTCGGTCGGCTCCGCCGACGTCACGTGCCTCGGGACCTCGGGCTTACAGCGTCGAGCCGGATGCGCCCGCGGTCGTCGGCTGCACCGCCGGAGCCATCGGATCCGGGAACGAGGTCGGCTTGCCGGTCGACTGGTCGGCGGTCTGCTGCGCCTTCTGCCAGGTCTCGCGGGCGTTCTGGGCGCGCTGCTTCTCGGCCTCGGCCTTGTCGCGCTGCGCGGCGGCGCGCTTGGCGCGATCCGACTCCTGCTTGGGGAACCAGTCGTACGTCACGTTCTTCGGCGCGATGTTGTTCTTCTGCGCCAGCTGCGACTTCGCGAGCTCGTACTGCGACTCGCGCCAGTACATGTTCTCCTGGGTGTAGATCCACTTGCGCTTCAGGAACGCGCGGTACGTCTCGTAGTACTTGACCCGCGCGTCGGCCGCCTTGCCCAGCAGCTCGGCGTTGCGCAGCTCGACCTGCGCCTGGTTGATCCGGTTGTTGTCCGCCGAGGCCTCGGCGCTCTTCTTGTTCGCGACCGCCGAGTCGATCGAGAGTCGCGACGCCTTCTGCTCGTTGCGCACGATCGAGAGCTGCGAGGTGGTCTCGTTGAAGTCGGCCTCGGCCTTGGCGTTCTCCATCTTCGCCACCGACCAGTCGTTCTGCGTCTGCACGACGCTCTGCTTCTGGTCGAGCGGGATCGCCGCGATGTACATGTCGTCGAAGTGGCGGGACAGCGGGGTCGGGGGCGGTTCGGACGAACCACCGCACGCAGCGACGATGCTGACGACTGCGATCGCGAAGATCTTCGAGAGAGCGCGCATAGGTGGGAGCCAGCCTACTACGGCCGCCAACGGCGAGCTACCATCTCGGCCGATGACCGTGCTGCTCGCCGTCGATGTCGGGAACTCGAATACCGTGCTCGGGGTGTTCCGTGACGGCAGTCTCGCGGCGCACTGGCGGATCCAGACCGTCGCTGCCCGCACCTCGGACGAGTACGCCGTGTTGCTCAAGACCCTGCTCGACATGGAGGGGTTCCCGTGGCGGTCGATCGACGCCGGGATCATCTCCTCGGTCGTGCCGCCCGCGGTGTTCGGGCTGCAGCG
>JBQCJR010001056.1:0-3491 GCA_051952595.1 Kofleriaceae bacterium
TTCGTCGTCGAGACCACGCGTGGCGAGATCGAGGTGCTGGGCACCCGGTTCCTGGTCGAGGCCTCGGCCGAGCGCACCACCGCGGCGGTGGTTCGCGGCGCCGTCGCGCTCGCGTCGCCCGACGGCAAGGTGGTGCTGCACGCCGGCGAGCAGGGCGTGGCCGAGCCGGGCCGTCCGCCGACCCGCGGCCCGGCGCCGCGGCTGTCGCACCTGGTGTCGTGGGCGGCCCAGGCGCGCAAGCGCGACGAGCACGCGGTGCGCCCGCTGCGCAACGGCACGTTGTTCGCGCGCGAGCCGAACCGGCTCGACGTGCCGGAGTCGCCGCTGCCGATCGCGAAGCTCGGCGTCGACATCGTGGTCGAGGACCAGGTCGCGCGGGTCGCGCTCGATCAGACGTTCGTCAACCCGCAGAACCTCGCGCTCGAGGGCATGTACCGGTTCGCGATCCCGCCCGATGCGGCGCTCCAGCGGCTCGCGATGTACGTCGATGGCACGCTGACCGAGTCGGGCGTCGTCGAGCGCATGGCCGCGCGCCGGATCTACGAGGACCTCGTGTATCGCCGGGTCGATCCGGCGCTGCTCGAGTGGACCGGCACCGGGCGGCTCGGGCTGCGGATCTATCCGCTGCCGGCGCGCCAGGAGAAGCGCCTGGTGCTCGCGTACACGCAGAGCCTGCCGCGGCTGTACGACGACTGGACGCTCAGCGTGCCGCTGCCGGAGGTCGACGTGCCGGTCGGCGAGCTGGCGTTCTCGGTGCGGGTCAAGGGTTGCGCGAACTGCGAGCTGAGCTCGCCGAGCCACCCGATCGAGGTCCAGCGCTCCGGCGAGGACGCCGTGGTGTCGTATCACGCGCGCGGCGCGCGGCTCGGCGACTCCCTGGTGCTGCGGGCGCGCGATCGCGCCGCGGCGCCGGTGATCGCGGGCCACACCGACGGCGCGGATCGCTACCTGGTGGTGCGCGCGCGTCCGGAGCTGGGGCGCGCCGCGGCGGCGTATCGCCCGCGCACCTGGGTGATCCTCGATGACGTCAGCGCGTCGCGCGGGCCGATGGAGCTGCGCGCCCAGGCCGATCTGATCGATGGGTTCCTGCGCGAGCTCGACGAGGACGATCGCGTCGCGGTGGTCGCGTTCGACGTCGCCGCGCGCACCGTGCTAGCGCCGACCCGGGTGGACGACGTCGATCGCCGGGCGGTGCGCCGCGCGCTGAACGACGAGGGCGGCGCGGGCGCGACCAGCTTCGCGGTGGCGATCGCCGAGGCCCACCGGCTGCTCGCCGGGGTCGCGCCGGCGGACGCGCGGATCGTCTACCTCGGCGACGGCGTGATCACGAGCGACGCCCGCAACCTCGACGCGCTGCGCGCCCAGCTCGCGGGCAAGGCGCAGTTCATCGGCGTCGGGGTCGGCGACGGGCCGGATACCCAGACGCTCGACGCGCTCGCCGCGGCGACCGGGGGCTACGCGACCACGCTCGATCTATCCGACGACCTCGGCTGGCGGGCGTTCGATCTGGTCGCCGCGCTGCACACCGCGCGGATCACCCGGCTGACGGCTCGGCTGGTCGACGCGGGCGGCGCCGAGATCCCGGCGACGTCCTACCTGCGCTCGCCGCAGCTCGCCGATGGCGAGCAGCTCGAGCTGGTGACCAAGCTCGCCGGCGAAGGGCGGCCGGTCGCGGTCGAGCTCGCGGGCGTGGTCGACGGCGCGCCGTGGCAGCAGCGGATCGCGCTCGACGGTGCGACGCACGAGGCCGGCTACCTTCCGCGGCTGTGGGCCCACCGCCACATCGCGGCGCGGCTGCTCGCCAAGCACGAGCCGGTCGCGCTGCCGCCGTGCGCCACCGAGAGCGCGCGTGCGCCGCAGATCGTGAGCGCGCAGATCTGCCCGACCGAGGCGGAGCTGCGCGAGCAGCGCGACGAGGCGATCCGCCGCGAGGTGGTCGAGCTCGGCAAGCGCTACTTCCTGCTCTCGCGCCACACCTCGCTGCTGGTGCTCGAGAACGACGAGATGTATCGCAAGTACGGCGTCGCCAAGGGCGCGGGCGAGACCTGGGCACCGTACGTGGTCCCGGCGAAGATCCCGGTGGTCACTCTCGCGGCCGTCGCGACCGGCGTCGCCGACGATGCCGAGCTGGTGCGCTCGCCGGTGCCGCTGTTCGCGGAAGACCTCGACGCATTCGACGACGTGCGGTCCTCGGACCGGTGGCTCTCGATCGTGGGTGCGCAGCCGGTGCAGAGCCAGACGCGCCTCGAGCTCGGGCTGGCGAGCCCGTCGGGCGGACCACCACCGCCGCCGGTCTCGGTCGAGGAAGATGCCCCGCGCGAGGTGCGAGCGGCGGGGGGGCTGTCCTGGAGCGGCGTGGGCCGCGGCGGCGGAGGCAGCTCGCCGCGGCCGGACTTCGTGCCGCTCGCGCAGACGGTCACGACGAGCGACCTCCAGAGCGGGCTCGGTCACTCCGGTACGCTCGGGTTCCTCGGCAAGGGCTCGGGCGTCCGCCGGGCGCGCCGCGTGCCGGGGCAGGTCGCGTGGTTCAGCGCGATGAACCCGCGGCAGCTCAACCACCCATCGGACCCCGCGTACGACGACCTCACCGGGTTCGTGCCGGCGCTGTTCGACGACGAGCTGGTCTCCTGGCGCAAGCAGCTCGCCGCGGGCGGCGGCGAGAAGCCCCACGCGATCGAGCCCGGGGCGCGGGAGCTGCTCGAGCGCGCTCGCCGCGCGCTGCCGGCCGGTGTGTACCGGTGGGACGATCGCGAGATCGCGGTCGATGCGGCGCGCCGGCTCGGCTGGCGGCGGACCACCGACGCCAACCTCGCCGAGACCGCGTCGTTCGACGGCGCGACGCTGACCCGGCGCTACGGCGAGCTGGACCTCGACGTCAGCGCGGCGCTCGGCGACGCCGACGTGGCGCTCGGGCTCGCGCACCTGCCGATCTGGATCGCCGATCCGGCGCACTACGCGCGGTGGTTCGAGGTCCGGCTGACCGGCCCGCGCCAGATCTCGTTGGTGCCCCCGGCGAGCGCGAAGGGCGCGCCGGCGAGTGGCCTGGTGATCGAGCTCGATGCCCAGGACCGGGTGGTCTCGATCGCGCGCAGCGACGGGGGCGAGCTGGTCCGCGTCGCGTGGAGCGCGAGCGGGCCGACCTCGGCTCGGGTGCTCGGCCGCGACGTCGCGGTCGGGTTCACCGGCCAGGCGATCGCGGACGCGGCGAGCTGGGCGCACGGCGCGGCGGTGGCCGGCGTGACCGTCGAGCTGCCGCTCCGGATGCCGGCGTTCCGCGCCGGGCAGGCCCGGGCGCTCGCGGTGGGCTCGGCGGCGTGGCGGCACGCGATGCGCCAGTGGATGGCCAGCCTCGCAGCGACCTCGGATCGGGCCACGCTGGTCCAGGCGTTCGCGGCGCTGCGCGAGCATGGCGGCATCGCGCGCGGCGAACTGGTGCTGGCGAGCGGCGGGCTGGGCCACGGCGCCTCGCCCGCGCAGACCACCAGCGGGCT
>JBQCJR010001057.1:0-8614 GCA_051952595.1 Kofleriaceae bacterium
TACGCGTCGGCGCGGTTCCTCGTCCTCGACTCGAACGCGTACTCGTTCGCGCTCACCGATCAGACCGCGTGGCTCGAGCGCGAGCTGATCGCGGCGCGCCAGGATCCGGATGTCCGCCACGTGTTCGTGGTGATGCACCACCCGCCGTTCTCGATCTCGCTGCACGGCGGGGCGAAGGACCTGCGCGAGCGGTGGACGCCGCTGTTCGAGAAGTACGACGTCACCGCGGTGTTCTCCGGGCACGACCACGTGTACACGCGCGCCGAGCACGAGGACGTGCACTACTTCGTCTCGGGCGGCGGCGGCGCGCCGCTGTACCCCAAGCGGCCGCGCCCCGGCTCGCTCGACGTCGAGGCGGTGAAGCGGTTCGAGCGCGCGTTCCACTACCTGCGGGTCACGGTGTCCGGCCGGCGGGTCGAGGTCACCGCGATCCGCGCCGACGGCACGCAGATCGAGACCACGACCTGGGAAGACGGGCCGGAGCCGCGGCGGCGCGCTCCCGAGCCGGCCGCGCCGGCGGTCGCGTCGAGCGGCGGCTCGGCGGCGGTGGCCCCGGCCTCGGTCGCGGCCGCCCACGCGCGCCCGCGGTCGGCGGCCGGCGGGGATGGCACCGGGTCGCTGCTGTGGATCGGCATCGGCGGCGTCGGCCTCTTGCTGACGGCCGCGCTCGTCGTCGTGCGCACGCTCCGGCGCTGATATGCTGCCGGCGTGGCGACCGCCGGCATCGTGATCATCGGCGACGAGATCCTCACGGGCAAGTTCGCCGACGAGAACGCCGCGTTCCTGATCGGCGAGCTGCGCGCGCTCGGCGTGGAGCTGCGCCGGGTCTCGATGATCCCCGACGACGTCGAGGACATCGCCGCGACCGTCACCGAGTTCTCGGCGCGGTTCGACCACGTGTTCACCTCGGGCGGCGTGGGGCCTACCCACGACGACCTCACGATGGCCGGGATCGCGCGCGGCTTCGGCACCCACGTCGTCCGCGAGCCGGTGCTCGAGGAGCGGGTGCGCGCGTACTGGGGCGAGCGGCTCGCCGAGCCGAACCTGCGGCTCGCCGACGTGCCGGCCGGCGCCGAGCTGGTCTACGGCCGCGACCAGGTGTGGCCGGTGGTCGCGTACCGCAACGTGTACATCCTGCCCGGGGTGCCGGCGCTGTTCCGGCGCAAGTTCATCGACATCCGCGATCGGTTCCGCGCCGAGCCGATGACCGTGGCGCGGATCTACGTCGATGCCGACGAGGGCTCGATCGCGAACGACCTCGACGTGGTGGTCGCGGCGTTCCCGGCGGTGAAGATCGGCTCGTATCCGCGGTTCTCCGAGCGAGACTTCCGGGTGATGCTGACGCTCGAGGCGCGGATCGCCGCCGAGCTGGTGGGGGCGTTCGCGATGCTGGTCGAGCGGCTCGGGGTGCACGTGGTCCGGCGCGACGAGCCGGCGCTGGTGGCTCCACCCGCGTAGCGACACCCGCCGCGCGCGCGTGCGTGCTAGATCCGCTGCGATGACCGATCGACCACCCGGCCCGGCCCAGCCCGGGCCTCGTCCAGGGGCAGGCAAGCCGCGCCTCGGAGACCGGCTCGGCGCGCTGTTCTCCGAGTACGGCCGGATCGCGGTGATCACGTACCTGGTGCTGTCGATCGCGGCGATCGCCGGGTTCGCGATCGCGATCGGCGTGGGCGCCAAGCCGTCGACGGCCACCGGGGTGTTCGGCGTGATCGGCGCGGGCTGGCTGGCGGCCAAGGCGACGATGCCGATCCGGATCCTGGTCACGCTCGGTGTGACGCCGGTGATCGCGGCGGTGATCCGCCGGGTGCGGCCGCGGCCGGCCGCCGAGGGCGCCGAGACGTCCTCGGCCACCGAGACCGCCGAAGCCGAGTAGCGGCGCGCGCGTCGGTGACGCGGCGTGGTAAGCGTAGCCATGCCCGTTCAGCCCCGCACGCCCCCTGGTGTCCTCGAGCTCCTGCCGCCGCAGCAGCTCGCGCATCAGCGCATGCTGGACACCATCCGCCGCGGCTACGAGCGGTTCGGCTTCCTGCCGGTCGAGACCCCGGTGTTCGAGCTGACCGACGTGCTGCTGACCAAGAGCGGCGGCGAGACCGAGAAGCAGGTGCTGTTCGTGCAGTCGACCGGCGATCTCGCGAACCGCGCGCCGGACGCACCGCCGGCGACGCCCAAGCTGGCGCTGCGCTTCGATCTCACCGTGCCGCTCGCGCGCTACGTGGCCGAGCACGAGCACCAGCTCAACTTCCCGTTCCGGCGCTACCAGATCCAGCGGGTCTATCGCGGCGAGCGGCCGCAGAAGGGCCGGTTCCGCGAGTTCTACCAGTGCGACATCGACGTGATCGGCAAGGACGCGCTGCCGTTCGCGTACGACGCCGAGCTGCCCGCGGTGATCTACGGGATCTTCGAGGAGCTCGCGATCGGCGCGTTCGCGATCCACGTCAACAACCGCAAGCTGCTGCGCGGCCTGCTCGAGAGCTTCGGGATCGCGGCGGAGCGCCACGCGGCGGTGCTGCACGAGGTGGATCGGCTCGGCAAGCTGGACCGCGCCGAGGTCGAGGCGCGGCTCGCCGGCGAGGCGGTGGGGCTCGATCGCGCGGTGGCCGGCCGGCTGCTCGAGCTGCTGACCTCGACCGCGGACTCGCGCGCGATCCTCGACGAGCTGCGCCGCTTCGAGGGCGCGTCGCCGGCGCTGCGCGAGGGGATCGACGAGCTCGCGCAGGTGTACGAGGGCACGATCGCGCTCGGCGTGCCGGAGCACGCGTTCCGGATCGACCTGTCGATCGCGCGTGGCCTCGACTACTACACCGGCACGGTCTACGAGACCTTCCTGACCGAGCACCGCGGGATCGGCAGCATCTGCTCGGGCGGGCGCTACGAGAACCTGGCCGGGCACTACACCAAGTCCAAGCTGCCGGGCGTGGGGATCTCGATCGGCGCGACGCGGCTGTTCTCGCAGCTGATCGAGCGCGGGCTGCTCGGCGCCGAGGCGACGTCGATCGCGCAGCTGCTGGTGCTGCGGGTCGAGCCGGCGCTCGCCGCGAGCTACGCGGGGCTGGCGACCGAGCTGCGCGCCGCCGGGGTCAACGTCGAGGTCTACGGCGGCGATGACAAGCTCGCCAAGCAGCTCAAGTACGCCGACCGCGGCCGGGTGCCGCTCGCGCTGATCTATGGCTCGCGCGAGCGCGACGCCGGGATCGTGAAGATCAAGGACCTGCGCGCCGCGGCCGAGCACGAGGTGCCGCGCGACGAGCTGGCGGCGCGGGTGCGCTCCTTGCTGGGCCGCTGAACGAGGCTGACAGAGATCGTCGCACGACGCGCCGCTCGGCGTCGCTTTACGTCGGGCCACGAGGCTGCTACACCCGGCAGCCATGGATCCCGGGGATCTGGTCTTGCGCGGCGGCCGGGTGCTCGACCCAGCTGCTCCGCGTCCATTGGATCAGGCCGCCGACGTCCGGATCGCCGGCGGCCGGATCGTCGAGATCGGGCGCGGCCTGGTCGGCGGCCGGATCATCGACGTCCGCGACCTGTGGGTCGTGCCCGGTCTGGTCGACCTGCACGTGCACCTGCGCGAGCCTGGCCAGGAGTACAAGGAAGACATCGAGACCGGCACGCGGGCCGCGGCCTCGGGTGGGTTCACCACCATCTGCTGCATGCCAAACACGCGGCCGGTCAACGACCAGCGCACGGTGACCGAGCTGATCGTCCGGCGCGCGCGCGAGGTCGGCGCGGTGCGAGTTCGCCCGATCGGGGCGATCACCCAGGGCCTCGAGGGTAAGGCGCTCGCCGACATCGCGGACATGAAGGAAGCGGGGATCGTCGCGATCTCCGACGACGGCCGGCCGGTGATGAACGCCGGCCTGATGCGCCGGGCGTTCGAGTACGCGCGCACGTTCGACCTGCCGGTCGTCCAGCACGCCGAGGATCTGGATCTCAGCGAGGGTGGGGCGATGAACGAGGGCGCGGTGGCGACCCGGATCGGCATCCGCGGCCAGCCGGCGTGCGCCGAGAGCGCGATGGTCGCGCGCGACCTCGAGATCGTCGAGTGGACGGGCGCGCGCTACCACGTCGCGCACGTCTCGACGGCGCGCACGGTCGCGCTGGTCCGCGACGCCAAGCGGCGCGGGCTCGCGGTCACCTGCGAGGTCACGCCGCACCACCTCGCGCTGACCGACGAGGCGTGTAGCCACTACGACACCCGGACCAAGGTGATGCCGCCGCTGCGCACCGCCGCGGATCAGGAGGCGCTGCTCGAGGCGCTCGCCGACGGCACGATCGACTGCATCGCCACGGATCACGCGCCGCACTCGCCGGTCGAGAAGGACGTCGAGTTCGAGTGCGCGGCGCCCGGCATGCTCGGGCTCGAGACCGCGCTGCCGATCATCCTCGACTTTGTACGGATGGGTTCGCTCGACGAGAAGCGCGCGATCGCGGCGCTCACAGGCGCCCCGGCGCGTGCGTTCGGGCTGCCCGGCGGCACGCTCGCGGTCGGCGCGGTGGCCGACCTGTGCGTGATCGACCCCGAGCGGCCGTTCACCATCGAAGGCGACGTGCTGAAGAGCAAATCGAAGAACACGCCGTTCCTCGGCCAGACGCTGGCCGGGCGCGCGGTGCTGACCCTGGTCGAGGGCCGCGTGGTCCACGACCTCGACGGAAGGATCCTCCGATGACGGCGACGCGCTGGCCGGCCGCACTGGTGCTCGAGAACGGCCAGGTGTTCCGCGGCGAGGGCTTCGGGGCGCGCGTCGAGTCGATCGGCGAGGTCGTGTTCAACACCTCGATCACCGGCTATCAGGAGATCGTCTCCGACCCGTCGTACTGCGGCCAGATCGTGGTGATGACGGCGCCGCAGATCGGCAACGTCGGCGTCAACCCCGGCGACCTCGAGGCCGATCGCGTCGGGTGCGCCGGGTTCGCGGTGCGCGAGCTCTCGCCGATCCCGGCGAGCTGGCGCGCCGAGGACACGCTGCCGCGCTGGCTCGCCGAGAGCCAGGTGCCCGGCATCGACGGGATCGACACCCGCGCGCTGACCCGCGTGCTGCGCGATCAGGGCGCGATGCGCGGCGCGATCACGCCACACGTCGCCGAGATCGAGGGCGTGCTCGCCCGGGTGCGCGCGGCGCCGAAGATGGACGGGCTGGATCTGGTGCCGCGCGTGACCAGCGCGGCGCGGTTCGAGTGGAGCGAGCCGTCGTGGCGCGCGACCGACGACGGCCGCGCGATCGAGCCGCCGCCGGTCCTCTATCACGTCGTCGCCTACGACTTCGGGATGAAGCACAACATCCTGCGCCAGCTGCGCGACGTCGGCTGCCGGGTCACGGTGGTCCCGGCCACCACTCCCGCGGCCGACGCGCTCGCGCTCGGCGCCGACGGGTTCTTCCTGTCGAACGGCCCGGGAGATCCGGCCGCGGTCGACTACGGCGTCGCGGCCGCGCGCCAGCTGTGCGACAGTGGCAAGCCGGTGTTCGGCATCTGCCTCGGCCACCAGATCCTCGGGCTGGCGCTCGGCGCGCGCACGCTCAAGCTGCCGTTTGGTCACCACGGCGGCAATCACCCGGTGCTCGACCGCACCACCGGCAAGGTCGAGATCACCTCGCAGAACCACGGCTTCGTCGTCGATCCGGCGACCCTGCCGTCGGGCGTACACGTGACCCACGAGAACCTGTTCGATCGCAGCAACGAGGGCATCGCGGTCGAGGGCAAGCCGATCTTCAGCGTGCAGTACCACCCCGAGGCGAGCCCGGGGCCCCACGACGCCGGCTACCTGTTCGCCCGGTTCGCGGACTCGCTGCGCAAGGCGGCGAGGAGCTAGCGCGTGGCGACGCCGACCGCGGTGCTGCTCGATCAGGTGATCGAAGAGCTCTACGCGCGCCACACCGCCGACATCGAGGCGGCCGCGATCGCGCGCGCCGAGTACGAGGAGCGCCGCGGCAAGGTCCACCAGGAGGACGAGCTGTGGGAGGCGTGGAGCGCGGCGTTCGTCGAGTGGTTCGTGATCGAGCGGATCGCGCCCGGCCACCAGCTGCCGCCCGCCGCGCTGACCTATCGCGAGCTGGCCGCCGACGATCCGCGCCGCGCGGTGGTCGGCGCGCTCGTCACCTCGCAGCGGAGCCTGTTCGAGGTGCGCTCGGTCGCGCGCGGCCGGATCGAGCTGCTCGATCTGCTCGGCGGCGCGGTGTTCTCGGTCGACGAGCAGCGCGCCCTGCACGGCGTCGAGGTCGGGGATGTCGCCGAGCTCCGCCTGGTCGGCGTCGCCGGCGAGGTGCGGTTCGGCCGCACGTTCATCTATCACGCGAAGTCCGCGCGCGCGGCGATCGTCGAGCGCGCCCGCGCGATGCTCGCCAAGGGCGCGAGCCGCCGCGACGTGATCGATCAGATCGCGCACCTGCGGGTGCAGGTGACCCGCTATCGCCACATGCCCGCGGCGCGGGTCTACGAGCTCGGCTCGCGGATCATGGGATGACGCGCGGCGCGGCGGTCCTCGTCGCGGTGGCCGCGGCGGCCCCCGCGCACGCCGACGTACCGCTCGATCGCCCCGCCGCCGTCGACGTCGATCGCGACGACACCGCGCCCGGCCGGACCGAGCTCGGGTTCGACAGCGGCGCGCCGATCGAGGGCTGGGGCGCGACGCTGTCCGGTGGCTGGCTCGAGCGCCCGATCCGGTTCGAGCTCGCAGAGGGCGGCGCGACCCATCCGGTGCGGCGCCGGCAGACCCTCGGCCTCGGCGGGGCGGTCGTGCTCGGCACGGCCGTCGTGCTCGACGCGCGGCTCGCGATGTCGCACCAGACCGGCGATCGCCTGCGCCCACTCGCGGCGCGCCCGCTGGATCGCTACGTGCTCCACGATCTCCGGCTCGGCGCCCGCGTGCGCGTCGTCGGCACGCCCACGCGCGCCGTGTTCGTGCGCGGCGACTTCACGCTCCCCACCGGCGACGATCGCGACTTCGCCGGCGACGCCAGCTGGAGCCTCGCGTGGCACCTGATCGGCCGCGCGACCCTGCCGCACCAGATCGTGCTCGCCGGCTCCGCCGGGATCCGGTTCCGCGGCGACGAGGTCACCGTCGGCGATCGCCTGGTCGGCGACGAGCTCGACTTCCACGCCGGCGCCGTGGTGCCCGTCGTCGCCGATCAGCTGGCGCTCACCGCCGAGCTCGCCGCCGTGGTCGGGAACGACGTCGGTATCGGCAAGGGCCCGTCGCCGGTCGAGGCGCGCGTGGGGGCCGTGGTGCGGCCGAGCCACGCGTGGACGCTCGGCGCACGCGTCGGGCGCGGCCTCTCCGACGAGATCGGCGCGCCCGCGTGGCGCGGCATGATCGAGCTGACGTACCAGGGCGCGACGACGTTCGTGACCACGGTGCACGAAGCCGCCGAGTAGCGCGGCTATCCGGTCGCCCCGACGACCTCGTCGCGCAGGTAGTCCTTCTTCTTGCCCGCGATCGCACACGCGACCTTGGCCGCGCTCCAGCCCGCCGCGAGCGCGCCCTCGACGCCGAGGCTCGGCAGGATCTGCTCGCCGGTGAGCGTCAGGTTCTTGATCCCGGTGACGTAGGGCAGGGCGCCGCCGCTCACTCGGTCGACCGAGCTCTCCGCCTGCGTGCCCTTCCACACCGGGGCCATCGCGAGCGGCAGGTGCTTCGGCACGTCGTAGCTGCCGCGCCCACCGGGGGCCTGCGGCGGGGTCCCCTCGAACGGCGAGTGCGCGAGCACGAGGTGCCGCTCGAAGAACGGCATGATCTCGCCGATCCGCGCCCACAGCGCGGCGCGCAGCGCGGCGGCCCTCGGTGCCAGCTGCTCGGCATCGAGCGCGCCGTCGGTGGGCAGCAAGGCGGCGATCGTCGCGATCGCGCGCCCGGCGTCGTCGGCCTCGCTGACGTGGATCGAGAACGCGGCGTCGCCGACCGGCTCCTGGTCCGGCGCCGCGACCACGGCCACCGTGGGCGCCATGTGCTCGGGCAGGCCGGTCTCGTCGAGCACGATGTTCAGCGTGTACCGGTAGCCGACGATCGCCATGCCCGCGGCCAGCTCGGCGAGTCGCTTGGGCGCCTTCTTGCCGAGCAGCTCGACGAGCTCGGCGGGCGGCTGGCTCGACACGACCTGCTGCGCGCCGAGGTCGTCGCCGTTCGCGAGCTTGATCGTCGAGACCTTGCCCCACGACACGCCGATCTCCGCGACCCGGCCGGCGCGCAGCTCGCCGCCCGCGGTGGTCAGCTTCTCGACGAGCAGCTCGCGGATCGCGTCGCCTTCGCCACGCAGCGGCGAGGGGCCCGCCCGCCAGCCATCGATCGCCCGCGCGATCGCGGCGGGCGGCGCGGCGGGGTGGCGCAGGGCGATCGCCGCCAGGTGCCGCCACAGCGGCGCGGCGGCCGCCTGCTGCGCGTCGGTCCACCACGCCTCGGCCTGATCGGCGGCCGCCTCGGCGAGCCGTCCGACCTCGCGGCGCTCGAAGAAGCCCACCGCCGGGAACGCGTGCTCGCTCGCGATCAGCGGATCGACGAGCTTGGCGACCTCGCGCGCGCGCTCCCACCGGGCGAGCCAGCCGGCCGCCTCGTCGCCGAGCTCGCGGTCGAGCTCGGCCGACAGCCGATCCAGCCCCAGATCGATCCGCAGATCCGGAGCCA
>JBQCJR010001058.1:0-5750 GCA_051952595.1 Kofleriaceae bacterium
CGTGCAACTCGAAAAGCTCGGCTTGATTCGGCGTACGCCTCGACAGGCCCGCTCCATCGAGCTCCTCGTTCCCGAAGAGGAGCTACCCCGGCTCCAACCGATCAAAACCTCTGTGGCGGGGTACTAGTGCCGCAGGAACGCCTCGACGCTCGGGTCGCGCGACGATTCGTACTCGGTGGACTGGCGCTGGTCCCACCAGCGCTTGGCGACGTCGGCAGCCTCGCGGGTGGCGAAGTCCTTCGCGAAGCGGAGGACCACGGCGCCGAGGCCGGCGAACAACGCGCCGGCGACCGTGCGCCGGGCCTCGCCCTCGGGCTCGACGCGGACCGAGCGGCGCATGCCGAGCAGCGCGCCGAGCGCGAGCGCGGCGCCGGTGGCGAGCAGCGGGTGCGCGGCGATGTGCGAGGGCAGGTCGAGCCGGTCGCGCGCCTCCTTGAACCGGCGGCCGAGTTCCTCGACGTGGGCCATCAGCGACGCCTTGGCGTCCTCGAGATCGCGATCGGAATCTGTGGTCTGCATGGGGCTCCTCGGCGTGGACGGCGGACGGAGCGGCGGACCCGAGCGAACCCGGGCCCGCCGCTCCGGCGACGAAGGGCAGTCGGCTACCTGCGGAACAAACGCATTCCGAGGTAGCCGATGCCGAATGCGATCCCGACCGATTTGAGCGGGTGCTGCTTGATCACGTCGCACGTGCTGTCGACGAGGCCCTTGCCGCGGTTCATCGCCTGGTCCCTGGCCTCGACGACGCGGGTCTTGAACGCGCCGACCTTCTCGTGGCCCTGATCGACGAGCCCTCTCGCGCGCGATTTGATCGAATCGATCTTCTGGTCGAGGTTCGATCCGACCGTCGAGCCGGTGGTGCCATTGCGGGTGTTCATGGGGAATCTCCTAGGGATGAAAAGAGTCGAGCAGCTCTCGAAGCCATCGATGAGGTGAGCAAGAGCACGCGCTGTGCCTCGGATCGCGCCGCGCAACTGGTCGGACGAGCGCCGCGCGGCGTGCGGATCGGCGCGTTCGTGCGCGCGAAGCTGTGCGATGGATGCCGACGCCTCGTCCTCCCCTCCGTCGTGCGGCGATCCTCACCGTTGGCTCACGATGAGCACGCGCGCGTGCGCTCGGTGTGGCGACAGCGCACGTTTCAAACGAGATTCACCGACGCTTGTCGAGCAACACGATCTCTCCCGCGACCTGATCTCGCGGGGCTCGCGGCGAGATCGTCCGGCCGGCCTGCGGGGAACCGAGGGGCTCAGGTACCTGGCCGATCTCGGGAGTCCACCGCGGCTTGCGCACGACGGGCAGGAGCTCGGTCACGCCGAACTCGAGCGCCTCGGGATCTGCGACCGAGAGCTCCTCGCTCGGGACGATGTGTGCCCGCGGTGGGCGCGTCCGCCGGGCCCTGGGGCGCGTGGCGTCCACGACCTGTGGCTCGCCCCCGCTCAGCTCGAATTCCTCGTACGCGGCGGCGTGGAGCTCGAGGGCGAGCGCGCGCGCGACCTGGCGCACCTCGATCGCGCCGGGGCGCAGCGAGGGATCCTTGTCGAGCAGCCGATGGATCAGCGCGCACAGCTCGGGCGGCGCCCCGGTGCGCTCGCGCAGCGGCGCGGGCTCGCTGGTCAGGTGCATACACACGACCTCGGCGAGCGTGCGTCCATCGAACGGCGGGTGCCCGGTGAGCGCCTCGTACGCGATCACGCCGAGCGAGTACATGTCACAGGCGGCGCCGATGTTCCGGCCGGTGGCCTGCTCGGGCGACATGTAGATCGGCGTTCCGGGCGTCAGCCCGTCGAGGGTGAACCGCCCGGTCGGCCCGAGGCGCGCGACGCCCCAGTCGATCACGCGCAGCGGGAAGTCGCGATCGGTCGGCGTGAGCAGCAGGTTGTCGGGCTTGAGATCGCGGTGGACCACGCCGCGCGCGTGCACCGAAGCGAGCACGTCGCACACCTCGGCGAGCAGCGTCGCGACCTCGGCGGCGGGCAGCGTGGTCAGATAGTGCAGCCGCGCCGCGAGCGTCTCGCCCTCGACCAGCTCCATCGCGATCCATGGCCGGTGATCGTCGAGCAGGTTGCACTCGTACACGCGCACGATGCCGGGGTGCCGCACCTCCTCGAGGATCGACGCCTCCTGGACCATGCGGGTCGCCATGCCGGGCTGCCGCTTGAGCTCGTGGTGCATCACCTTGATCGCCGCGCGCCGGGGCAGCACGGTGTGCACGGCCTCGTAGACCGTGCCCATGCCGCCGCGGCCGATCTCCTTCACCAGCCGGTACGACCCGACCACCGAGTGCGGGCCCAGTTCGGCGAGGTCCGGCAACATCATGCGGCGGGTTTCTGCACGAAGCACGCCGTTCGCGACGTGAGCCCGGATACTGCCGTGATTGCGGGCGGAGTGGTCACTTGTCGCTCGCGCGCACGTGACCTCGTGCGGGTGGCCCTACTGGCACGTGGTGTGCTGGTAACTGCGCTCGACCATGGCCACCTCGCAGGCGAAGTCACAGCCCGACGAGCGTCACGATCGAACCGTCCGGCCGGGCGACCTGATCTCGGCGTACCGGATCGAGCGCCTGGTGGGCACCGGCGGGATGGGCTGGGTCTACCGCGCGCGCCACGCGCTGTCGTCGAGCATCGTCGCGATCAAGGTGCTGCGCGAAGACCAGCTCGCGCAGGAGCGCGCGGTCGATCGCATGATGTGCGAGGCCTCGATCCTGGCGTCCGTCGGCCACCCGGGGATCCCGCGGTTCGTCGAATGTGGCCTGCTGCCGGATGGCCGGCCGTGGATCGCCATGGAGCTGGTCGAGGGAAGCTCGCTCGCCGTGCGCATGCAGCGCGGTGTGATCACTCCGGAGGACGTGATCGAGCTGCTCCGGAGTGTGGCCGACGTGCTCGACGCGGCGCACAGGCGCGGCGTCACGCACCGCGACCTCAAGCCGGACAACATCCTGCTCACGCCAAGCGATCGAGCGTACCCCGTGCGCGTCATCGACTGGGGCATCGCCCACCATCTCGCAGGCGCTCGATTCACGAGCGTGAACGAGGCGATCGGCACCCCGACCTACATGGCGCCCGAGCAGGCGCGCGGCGGCCCCACCGACGGGCACTGCGACGTCTACGGCCTCGGCGTCGTGGCGTACCAGGCGATGACCGGGCGCCCGCCGTTCGTGGGCCAGAGCTCGGTCGAGATCCTGGTGCAGCACCTCAACCGCCCGGTGCCGGCGCTGGCGCCGCGCTGCCCCGACGCGCCGCTGTGGCTGGTCGAGCTGGTCGAGCGGATGCTCGCCAAGAACTTCGAGGAGCGGCCGTCCGCGGCCGAGGTCCGGGCGGAGATCGTCGCGCTACGCGCGGCCGCGCACGAGCCGGCGTACCTGTGCGTTCCGCTCGACGACACCGGCGGGATCCCGATCCCGGTGCTCGACGGAAACCACACGCCGGCGACCGCGCAGCTCCGCGCGCCGCACGTCGAGCGCGAGGACGGCTGAGCCCACGCGCGCCCGGCCGCGAGGCCGGCTCCTGGGCGGCGCAGGTGGCGTCCTCGGTGTGCTCGGCATCCTACGCGTCGGGCCCTTCGCCGTTCTGGAGCTCGTCGAGCTCGGCCTCGTCGAGCGCGGCCTCGAATGCGGCGTCCTCGGACAGCTCTTCCTCGTCGGCCTCCGCCTGTTGCCCGACCACTTGCTCCTGGGGCTCGTGGCCGATCTCTCCGGCCTGGTCCTCGGGCTCGTCGAGCCAGGGCGCACGCGCCGCGAGCTCGACGTCCCGATCGTTCTGGGTGGATACGTCTGCGATGTCTGGTGTGCGCGGCATGGATCGCGATGCAGCAAATCAGATGCCCACCGCGCCGGCGGCGCACGTCACCGCGGCGCGCGCACGACGCGAACGGCGAGCCGGCGCGCGAGCTGCTCGACGAACCCGAGATCGGCGAGGTCGTAGCAGGGCTCGCCGGCGCGGACGAGCGCGAGCACGCCGAGCACGCGATCGCGGGCGACCAGCGGAACGACCAGCTGCGAGCCGTCCGGCCACGTCTCCGCGCGCTCGCCGCGCTCGCCGCGCTCGACGACGCGATCGAGCGCACCGGCGCCGCGCAGGTACGCGGTGAACCGGTCGGCGAGCGTCGGCACGATCAGCTCGGCGATCCGCCGCAGCACCGCGCGGGGATCGACGTCGTGTGCGAGCAGCACGTCGGCCTCGACGAGCACCACGCGGCGGATCCGCTCGACGTCGAGGTCGCCGCGCCGGTCGCGGCTCGCGAGCTCGGTGGGCGCGTTCAGGGTGATGACTTCCACGTCAGTGCGCCGTGGTGCGATGTGCCCGCGCCCGCATGCCCTCGACCGAATGGACCATCCATTCGAGCAGCTGTCCGAGCGCGCGCTCGAGCCGCCCGGGGTGCCCGGGGGGAGAGGGACGCGGCGGGTGGACGACGACGGGTGGAGTGGGTACGGCGATCATGGCGAGGCCATGGAGCACCGGTCG
The DNA here is from genome assembly GCA_051952595.1 of Kofleriaceae bacterium. Lineage (GTDB taxonomy): Bacteria > Myxococcota_A > Polyangia > Haliangiales > Haliangiaceae > JABFXX01. The sequence continues at coordinate 4,461 of JBQCJR010001058.1, forward strand.
TGCCATCCGTGCGCCACGTGATTTCGATGGGACAGCTGCGCGCCACCGCGACGCCCCGCCACAGCCGAGCGGGTTCGCACGCTCTCGGGGTGAGTGCGGGTGCGATCAGCGCGCCAGCGGCAGGGTGAACGAGAACTCGGCGCCGTCGCCCTGCTTGCTCGCAACGTCGATCCGGCCGCCGTGTGCGTCGACGATGCCCTTCGCGATCGACAGCCCCAGCCCGGCGCCGCCCTTGCGGGTCCGCCCGGACCAGTAGCGATCGAACACGTGCGGCAGCTCGGCATCCGAGATCCCCGGGCCGCGGTCGCGCACCGCGATCACCGCCTCCCTGCCGTTCTTGCGCAGCGCGATGTCGATCGGCGCGCCGCGCGCGTGCTTGAGCGCGTTGCCGATCAGGTTGCTGAGCACCTGGAGCACGCGATCGCGATCCGCGCTGACGATCGTCGACTCGTCGGGGACGTGCGCGGTGATCCGGCCGCCCGACTCCTTGGCGAGCAGCTCGTGATCGGCCGCGGCCTGGCGGACCAGCGCGGCGGCATCGACGGCGCCGCGGGTCAGCTGCAGCGCGCCGTTCTCGATCGCGCTCGCCTCGAGCAGATCGCTGATCAGCCGCTCGGCGCGGTGCGACGCGCGCTCGATCGCGCCGAGATAGCGCAGCGCGCTTCCGGCGATCTCTTCGCGCAGCGCCTCGCACGCGAGGCTGATCGCGTGCAGCGGGCCGCGCAGGTCGTGCGAGACCACCGCGAGCACGTCGTCGCGCGCGCGGGTGGCCTGGGTCGCCGCCGCGAGCGAGCGCGCGGAGTCCGCCTCGGCGCGGCCGATCCGGATCGCGAACCGGATCCGCAGGGCGAGCCGCCGCGGCGATAGATCGCCCTTGGGCAGGAAGTCGGTGACCCCGGCCTCCACCGCGGTCTGCAGCAGCTCCTCGTTTTGCTGCCCGGTGACCAGCACGACCGGCGTCATCCGGCCGGCGGCGCGCAGCCGGCGGGTCAGCTCGGTGCCCGAGATCGCCGGCAGGTCGTGATCGAGCAGCAGGCAGTCGTAGGCCCCGGTGGCGACCTTCTCGAGCACCTCCTCGGACGAGCTGGCCTCCTCCAGATCGGCGACCAGGCCGCTCTGTTCGATCGCTCTGCGGATCGCCAGGCGATCGACGAGATCGTCGTCGATCAGGAGAATTCGAACGCGTTCGTTCATGCGTGGTTCACGGGCTCCCACATGCGGCGTCGGTCCGCAGCTCGGGCGCCTGGGACATCATCGCCGAGCTGCCTGTCAAGATCGGAAGAGCGTCGT
>JBQCJR010001059.1:0-2641 GCA_051952595.1 Kofleriaceae bacterium
TGTTCGAGCAGCTCGAGAAGAACTTCGGGCTTCATGTCTCGACCCACACTACCAGGACGGATCGATCGCGCAACCTTTGTGTCCGAGAACCGGACACCGGTGATCCCTGGCAGATCCCCGAGATCACCTCGGCGCGATCAGGATCGCCGGCAGGTGATCGCTCACGTAGTCGCGGTACGAGCGGACGGTCTGATCGAGGCGCGGCTGCTCGACGCGCGCTCCCGCCCACACCACGTCCAGGGCGTGGCTGGTGGTGATGTGGTCGATCCACGAGCCGCCGAACCCGAGATAGGTGATCCCTCCCGCGAGCGCGCCCGGCTCGGTGCGCACGGTGTAGCGATCCGGAGCGTCGAGCAGCGGCGCGAGCACGGCGCGGTCGTCGGGCGAGGTGACGCGCTCGTTGTAGTCGCCGAGCACGACCACCTCGTCCTCGCCGCCGCCGTCGATCTGGGCGCGCAGGTAGGCATCGAGCTCCTGGACGGCGGCCCGCCGGCGGTCGGCGTCGGCGGGCTCGCGGCCGGCCTTCAGGTGGACCCCGATCACCTCGATCGATCGGCCGTCGATCTCGACGGTCACGGCGAGCGCCGGGCGCGGGAACGCGAACGCATCGCTCGGGAACAGCAGCGAAGGCGGACCGGCGGTGACCAGCGCGCTGCGATAGATGAGGCCGACCTTCTGGTAGTCGTTGGGCCCGTAGCGGTGGGTCGACAGGATGCCCTCGTGGTCGCGCAGCCGGAGCAGCAGCTCGTCCCACGCGGCCTCGTCGGCGATCTCCTGGACCACCACGACGTCGAGATCGAGCGAGCTGATCAGGTCGGCGACCAGCGTCGGGGTGTGGCTGGCGGCGGGGAAGTTCTCGAGGTTCCAGGTGGCGATCTCGAGGGTGTCCGGGCCGCCGAGCGGCGAGACCACGTCGGTGCGCGGGGGCGGATACGGGTGCTCGGGATCGGCGTCGGGGATCGGGATTCCATCGCGCACGCACCCGGCGAGCGAAGCGACCACCGACAGAACGAGCGACCCGAGCGGGAAGCGTGACATCGGCCCGCGAGCCTAGGGAGGCCGCCGCGGCTCGTCCAGTGGAAATGACCCTACAGGGCCGGCAGCACGACCTGGAACGTGGCGCCGCCGAGCTCCGATCGCCCGACCGAGATCTCTCCGCGGTGCTGCTCGACGATGTTGCGGACGATCGAGAGCCCGAGGCCGGTGCCCTTGCCGTCCGGCTTGGTGGTGAAGAACGGCTCGAAGATCTGCTCGCGGTCCTCGTCGGCCACGCCGGGGCCGGAGTCGGCGACCTCGAGCAGCACGGTCGACGGGCTGTCGACCCGCGCGCGCACCACGACGCGGCCGCCGCTGTCGACGGCGTGCACCGCGTTGGTGATCAGGTTGATCAGCACCTGCTCGAGCTGGCCGGAGATCGCGCGGATCACCGGCAGGTCGGGCTCGACCTCGATGCCGAGCGCGATCCCGCCGCGCTCGACGAGGTGCTCGCAGATCGACACCGACTGGCGGACCACGGCGGCGAGATCGACCGGCTCGAGCTCGCGGCCGGACGGCCGGGCGTACTGGACGAGATCGCGCGAGAACCGCAGGATCCGCTGGGCGCTCGCGCCGATCCGCCGGAGCTTCTCGAGATCGGCGACCTCGGCGCCCTGGGACTCGAGCTTGCGCACGAGGTACTCGGCGTACACCGTGATCGACGTGAGCGGGTTGTTGAGCTCGTGCACGACCCCGGCGGCGAGCTCGCCGAGGGTGGCGAGCCGCTCGGCGCGCACGACCTGCTGCTGGAGCGCCTCGATCTTGGACTGGTCCTGACCGATCGCGACGACCGCCTCGATCCCCCCGGCGGCGCCGGACCGGCCGACCGGCGCGATGCTCCACACCGTGCGCACCGTGCCGGCGGCGCGGGTGGGCAGCGCGACGGTGACCGCGGCGTGGTGCTGGCCGAGCAGCGCGGCGGCGAACGCGCTGGTCAGGTACTGGCGCTGATCGGTGGTGATGAAGTCGCGGACGTCGCGCCCGAGCACCTCGTCGCGCGCGAAGCCGGTGAGCTCGAGCATCGCGCGGTTGCACACGGTGATCCGCCAGCTGCGATCGATGCCGAGGATCAGCGCGTTGGCGCTCTCGAGCAGGCGGGCCTGGTAGTCGCGCAGCCCGAGCGCGTCGTCGGCGAGCCGCAGGGTGCGCAGCGCCACGGCGAGCTGGCTGGCGAGCGGCGCCACGACCGGCTCGTCGGTGCGCGCGCCATCGCTGCTCGGGGGATAGCCGAGATCGAGCACTCCGTAGAGCTCGCCGCCCGCCGCGAGCGGCAGCGCGAACCCGGTGGCCATCCCGGTGAACGGCGAGTCCCAGCGCTCGCGCACGACGAGCCGGGCGCTCGCGGCGACCGCGCTCTTGAGCCGCGCGCGGGCGAGCGCGGGTTCGGCGAGCGCGATGCCCTCCGCGAGCACGCCGTCGCGCAGCGGCGCGCCGCGGACGTACGCGCGCGCGGGCTCGCGGGTGCGCAGGTCGAGCACGCGCACGCAGAGCGCCCGGCCGGGCAGCAGCTCGGCGAGCAGGTCGAGCGCGCGCTCGACGAACGCGGCCTCCGAGGCGGCGCCCGGCAGCTCGGCGGCGAGCGCCTGGAGCGCGGCGAGCTGGGCCG
>JBQCJR010001060.1:0-15014 GCA_051952595.1 Kofleriaceae bacterium
ACGATTTGATGCACTCCGCTGCTCCGTTTATCGTCTAAGTCCTCCCGCTAGCAGAAGCTCTCGATATCGTTGAATTCATGCCGCTCGCCGCCCCGCCCGATATCGGCGAATTCATGCCGCTCGCCGCCCCACCCGATATCGGCGAATTCATGCTCGCCCACGGCGGCACCTCGGCGGGCAGCTGCGGGCTCCACTGCGGCGCGCCGGCGGGCGGCTGCGAGATCCACGACGGCGACCCGGTGGGCGGCTGCGCGCTCCACGCCGGCGATGCGGGCGCGCCGATGTCCTGGGTGATCCGCTCGACCTCGACATCCCAGGCTTCGCGAAGCGCGCGAGCGACGTGGGACATCGAGGCGGGGCGGAGACCGGGATCGCGCGCGAGGCAGCGCGCGATCAGGTCGTCGAGCGCGCTCGAGAGCGGGGCGAGCGAGCTGGCGCGCGGGGGCGTCTCGAACAGCTGGGGGCAGCGGCCGTCGGCGAAGCTCTCGAATGGCAGGCGGCCGGTGGCGGACTCGAACAGGATCGCGCCGAGGGCCCAGATGTCGACGCAGGGCGCGATCAGCCCGCCGGTGAGCTGCTCGGGAGCCATGTAGGCGGGCGTGCCGATCCGGCGGCTGGTGGTCACGGCGGACTGGTTGCCGAGCGACTTGGCGATCCCGAAGTCCACGATCTTGGGCTGGTCGCCACGCAACATCACGTTGGCGGGCTTGAGATCGCGGTGGACGATGCCGCGCTCGTGCGCGGCGTGCATGCCGTCGGCGATGGCGGCGCCGAGGCGGCGCACGTCGGGCTCGGCGAGCCGGCCGACCCGGCGCAGCCGCGCGGCGAGGTTCTCGCCGTCGACGCGCTCCATCACGAGGTAGCAGCACGCGGTGGCGTCGTCGCGGCCGAAATCGATCAGCCGCACGACGTTGGGGTGGTCGACGGCGCGGGTCTTGGCGGCCTCGGAGACGAACGACTCGATCGCGGCATCGTCGCGCGCGAGCTCCCAGCGCAGCAGCTTCACGGCCACGGGCTCGCCGAGGAACCGGTGCTCGGCGGCATAGACCTCGCTCATGCCCCCGCGGCCGATCACGGATCGCAGCAGGTAGTTCCCGACGATGTGACCTTCGGCTCTCATCCGGCTGGCTGTGGGCGCGGCAACGACACCTCGTTGTGACCCCGAGGAGCGCGCGATATCGTGCCACGAGATGCGTGCCTTGGTGGCATCGTTCGGTGCAGCGCTCGCGCTCGCGGCGCCGCTCGCTCGCGCGGAATCCGTCGAGCAGGCGGCGCAGGCCCACCTCGATCGCGGCATCGCGGCGTTCCGCGGGGGCGACTACGCGGCGGCGCACCGCGCGTTCCTGGCGGCGCACGAGCTGGTCCCGAACAAGCCGAATCCACACCGCTGGCTCGCGCTCACCGAGGTCCAGCTCGGCGACTGCCACGACGCGCTGATCCACATCGATGGCTTCCTGTCGCGCGTGCCGCCCGACGACGCGCGGCGCGCCGAGCTGGTGCGGCTGCGCGAGCTGTGCGAGCGCACGGGCGTGCTCGCGGTGCGCTCCACCCCGACGGGCGCGCAGCTGCGGCTCGACGGCATGATCGTCGGAGCGACGCCGTTCCGCGCGCTCTCGATGCGCGCGGGTGCCCACGTCGTGGTCGCCGAGAAGCCGGGGTACGCAACGGCGTCGCGCTCGATCGTGGTGCCGGCGGCGGGCGAGCTCGATGTCCACCTCGCGCTGTCGCCCGAGCGCACGTCGATCACGCGGCGGTGGTGGTTCTGGACGGTGGTCGCGGGCGCGGCGGTCGCGGTCGCGGGCGTGGGCTACTACGCGACGCGCGATCCGGGCGACGCGCAGCTCCCCCCGATCACCTGCGGCCCGATGGGCTGCCGGGCGGGTGGGTCGTGAGCCGCGACGCGCTCGCGAGGCGCGCCGCGCTGCTGGCCGCGCTCGCGCTCGCCGGGTGCGCCGACGAGGATCCGTGCGCCGACGCCGCGGGACCGTGCATCGTGGTGCGCGTGACCTCGCAGGCGGTCAACCGCCTCGATCAGCTCGAGCTCGACGTGCTGTTCGGCGATCGCCACGGCACGACCACGACGCCGGCGGAGGGCCCGCAGCGGGTCGAGCTGCCGGTGATCACGGGGATCGAGCTCGAGGATCCGATCGCCGAGTTGCTCGCGGTGAGCGTGGTCGCGGCGGCCAAGCTCGACGGCGCGGTGGTCGGCACGGGCGCCGCGACGATCGAGCTGGCACCGTCGACGCGACGCGCCTCGATCTCGATCGAGATCGCACCGCCGGAGGACTGCGTCGCCGAGGGGCTGTACTGCGGCGGCAACAAGCTCGCCGGAGATCCGCAGACGCTGTACCAGTGCAAGCGCGACGGCGTGCCTCGCGCCCGCGGGACGTGCGCCGGCGGCTGCCTGGAGCGCCCGGGAAACGACGACACCTGCCGCGGGATCGGCGGGCCGTGCACCGAGGGCACCAACTACTGCGGCGGCAACGAGCTCGACGGCGATCCGCAAACGCTCTATCGCTGCACCGGCGGGGTCGGCGTGAAGGTCATGACCTGCGCGAACGGCTGTCTCCAGCGGCCCGAGATGCAGGACATCTGTCGCTGACCGAGCCGGCGGGTCCGCGGGTTGCACCTCGCTGGGATCGAGGGAAACCATGAACGTCGACAAGGCGATCGAAATCGAGACGCGCAACCAGATCCTGAGGCTGCTCTCGGACACCGAGGCCGAGGGCGTCGCGACCGCGGAGACCCACCCGATCCCGGCGGGCGAGGAATTCCTCGATCTGGAGCACCTCGAGCGCGGCGTGCAACGCGCCGAGCCAGCCACCCGGAGCGCGCACACGATTCCACGCACGGCGGTGAGCGACTCGACGTGGCAGAAGATCCTCGCGGTGCTCGCCACGCCGGCGGAGCCGCGGAAGCCGCCGAAGCCGCACTGACGAGCGCCGGCGCTCGCCCTCGAGCTGGAACCGCTGCTCGAGCATCACCCGGGCGCCCGCCGTCGGGCGGACACGTCGCGCACGGGTGGAAGGAACGCGGTGCGAGCCGGCAGGAGCGACACACGCGCAGGCCGCTGGCTCGGGCGCACACGTCGCGCACGGTTCGGGCGCGCGTCAGGACGGGCCGGACGCGCGGAGCTGCGCCGGCCGCGCCGAGCTGCGCCGAGCTGCGCCAAACGCGCGGAGCTGAGCCAAACGCGCGGAGCTGCGCCAAACGCGCCGAGCTGCGCCAGACGCGCCAAGCTGCGCCAAACGCGCCAAGCTGCGCCAGCCGCGCGGAGCTGCGCCGGCCGAGGAGCTGTGCCGGCCGAGGAGTTGCGCCAACCGTGCGGAGCTCCGCCAAAAGCGCGGAGCTGCGCCAAAAGCGCGGAGCTGCGCTAACCGCGCCAAGCTGCGCCACACGAGCGGAGCTGAACCAAACGCGCGGACCTGCTGCCAGCCGCGCAGAGCTGCGCCGGCCGAGGAGCTGCGTCCGGCGCAGACTTGCGCCAGCCGCGCCGAGCTGCGCCAAACGCGCGAACCTGCGCCAATCGCGCGGAACTGCGCCCAGCCGCGGAGCTCGCGCGCGAGGCTCGACGGATGTGCCCTCGCCGTCGTCCCTGGCCTTCGGAACGCGATGCGCCGCACGGGGCTGCTCCGCAGCAAGCGGCGCTCGAAGCCGGCCGAGATCGACCGCCGGCGCCGATCCCGCCGCCATGTGTGCGGTTGTCCACGCGATATCCCCACCCCTCCTCCGCGCGCGGAAACCCGCAGTTGCTCGGATCACGCCATCCGTGCGAGACCTGAACGATGCGGGCGCGGCTCGCGACCGGTCCCGTCCTGACATCGCTCGCCGTGCTGCTCACCGGCGGATGGCCGGCGTGGCGATGCCGGCTGTTGGGCCCGCGCGACGCGGATCAGCTCGCGCGCGACCTCGCCAACGCCCCCGCCGCGGCGCCTGCCCCCGAGCCCGCGCCGGCACCTCCACCACCTGCCAACCCGCCGGCCCCCGCGCCGGCGCTGGCCCCGCCGATCGCCCCTCCGGTGCCGCCCGGGCCACGCGCCGAGATCACCGCGCCGCGCGCGACCCTCGGGCCGCGCGCGACCCTCGGGCCACGCGCGACCCTCGGGCGGCGCGAGGCCCCCGCGCCCGCGCCGGCGCCGCCCCGATCGAGCCAGCCGATCCGGGTCCCCGACGAGGCGGTGGTGCGCGCGCTCGACACCAGCCGCGCTGCCTTTGTCCGGTGCTTCAAGCGCGCACTCGACGCGGATCCGACGCTCGGCGCGCTCAAGGTCCGGGTCTCGCTCGACCTCGACGCGAACGGCGCGGTCACCGCGGTGCGCACCGACACCGAGCTGGCGGGGCTCGCGCGGTGCCTGACGATGGTCGCGCGGCGGCTGCCGTTCGCGCCGCCCGGCCAGGACGCGCTGGTCGAGTTCCCGCTGTTCTACCGCGAGTGAGGCTATAGTCGGCCTCCGGGGGCGCGATGGAGCAGAACGTCATCACCGCGGTGCTGCTGCCGGTCGCGCTCGGCGTGATCATGCTCGGGCTGGGCCTGAGCCTCGGGCTGGCCGACTTCCGCCGCATCGTCCTCTACCCGCGCGCGGCGATCGTCGGGCTGGGCTGCCAGATGCTGATCCTGCCGGCGGCCTGCCTCGGGATCGCCCACCTGTTCGATCTCCCGCCGGAGCTGGCGGTGGGCCTGATGCTGCTCTCGGCCTCGCCGGGCGGCGCGACGGCGAACCTGTTCTCGCACCTCGCCAAGGGCGACGTCGCGCTCAACATCACGCTGACCGCGGTCAACAGCGTGCTCTCGCTGGTCACCCTGCCGCTGATCGTCAACTTCTCGCTCGAGCACTTCCTCGGCGCCGGCCGCTCGATCCCGCTGCAGTTCGACAAGATCCTCCAGGTCGTCGCGATCGTGCTGGTCCCGGTCGCGATCGGCATGGCGATCCGCGCGCGGCGCCCGGCGATGGCCGATCGCCTGGATCGCCCGGTGAGGATCGTCTCGGCGCTGTTCCTGCTGCTCGTGATCGGCTCGGCGGTCGCGAACGAGCGCGACCACATCGGGAGCTACTTCCAGCAGGTCGGGCTCGCCGCGCTGGCGTTCAACATCGCGAGCATGTCGGTCGGCTACTTCGTCCCGCTGGTGGCCCGCGTGGAGCGGCGCCAGGCGATCGCGATCGGCATGGAGATCGGCATCCACAACGGCACGCTCGCGATCGCGATCGCGTCGAGCCCATCGCTGCTGAACAACTCCACGATGGCGGTCCCGCCGGCGATCTACAGCCTGATCATGTTCTTCACCGCGGCGGCGTTCGGCGCGTTCGTGGCGCGCCGCGGGACGCCCGCATGATCGAGATCGCGCGATAGCCGCTGATCCGAGATGCTCTGACGGCGCGCCGGTCGATCCGATGGTCCATTTGTGACCATGGAGAGCGGCATCCTGGGCGGGTCGATCGTCCTCATCATGGCGTGGTTGCTGGTCGGCGGCCTCGGCATCCCGTTGCCCGAGGACGTCGCGCTGATCTCCGCCGGCGTGCTGGCGAACCGCGGGGTCATCCACCCGGTGGTCGCGATGCTCGCGGTGTTCGCCGGCGTGATCGGCGGCGACGCGCTGCTGTTCTTCACCGCCCGCCACTTCGGGCCACGCGCGTACGACCACCGCCTGATCCGCCGGCTGCTCCCGCCGCACCGCCGCGAGCGGATCGAGATCGCGTATCGCCGCTACGGCGGCCGGCTGGTGTTCCTCGCCCGCCACGTCGTCGGGCTGCGCGGCGCGGTGTTCGCGATGGCGGGGATCCACGGCATGGCGCCGCGCAAGTTCTTGCTGTGGGACGCGCTCGCGGCGTGTATCAGCGTGCCGGTGGTGGTGGGGCTCGGTTACTTCGGCTCGGCCCACGTCGAACGCATGCGCCACGGCATCGCACGCACCGAGCACTACGTCCTGCTCGTCGCCGTGGTGCTGGTGGTCGGCTTTCTCGGCTGGCGCCACACCCAGCGGCTGCGCGCGGCCACCAACGTCCCGCGCACCGAAGGCGCCGCGCGAGAAGCGGCGCCGACGCACGCTCCCGAGTAGAGCGGCGTGGCGCGCGGCCGGCGCGGTGAGCGCCCCGGATTCGCGCCGGACCTACTCCCGCTGCGCCTGGCCTGCTCTCGCTGCCGCGGAGCGTGATGGCGCATCGCGTGCACCCAGGCTGGGTGCGGATCGTCCGCAGGAGGTCCAGAATCATGGCGACGAAGTCCAAGGTATGCGCGATTGGCATCGCGTTGATCTCGGCGGCGATTGCGCCGGGGTGTGACGACGATGACAACGACTTCACCGGCGGCGAGATCCCGCCGCCCGACAGCGGGATCGAGCTCGGCTGCTTCACCCAGATCAACGAGGTCTCGGATGTTCAGACCGTCGGGGTCAGGGTCGATCCAGATCTGGTCAACTCGTGGGGGCTCGTGGCTCGCGATGGCTTGTTCTGGATCGCCGACAACGGCACCGGCAAGGTCTCGATCTTCGACGGCAAGGGCACGGCGGCCACCACACCGGTCGCGTCCGGTTCGATCACCCTGGTCACCGGGCTGACCGGCGTCGCCTCGAACAACACGGATTCGTTCGTGATCCCGTGTACCGAGAACTGCGGCCCGGCGAAGCTGATCTTCGCGACCGAAGGCGGCCAGCTGATCGCGGTCGATCCCGCGGTCAGCCTCCAGGGCACGACGGTCGTCGATCAGTCGGGCGAGGGCGCGGACTTCCGCGGCGTGGCGATCCTCGAGAACCAGAACAACGGACCGCTGTTGCTCGCGGCCGACTTCGCGAACAACCAGATCGACGTGTTCGACGGAAACTTCCGGCTGGTCTCGTCGACCAGGTTCGACGATCCCGACCGCGCCGCCGGCCTGCAGCCGTTCAACGTCGCGGCGTTCGGCGATCGCGTGTTCGTCACGTTCGCGCGGTTCGACCCGCAGACCGGCGACGAGATCAAGGGCGCGGGGCTCGGCCAGGTGACCGCGTTCGACACCTCGGGCACCGTGGTGTGGCGCGCGACCTCGGACCTGTTCAACGCGCCGTGGGGCATGGCGCTCGCGCCGGACACGCTCGGCGGGCTCGACGGGTTCGGCGGGTTCGGTGGCACGCTCCTTGTCGGCAACTTCGGCGACGGCCACATCACCGCGGTCGCCGCCGGCGATGGCACGGTGATCGACCAGCTCACGAACAGCTCCGGTGCACCGTTCGCGGTCGACGGGCTGTGGGGCATCGCGTTCGGCGACGACGTCGCCAACGCCGACCCCAACGCGCTGTTCTTCGCCGCGGGTCCCGCCGACGAGACCCAGGGGTTGTTCGGCGTGCTCGCGCCCACGTGCCAGCCCACGAACAACGACGAGGAGGACCAGGACCGGCAGCTCGTCACACGCTGACGCTGGTGTAGGTCCCTCTCGGGCAGGCTGCCCCGACGAGGCGAGCGAACCTGCGGGTCCGAGGTCGAGGCGAACGCCCTGGCCTCGGGCTCGTGGGATCGGCGGTTCGACGCGCGGTGTGTGGTTCGCCGGCGGGATCGCAGAGTCCGCGGCTCACTGCTGCCACAGGAACTTGGCCTGGTGCTCGCTCGGGCAGCAGAACAGATAGCCGTCGCCGCCGCCGAAGTTCATCTGGCCGTCGAGCTCGCCGAGCTGCGCGAGGAACCGCATCGGCCGCCTGCACGTCCCGCAGCGCGGCACGGCCTCGCCCTGGAGCCAGCCCGGATAACCGCCGACCTTGGACGTCGCCTCGATGTCCTCGGCGCCGGGCTCGCGCGCGGGATCGGCCTCGAACACCTCGCGGTAGCGGATCCGCCGCGCGCGCATCACCGTCGACGGCGCCTCGCCGTGCTTGCCGGTGGGCGGGCGGCGAGCGCGCGGCGCGACAGCTCGCGCGCGGTGAGCAGCAGCGCGGCGTTGCAGCCGGCGGAAGGATCCCAGGTCTCGCAGGCGCCGCCCGAGCGCTCGCCCGCACACGCGAACAGCACCACCGCCGCGTGCCTGGTCAGCGGCAGGCGCTCCGGGTGGGCGTGCAGCGACGCGACGTGTGGCATCGGGTGCTTGCAGTCGGCGCACACCGGCCAGGTCTCGGCGGTCACTCCCGCCGGGATGCCGCCGAACGCGTCGTCGCCGGTCCGCCCGAGCGCGATGCGGTACGACATCCGCCCGGGGATCACCGCCACCTGCTCGCGCTCGGCGGCGTGCTCGTAGCCGGCGCGCAGCTTGGCGCGAACGGCCTGCTCGTACGCCGCTCGCGCAGCCGCGCGCGAGCCGAGCGCATAGGTCTTCTCCGAGGGCGTGCGCCCGCGCCGCCCCCACCGTGCGCTCCAGCCCGCCCCGGTGTGCGATGCGAACCAGAACTTGTCGCTGCCGTCGGCCACGAGGCGCAGCCAGACCGACGCAGGGATCTCGGCCTCCGCGGGCGCCGCAGCCGCCGGGTTCGCAGCTTTCCCGGCCCTCGCAGGTCTCGCCGGCTTCGCCGGTTTCGCGAGATCAGGCGCCGGCTTCGCAGGCGCGGGCCCTTGCTCGCCGCGCGCGGCGTCGAGCAACTCGCCGACCTCGACCTCGGCGAGCGCACCCGGACCCGCAGCGACGATCGTCCTCCGCTCGCTGTCGTACGCGAGCGCTCCTACCGCCTCCGGTAGCTCGAGCTGCGCGACGCGCTCCCACCCGCCCTCGCCGCGATACACGTACAGGCTCGACGGCTCCTGGTGGCCGAGCACCACCCCGACGATCAGGCCGGTGGCCTCGTCGCGCACGAGCAGCGATAGCGGCTCCACGTGGTCCTCCATCGATCCGGACTCGCCGAACCTCGACGGGAACGACCGCCACTTCCCCGCCGACAGCTCGTGGGTCGCTTGGTCGGTGCGGAGGTTCCTGAGCTGGCCCCCGACCGCGATCCAGGCGTCGCGCCCCGCGTCGTAGGCGACCGCCGCATGGATCGTCGCTGGATGCGCGCCCTTGGTCGCCAACCGCGACCACCGCTCGCCGTCGAACAGCCACGACTCGGCGAGCCGGCGGCCGGTCCTCGACTCGCCCCCGAACATCAGCACCCGCCCCCGGCCGTCGATCCCGGCGTTGACGGCGACCCGCAGCGCGAAGTCGGGCGGCCCACCGGCCCGCATCGACCAGCCGTGGGGCTCGAGCCGGTGGACCTCGCCGGCGTGGGTGATCGCCAGGCAGCCGGTCGCGTCGCCGAGCACGGCCACCCCGGCGGGCGCCGAGGGCTCGGGGCGCAGCGCTCCATCGATCGCCGAGACCACCACGCGCGCGTCGTACAGATCCATGATGCGGTAGTTGGCGTGGCCGGGGCGGCGCCGGCCCCAGAACCGCGCCGGTCCGCCGACGCGGCCGCCCTCGAGCACCGCGACCGCCCGGCCGGCGGGCACCAGCGCGCCGCCCTCGAACCGCCCGAGGGTGTGCTGGAAGGTCCCCGGGCCGCTCCACGGGCCATAGACGTAGGTGCGATCGCGCTCGGGGTCGTGCGCCGCGCCGCCGAACACCTCGAGCACGCCCGGATCGCGCTGCGCCCAGCCCCCGTCGGTCAGCTCCCAGCACCGCGCGGTGTAGTCGTCGCTCGATCGCTGCGCGTGCAGGTACAGCAGGCGATGGCTGCCCGGCGCGACCGCGCAGGTGTACGGGTGCCACGGCCAGGTCGGGAACTTGCCGTGCTCGTGCCACGCGTGGCCATCCCAGCCCAAGGTGCGCTCCGAGTCGTCGATCAGGATCACCTGCTGGCGGTGCGCGTCCCAGCCGGCGTAGGTGGGGCCCCGGCCGGCCTCCGCGAGCGGCGCGCCGACGTCTCGCCACGCGCCATCCACGCCCAGCTCGCGCACGCCCAGCCCACCCAGCGAGGCGCGGCGCTGCTGCTCCGCCTCGTCGCGATCGACGCGCCGCGCGACCAGGTGCACGAGCACGCCGCGCACCGGATCGAACACGAAGCTATCGTCGCCGCCGGTGCGGACCGCGCCGCGCTGCTCGATCTGCGCGAACGTCTTGCCGTCGAACGCCGCGATCAGCAGGTGGCCGCCCGGGCTCGCTTGCTCGTCGTAGGTCGACGCCCACCACACCGGCTGGCGGCGCGCCGTGTCGAAGTAGAAGCCGTGCGCGTGGACGTAGCGGGGAGAGAAGCCCTCGGGCAGGCCCAGCTGCGCGCCTGACAAGATCTCGGTGCCGGTGCCGTCCTCGGCGATCCGCCACACCGCCGGTTCAGCGAGGGCGAGCAGCCACAGCGCACGCTCGCCCGGGTGCCAGCACAGATGGAACGGGTCCCGATTCGCCCCCGGAACCGGCGGCATCGAGACTTCTCGGAGCACGCGAGACGAGCGCAGCGACATCTGCGCTCGATCTGTACACCGTCAGCGCTGGCCCGCGCTCGGTCGCTGCGCCGCCGAGGCGGGCGCGCGGGCTGGCTCCCGGGCGGGCTCCTTGCCGCCGGCGAGCGCCGCGTTGATCGCGGTGATCCCCGCCAGGTTGCCGAGCTGCATCGTGTCGATCGCGCTCGACGGCACCAGGACGATCGTCGCGTTCTCCTTGAGCCCCTCGTACAGCATGTTCATCGCGCGGAGGTGGAGCGCGGTCGGGTCCGAGCTGTAGGTCTGCGCCGCCTCTCGGAACTTCTCGGCGATCTGGCGCTCGGAGTCGCCGAGTATCACGCGGGCCTGGCGCTCGCGCTCGGCCTGCGCCTGCATCGACATCGCATCCTGGAGCCCCGGCGGGATCAGCACGTCCTTGACCTCGACCGAGATGACGTGCACGCCCCACGTCTCGGTGCGCTGATCGATGATCCGCTGCAGCTCGTAGCTGATCTTGTCGCGGCCCTCGAGCAGGTCCGCCAGCATCGTCTTGCCGATCACGTCGCGCAGCGCGGTCTGCGAGGCCCACGCGATCGCGCTGGTGTAGTCGGCCACGCCGAGCGACGCGCGCTCGGGATCCACTACCTTCCAGAACAACACCGCGTCGACGTCGACCGGCACGGTGTCCTTGGTCAGCGTCTTCTCGGCCTTGAACGCGGTCGCGATGATCCGGGTGTCGATCCAGTACGCGACCGTGTCCACGAACGGCACGATCAGGAACAACCCGGGCCCGCGGATCGCGCGCAGCCGACCGAGCCGCAGCACCACCGCGCGATCCCACGGCCGGGCGACCTTGATCGCCACGGAGAGCAGCGCGGCGACCACCAGCGCGACGACGAGCACGCCCCACCGGAGCGCCGGCGAACCTCCGAGCGCGGCCGCCAGCACCACCCCGATCGCGACGACGACCAGGAATACCAGCGTCGATATCCAGCTCTTTCCTTCCATCTGCATCTCCCTCTGCATGGCTGCCTTCTCGAAGAACAACCTGCGTGCATCCGCCGTGCCTCGGGCGCTCTCGGCGGAACGCCGTCGGCCGGGCGCTGCTCGACGCGGCGCCGCGCCGCCACCACGCTGTGATCGGAGGACCCATGGCGACCCCCGCGAACCCACGAAGCCCCGACACGATCGTGCTCGTCCACGGCATGTGGATGACCCCACGCAGCTGGCAGGGCTGGATCGATCGATACACCCGCGCCGGCTATCGCGTGCTCGCACCCGCGTGGCCGGGCCTCGAGGGCGAGGTCGAGGCGATCCGCCGCGATCCCACCCCACTGATCGGACTCGGCGCCGCGGAGATCGTCGAGCACTACGAGGAGATCATCCGCGAGCTCGACAGCGAGCCGATCCTGATCGGCCACTCGTTCGGCGGCGCGTTTGTCCAGGTGCTGCTCGACCGCGGCGCCGGTGCCGCGGGCGTCGCGATCCACGCCACGCCGGTCCGCCAGGCGGTCTATACGTTGCCGGCCTCGACGCTCGCGGCGACCTGGCGGTTCCTGATCAAGCCGTGGAACGCGCGGCGCGCGCTGCCGTTCACGCCGGCGCAGTTCCACCACGCGTTCGCGAACACGCTCGACGAGGACGCCTCGAACGAGGCCTACGACCGGCTGCACATCCCGGCGCCCGGGCGCGCGCTGTTCCAGGGCGCGCTCGCGAACTTCGAGCGCCACTCGCCGTTCGCCATCGACTTCGCGAACCGCGAGCGCGCGCCGCTGCTGTTCATCGCGGGCACCGCGGATCGCCTGATGCCACCCTCGGTGCAGCGCCGCTCGCAGGAGCACTACCTGCGCGCCGGTGCCCAGGCGGATCTGATCGAATTCGCGGATCGCTCGCACTTCACGATCGGCGAGCCGGGCTGGGAGGAGGTCGCGGATCGCGCGCTGGCGTGGGCGGTCGAGCACGCGCGGCGCGGGCCGGAGCCACGGCCGACCGAGCCCGGGATCGTCATCCCGATCGAGCAGCGCGGCACCTCGCGAACGCCGCTGTGACGATCACGGCGCGATCACGGCGCGAACCACGGCGCCGGCACCTCGCCGTCGAGGCACGTGATCGTGCGCGGCGCCCATGGCGCGGACCGGCGCGCGCGGACCGGCGCCTCGGCGGTGCCCTCGGCGAGCCCCTCCTCGGGCGACCAATCGGCGCGGCCGCCCGGGGCCACGCCGTGTAGCCCGCTCTGGTGGAAGTGGATCACGTAGGTGTGACCGGCGATCCGCGCGCCGAGCAGGTCCGCGAGCCGCTCGGCGAGATCGATCCCGGCCCGCGCGCCGAGGGTCTGGCAGGTGCGGAACCACACCAGCGCGCCGGGCGCGAGCCGCTCGCGCAGCGCGTCGAGCCGGCGGCGCCGCGGATCGATCGGGCGCAGCGCGCTCGCGTCGAGCACGTCGCGATCGATCATCGCGCGGCCCCACTGGCCGTGGCCCCAGAACTGGAGCTCGTCGATCGGCTCGGGCAGGCCGGCCAGCCAGTCGAGCGCGGCGTCCCAGCCGGCGAACCCACGCGCCGCGTCGATCCGGCCGAGCCCGCGGTACAGCTGCGCGCCCGCCCACCAGATCGGCGACAGCCCGCCGCCGGAGCGGACACACGTGCGATCGAACACCAGCGCGCGCATCCCAGCGATCCTGCTACAGCTTCGACGCGCGCGGAAGCTTCGACCGGCTCCGCCGTTCGCGCCAGCCCTCGACCATCACGTACAGCGCGGGGATGAAGATCAGGTTGAGGAAGGTCGCGAACACCATGCCGCCGAACACCGTGGTGCCGAGCGAGTGGCGGCTCGCCGCGCCCGCGCCCGCCGCCAGCACCAGCGGCAACACGCCGAGGATGAACGCGAACGAGGTCATCAGGATCGGACGGAGCCGGATCTGCGCGGCGTCGACCGCCGCGTCGATCAGCGACTTGCCCGAGGCGCGCAGCTGCTCCGCGAACTCGACGATCAGGATCGCGTTCTTGCTGGCGAGACCGACCAGCATGACCATGCCGATCTGCGCGAACACGTCGTTGACCAGCCCGCGCACCGTCAGGAACGCGAGCGCGCCGAGGATCGCGACCGGCACCGCGAGCAGGATGATGAACGGCAGCGCGAAGCTCTCGTACTGCGCCGCGAGCAGCAGGTAGACGATCAGCACCGCGAGGCCAAACACGATCGCGACCTGGCCGCCGGCCTGCTGCTGCTCGAGCGACAGGCCTGCCCACTCGGTGGCCATGCCGGCCGGCATCACGCGCTCCGCGATCCCCTTCAGCGCCGCCATCGCCTCGCCGGTGGAGGTGCCGGGCGACGGCGCGCCGTTGATCTCCGAAGACCGGTACAGGTTGAAGTGCGAGATCACCTGCGGCGAGGTGCTCGATCGCGTGCTGAGCAGCTCGGCGAGCTGGACCATCTGACCGCGATCGCTGCGCACGTACAGCGCGGTGATGTCGCGTGGCTCGCGGCGGTACTGGCGCTCGCCCTGCACGTAGACCCGGTACGAGCGCTCGTTGAAGTCGAAGTCGTTGATGTAGGCCGAGCCGAGGTAGACCTGGAGGGTCTCGGCGATCCGGTCGATCGACACGCCGAGCGCCTTGGCGCGCGACCGATCGATCGAGACCACCTCCTGCGGATCGTCGACGGTGAACGTCGCGAGCAGGCCACGCAGCCGGTGATCCTTGGACGCCTCGCCCATGATCGCGGCGGTCGCCGCGGCCAGGTCCTCGATCCGGCCGCCGCCGCTGCGATCCTCGAGCTCGAGCTGGAGGCCGCCGAACGTGCCGACGCCCTGGATCGAGGGCGGCAGGAACGGGATCACCACCGCGCCGCCGATCCCCATCAGCGGCCCGCGCAGCCGCGCCACCAGCGCCTGGGCCGAGTCGCGCTGGCTGGGCCGCTCGCCGAACGGCTTGAGCGCGGCGAACATCGTGGCCCGGTTGCTGCCCGCGCCGGTGAACGAGAACCCGTTGACGTTGAACACCTTGTGGACCGCCGGCTCGCGCGCGAGGATGTCCTCGATCTGGCGGGTGACCTGGACGGTCTGCTGGAGCGCGGCGCCCGAGGGCGCCTGGACCACGATGATGATGTAGCCCTGGTCCTCGTCGGGCACGAAGCCCGAGGGCAGCTGGCGGTACGCGCAGTAGGTGAGCCCGAGGGTCGCCGCGAACGCGATCGCCACCAGCACGGTGTGGCGGAGCAGCCGGCGCAGCACCTTGGCGTACGTCCGGTGCGCCCAGTCGATCGCGCGGTTGACCGCGCGGAATGGCGCGCGCTTGGGCTTGGTCTGCTGGCGGAGCAAGCGCGCGGCGAGCGCCGGGGACAGGGTCAACGCGTTGAGCGCCGACAGCGAGATCGAGAACGCGATCGTCAGCGCGAACTGGCGATAGATCGCGCCGGTGGTGCCGGGGACGAACGACACCGGCACGAACACCGCGACCAGCACGAGCGAGGTGGCGATCACCGCGCCGGCCACCTCGCGCATCGCGCGCGACGCCGCGACGTGGGGATCGGACTCGCCCTCGTGGAGGTGGCGCTCGATGTTCTCGATCACGACGATCGCGTCGTCGACCACGAGGCCGGTCGCGAGCGTGATCCCGAACAGGGTCAGGGTGTTGATCGAGAACCCGAACAACCGGATGAAGATGAACGTGCCGATCATCGACACCGGGATCGTGATCGCGGGGATCAAGGTGGTGCGCCAGCTCTGCAGGAAC
>JBQCJR010001061.1:0-3263 GCA_051952595.1 Kofleriaceae bacterium
GCTGTTTCAGTTGTTGATCACGCTCGGGGCATACCAGTCGCGGCGCGACGTCGACATCATGGCGATCCAACGGGCGATGCCCGCCCGCCAGGCTGCCGCGATGGTCACGACGCGTCGCCTGCGCGTGCTCGCGGAGACCGCGCCCTGCCAGAGGCTGCGCGACGCGGTGACGTTCGATCGCGCGTGCGACGTTCGGCGCGACTTCGCGCGCAACCGTGCGACCTGCGACACGCGCCCGCGGACGGCGTGCCACGTGAAGGAGGCGACCTCAGCGATCGGGCGCATGGGCGACTTGGGCAAGATGCCCACGTCGGCGTGGCTGCACCTAGGGCCAGCGGGCCTCGCCCGATGGTTCGCCGAGGTCTGCGACGAAACTCCAGACCCGCATCAGCGGGCGACGGCCATGATCGCGCGCGTCGAGGCCATCTACCGCATTGGCGTGAAGCTCGCGTCGATGTTCGTCTCGGCGTTGTCGGTGCCCGAGCTGGGCATCGGCGTTGCGGCGTGGTCGCCGGAGCTCGACGGCTCGAGAATCGTGGTCGTTGATGCGAACGTTGGTTACGCGATCCGGCGATGGCGCCGAGGACGCGGCGCCGATACCTACGCCGCTAACGCGCGGTGGTTCGTGACCGTGGCGCGAGAGATCAACCTGTCGCGCCTGCGGGCGGGGTTGCCGCGCTCGTCGCCGCGGTTCGTGCAGCAAGCCGTGTATCTATTCCGCTCGCGGTTCAACCGGGTTGCCCACGGAGACGCGTGTGCGGACGCGACGTGCGCTTCGTGCCCTTCGACGATCTGCCCCTTCGCGGCGAACCGCTGAGGTAGTCCGCGACCGCCGACTATCGCGGTCCGGGCGCTCGTCGAACATTGCGGGTACCAGCAGCTCGCAACCCTGGCCACCGTCGGCCCTGTGGTTGATCTCGCTCCGGATCGCGGCCGGCGAGCACGTCTGGTGGCAGCCGGCCGCGCCACACGATCCCGGGGTGAGCTGCCCGTCTGCCGGCCATGTCCGCTGTTCGCCGCGCCAGCTCGGCAAGTGGTGCCGCTCGCGCGAGTTCAGCCGACTCGGGCAGCGCGACCCGCGTGCTCGGTCGCGCCTGGCGACCGATGCCCTGCGGCGGCGACCGTAGGCGGCCGCCTGGCCGCCGTACCGCGGATTCCACCGTGGCCCCATCGCTCGGGCCGCCGCCAAACCTCCGCAGGGGCCGGTAACGCTCCAAGGCTTGATCGCATCCCACCTACGGTCAGTGCGCCACAACCACCGAGCACTGACCTAGCATCACCGAGCTCGGATGGTCTACGTTCTCGCATCGCCGTATGGACGAACCGCGCCGGATGCTCGCTCAGTGGGCCGAGGTGACCGAGCTGCTGAAGTGCGCTGCTGACCTTGCCGCGCGAGGGACGTTGTTTCCTCTTGCGCTCGCAGCATCCCGTCTTGGTTCGGAAGACTCGGTCGTCGAGGTTGCGGAACGGCTGTTTAGAGCGGCGTGGATCCCCCGACTCTCAGCGCGGCGCGCAACCGCGCTACTCGAAGCAGCGTTGCGCGTCGAGAGCGCATCTTTGCGCGCGCTTCAGATCGGGATGCTCCGTCGACGCATCCATTTCGCTAGTGCAACGCGCGAAATGCCCAAGCGCGCCGCGCCGTGCGTCAAACCCCAGTTGCGCAGCGCGACCAGGCGACGGGTGAGTTCGGCGAGCCCCGTGAGCGTAGGTGGTGCGGCCTCGCGAATCCGCCGATGATCGGCGTCGCGGAACGCGCTCTCCGCGGCTCCTAGTGCGGCGACCGCCTCGCCAGTCAACTCGCGGATGAGTCGGTCTAAGTCTTCAGGTCGCTCGGCGAGCGTAGGTAGCACAATCTGAGAGGTGCGCCCCAAGTACGTCGACGCCACAGAGGCATCGCTCTGGGTGCAGAACATGACACTGGTTTCCGGGCGCTTGCCTCTGAGCACAAGCCGCCTCACGGCGAACGGCAGTTCGTCGATGAAGCAGAGAGTGCCTGTTAGTGCGGACTCAAACGCTTCAGAGGACGAGCACACGACGAATGGGGCGTGATCACCCAGCGCAAAGTCATGAATTCGTCGCGCCAAAGGGACGAGGTCGCCTACACCAACGAGAGCAAGCACAGCACGTTGGTTCGCCAGATCTCGCGCGGCGCGGAGCGCATGGTCCACCTCGCGAGCACGTGTGGAACTCCACCCGATCAGGCGAGCGAGCAGGGCGTGAAACGTGATCAATTGACGGCTTTCTGCCACTAAGGTCGTCGCGCCGATTCCAATCTCGGAACCAGCTGAAACATCGAACGAAAGCCTGCGTTCCCCATCTAGCCGGATTCCATTCTTGCTCTGCCATTCTTCGAGCACGAGCGAGCTAGCCATGCGCGACAGCCTGGCGTGTCTCCGTGAGGTCAAGCCGGTCGCATCCTCAAGCCTGATCGAACACTCTGGTGACGTGCCAATGGTCCATTCAGCGCATGTCGAGCCAAGTGCATACCTGGTTTGCTGTCCGAACTTTCGGAGCGAGAGCACCGGATCTTCGATCGTCCATCCGGTACGTGCATCGCGCTTGGTCGGTACTCCAATCCCGAGATCCGTCACCCGAGAGCCTCCCAAAGAATCAGTCGATTGCATCAACACAGCACAAGCTAGAACGTGCCTGCTTAGACGCCGGAAGTGCATTGCTTCAAGTGCGTCTAACGGACGGCGGCCCCGATAACGTCGAACAACGGATTCGAGTTCAACCTCGACAACTTCGCGTCATAGCTCGAGGCGGTCGGGGCTGCTCGGAAGATATTCGGAGAACCGATCGATCCATGGAGTGGCACATCGGCGTCTTGGTGCTCCGGATTTCGTGCAGCAAGGCTGCTTGAATCAGAGCGGCGCTAGTCCGAAGACAAATGCGTCGTCGCCCCCCGCAGAGGTGAACGCCTCGTCACCAAATTCAGCGAATCCGGAGAATCCTCCGGTCACGAAGAACCGACCGTCGGACGCTTGCGTTGTCGCGGCGCCTCGCTCGTCAGCGGTACCGCCGGCGCGCACCGAGTTGAGGTGTTCGCCCGCGCCGTCAAATCGGGCAACGAAGACATCGTTCGAGCCGGCCGATGAGAGCGTCTGCCCACCAAACGAAGTGGAGCCGGAGAACCAACCCGTCACCGAGACGTCTCCAGCGGCGTTGACCATGAGGTCTGCTGCGTGCGCGTTGAAATTCTTGGCCCACACGCAGGAACCGGCTTGAGAGAATTTGGCCAGGAACATCTCCTCGGTGTTGGT
>JBQCJR010001062.1:0-5144 GCA_051952595.1 Kofleriaceae bacterium
CGGCGCGGCAACAGCGCGGTGGTGATGGGCGGCGATCGCGTGTACCGGATCGCGCCGGTCGATGGGCGGGTGCGGCCGCTGACCCGCGACGGGATGCGGCTGGTGCCGATCGCGAACGGCTCGTCGAGCGAGTGGCTGATCGAGCCGCTCGACGTGGTCACGCCGCCGGGCGCGCTGGCGCTGGGCGCGGCCGACGACCAGCTGCTGATCGGCACCCGCGACCTGGGCACGGCGCGCTACCGCGACGGCGACGTCCGGCCGCGCGACTGGCTGCGCCGGCGCCAGATGTTCCGCGATGCGACCACGCTCTCGGTGGCGTGCGCGGCGCCGCAGGACTGCTGGATCGCGACGGGCGCGCGCCAGGCCTGGCAGTGGAACGGCAGCCGGTTCGTCGCGGGCGGCCCGGACCAGGTGGTGCTCGCGGTCGTCCGCGATCCGGACGGCGCGATCTACGCGCTGCACCGCGCGACGGGCGAGCCGGCGATCCGCATGTCGCGGATCGAGGGCTCGACCTGGACGCCGGTCCAGAAGATCTCGCTGGTCACGCCGGGCTCGCCGGAGATCAGCTTCGCGAAGTTCTCCGAGCCGGGCTCGCTATGGGTGGGGCTGCGCTACCGCGATGGCGCGGAGCGCCGCGCGTACGGCATCGCGATCGTCGAGCCGGCGACGGGCAAGGTCTCGTATCACCGGACCGAAGCGGTGCCGGATCGCAAGGCGCGCATGCTGCCGATCCCGGTGGGCGTGGTCGATGCGGATGTCCGCGGCGACACGGCGTGGTTCGCGACCAACGAGGGCATCGCGCGGCTCTCGAACGGCGTGGTCAAGCTGTGGACCGAGGCGGACGGGCTGCGCTCCGAGCTGGCGCGCGCGGTCGCGATCGCGGCGGATGGCGCGGTGTTCGTCGCGACGGGCGCAGGTGCGGGGCGGTGGGATGGCAAGGCGTGGGACTTCCCGGGCGCGCTGGGGTTCGAGATCAACGACGTGGTGGCGACCCGCAACGGTCAGGTGTGGATGGCGACCGAGCGCGGCATCGCGGCGTGGGACGGCCAGAAGGTACGGCGCGTCGACACGCGGCGCGGGCTCGCGGAGAACGACATCCTCGACGTCGCGGTGGATCAGTACGACCGGGTGTGGGCGCGTGGGCCCGGATCGCTCACGTTGATCTCCCAGTGATCCCAGTGATCCCGAGTCGGGTCGCGCGGTTGCGAGATGCTCGCTTCCCTCGACGAGGATCGCTGATATCCTGCCCCCGTGAAGCTCGCATCCCTCGCAATCCTGCTGACGGCCTGCGGCGGACCGGCGCTCCAGAACGCGCCGCGTCCGAACCCCGCTGCGGTCGCGGGCGTCGCGGCGGCGGTGGCCGGGGCGGCGACGCTGGCTGATCCGGACGGCGCAGCCAAGCGCGCCGAGGAGAACAAGGTCGAGGACGAGAAGCGGCCGAAGAAGGTCAAGGCGACGGTGCCCTCGGACGTGTTCGATCGCCTGGACCAGCAGCAGCAGCCGCAGCACCTGCCGCCGGGCGCGACGCCCGCCGCGGCGCCGGTTCCGTCCGAGCCCTGATCGGAGCACCTCGCACGCCGCCGTGCGGTGCCGTCACTGTGCAGCGGGGGCGCGGCCCTTCGAGCGAACGCGCACGGCGATCGTGCGCCCACTCTCGCTGCGCGTCGTCTCCAGGGGATCGACGCGGGCACGGAACGCGCAGAAGGCTCGCTTCAGGAAAGGAAGCCAAGCCATGCATATCCTCTGGATGCTCATCATTGGTTTGATCGTCGGCGCGCTCGCGAAGCTCATCATGCCGGGCAAGGATCCCGGCGGGATCATCGTGACGATGCTGCTCGGCGTCGCCGGTTCGCTGCTCGCCGGATTCCTCGGGCGGGCGTTCGGCTGGTACTCGGAGGGTCAGGGCGCAGGGTTCATCGCCTCGATCATCGGTGCGCTCGTGCTGCTGGCCATCTACCGCGCGATCATCGGTCGCCGCGCCCACGAGGTGACGACCAGGACGCCGCGACGATGAAGCGGCCGCTGTCGTCCTCGCTCCTCCTGGGGGCGGCGAGCTACCTGGCGAGCCGTTCGCCGCGGCTGCGCAAGCTGTTACCCGCGCTGCCGATCGCGATCGCCATCTTCGAGTACCTGCAGCACCGCCGGCGCGAGCAGGCTACGGAGTGACCTGCGCGGCCGATCGGCTGCGCGTGCGGAACGTCGCGTCGATGTGGTCCATCAGCTCGAGCAAGTTGGTCTCCATGCGAGCGGTGCCACCGAGCGGCGCGTTCATGTAGAACGTCCCGCGCTCGCACTGATCGCCGGTCGGATCGACCGGCACGCCGTCGCGGTTGGGCCGGCATCGCCCGTCGACGTACACGATGATGAACTTCTGGAACCGGACGCCGAGCGGCTGATCCCCGATCATGAACGTCGCGGGCACCGCGGACAGATCGAGGAGATCGTTCGGATCCTGGCCGTACCCGTGGAGGAAGTAGATCACCGGGTAGCGCGCCTGCGGGTTGGCTTCGTAGCCGGGCGGCAGGAACACGGCGTACGGGTTGGAGCGGCCGGTGGTCGGCGAGACGAACACCTGGTCGCGCAGGAACGTCGGCTCCGCGTAGGTCTCCGACCGATCGCCCTCGGGCCAGCGCTTGTCGAGCCACGCGAACATAGAGGTGGCGCGCGCGACCAGCTGCGACGGCGTACCGACGTGGCGGCCATCGCCGTTCCGGATCTCGGCCTCGCTCGCGTCGGGGTTGCCGTAGCGCACGTAGCCGTGCTGCGGCAGCTCGTCCCACTTCACCTCGGTGAAGTCATAGGCGGCCTCGGAGGTCGCGCCGTGCAGCGTCGCGAACCCGTCGTAGACGCCGAACGGTAGCTGGTAGCGCCCCATCGCCTCGCCGACGCCGGCGTTGGTCGAGACCGAGGCGTTGAGGAAGTCGCGGATCCCGGCGTCGAACCACATCGAGATGTGGCGGCGCTGCGCGTCGGTGAGCTGCGCGAGCCGCAGGCCGAGGTCGCTCTCGTACCAGCGCGCGACGTTGGGCGACAGGTCCCACCGGCCGTTGTCCTCGCCGAAGTCGTAGCAGTCGGGCGCGGTGCCGACCTGGCAGGTCGACGCGACGCCGTCGAGCCCGACGTCCTGGTACGGCTCGCCGGGGTCGTAGGTGCCGTTGCGCTCGGTGCCGAGCGGGTTGCGCAGGTAGTGGTAGTCGTCGCGCGACGGATCCGGGTTGGTGACCGGGTCGTAGCCGGGCTCGTCCTCGCTCGCCAGCCCATCGGTGCCGACGTCCGAGAACGGCTCGTACGCGTTGGTGATCACCGGCTCGCCGGCATCGCGGCGGCCATTGCCGTTCAGGTCGACCGCGAGCAGCAGCTCGGCGGGATCGGTCTGCGGCAGGGTCGGATCGAACACCGCGAGCCCGAGCCGCTGCGAGTCGCCGCCGTCGCAGAACGTGATCACCGGCCGCGAGCCATCCGGGTTGAACTCGCGATCGTAGAAGTTCTGGAGCACGACCGGGTTCTCGCACCGCTCCGCGGCGGGCACCGCGAAGTAGCTCGCGTCGATGCCGGGCGGCGCGTACGGGTTGTCCGGGTTGTACAGCGCGGGGTTCGAGAGGGCGCGCGCGAGGTCGCGCGACGCCTTCATGTACAGGCTGCGCGACAGGGTCAGCCCCACGCCCTCGCCGGTCTGCGAGATCATGTGCTCGTAGTCGGCGAGGATCTCGAACTGGTCGGCGCGGGTCGAAGGCCGGGTGCACAGCTCGCCGACCCGGCCGCGCCCGGCGGCCTCGTCCTCGGTGGTGCAGAACCCGCCGAACAGGAAGTCGCTGACCATGCCGAGCGAGTAGATCATCGACGGGCCGGGCTCGCCGCCGAGGTCGCCGATCGCGTCGAACCGATCCGGGTGGCGCAGCGCGATCGACATCGCCGCGTTGCCGCCCATCGAGATCCCGACGATCGCGTTCCACGCGAACTGCTGGGTCTCGGGCGTGCCGGCGTCGGCCGCGGCGACCACCTGGTACGTGGTGAGCTCGCCGGCGCGGAACGTGGCGCGCGACGCGTAGCGATCGCTGTCCACCAGCTTGCGGTTGGCGACCGCCGGGAAGTAGCTCGGCTGGCCGGCGCGCTGCGCGACGATCCGGACGTGGCGGCGGCCGGCGCCGGTGGGCAGCCGCGCGGCCTTGTACGGCAAGGTCAGCTCGAACGGCCGGTCGGACCAGGTGCCCTCCGCGCCGAACGACACCGCCGGGCCGAGCGCGACGTAGCCCTCGGGCACGATGTCGGGCGCACACGCGATCGAGACCTCCCCGGCGGGGAGGGTGGTCTTGGCGCCGGCGGTGATCGCCGCGCCGCGCAGGTCCGCGCCGCCCTCGGCGGTCACCGCGATCGAGTCACCGGGGGTGCTCAGCCGGCCGCTCGTTCCGGTTCCGCAGGTGATCTCGGTGGTGCCGTCGTCGCCGCAACCGACGGCGAGCAGCGATCCCGACAAAAAGAGCAGCGGAGCGATCTCCCTTGGACCCGGCATGTGGGCGCCAGCGTACACACAGGCGACCGAAACTCCAGATGATTTCGCGCGCGCGCGCGGACCGATCAAAACTTGCCCCGACCCACGCGATCCGTAACGTCGTCCTACGGTGTCCAGGGTCGCGGATATGCACATCCCGCCGGCGTTCCGGCGCTGGGGCGCGCGGCTCGCGCTCGCGATCGTCGTCGCGGTCGCGATCGGCTACATCCCCGGGCAGATCCTGCGCCGCGATCCGCGCACCACGAAGCTGCGCGCCCAGCTCGACGAGCTCGACGTCGAGGCGCGCGAGCTCACCGCGCGCAACGCGGCGCTGTTCCGCGACATCCAGGCGCTGCGCACCGAGGTCGGGGCGATCGAGGATCGCGCGCGCGCGGACCTCGGCATGGTCTATCCCGACGAGATCGTGATGCGGGTCGTGCCGCCCGCCGAGAGCCCGCGGTGATCCTCCGGTCGCTGCATCGCGCGTTGCGCCGCGCCGCGAAGGTCTCGCTCGGCGCCGCCGCGGGTGCGGTCGCCTGCGCGGTGGTGGCGGTGGGGGGCGCCGATGGTGCGGCGCTGCTCGCGCGCTCGCCGAGCCTGCCGATGACGATGGTGTGCGTCGGCACGCTGGCGCTGGTCGCGCTCGCGGTGATCC
>JBQCJR010001063.1:0-2761 GCA_051952595.1 Kofleriaceae bacterium
TCGCCTTGTCCGAGGCTGGGTTCGGCGTGTCCTGCGCGGTGTCCGCCTTGTACTTGGCACGGTCCGGCGTGACCTGCGTGCTGTCCGACTTGTCCGAGGCACGGTCCGGCGTGACCTGCGCGATGCCCGCCTTGTCCGAGGCACGGTCCGGCGTGGCCTGCGCGCTGTCTGCATTGTCCGACGCGCCGTCCATCGTGACCAGCGCATTGTCCGGCGTGACCTGCGCGCCGTCCGCCTTGTCCGCGCTGTCCGCCTTGTCCGCGCTATCCGTTCTGTCCGCCGTACTGTCCGCCCGGCCCACTCTGTCCACCGCACGGTCCGCCCAGGCCGCCCTGTCCGCGGCGTTGTCCGACGCGCTGTCCGCCCTGTCCGACGCGCTGTCCGCCCTGTCCGATGCGCTGTCCGGCCCTCGGTCTGCGGCGCTGTCCGGCGCACCATCGCGCGATTTGTCCGGCCGGCGGGCGAGAATCACCAGTCCGTCCGGCACGGACGCGAGGCGGAGGTGCTCCACCTCGCGCAGCCCGGCGGCGACGAGCCACTCCTCGATCCTGGACGGCTCGTACACGTCACCGCCCTCCGTGTAGATCGCCATGTTCAGCGCGAACAGCAGGCCCTCGAGTGGCCCGGTGCGACCGTCGTCGATGCGGAGGTCGACAATCGCGACCAGGCCGCCGGGCGCCACGGCGCGCGCAGCGGCAGCGCACAGGGCTGCGCATGCCGCCGGGTCGTGGAGATGAAGCACGTTGGAGAGCAGCACCACATCGTGATCCTCGCCGAGCGCGAGCAAGCGCGCGTCGCCGTCGAGGACCCGCGCGCGCGGACCGACCGGCGCGAGGTGTGCGCGCGCGAGCGGCGCGATGGCGCCGAGCTCGACGAGGGTCGCGCGCGCGGACGGATCGCCGTCGAGCACCGCGGCGCTGTACGTTCCGGCTCCGCCGCCGAGATCGAGTAACGCGGAGCAGCCGCGCGCGCGGAGGAGGCTCGCCAGCTCTGCGGCGGCGGGTGCCCCGGCCTCGAGGAGATGCGCGTGGTAGCGCGCCGAAAGTTCGGGCTCGATGTCGAGCGGGCGATCGTCGCGCACGACCTCCGCGAGCCGGCCCCAGCCGGCGCGCGGCAGCTCGACGGGCCGAGGCGGCGCACCGACCGCACCGACGGCGTCAACCCCACCGACGGCACCAACCCCAACGACCGCACCAGCCACACCAACCGCACCGCACCAACCGACCGCACCAACCCCAACGACCGCACCAACCCCACCGACCGCACCAACTGCGCCAACCCCCACGACCCCACCAACCCCACCGACCGCGCCAAATCGCGAGCCATGGCGCTCTACGAGTCCGAACGCAGCGAGCACGTCGAGGAGCGCGCCGAGCCGGCGCACGCCGCGCACGCCGCACAATGCGGCGAGCGCGGCGAGGTCGCGGCCCTCGGCGCTCGCCGCGAGCGCCTCGAAGAGCCCGAGCTCGTGCGCCGCGGCGACCACGGCATCGCGCAGAAACGCGCGTCCGGTCGACGCCGCCGCGAACACGCTCATCGGATCCGATCTCCGCCGCGCGCGCCGCGCGCTAGTTCAGATAGATCATCCGGCCCACGACGCGGACCTCGCCCTTGCCCTCGACCTGGATGTCCTGCTCCGAGGCGACCGAGACCTGGCCGCCGGTCAGCGCGAGCTGCTCGGTGCCCTTGATCTCGACCCGGCGCGACTCGATCTCGACGGCCTCGGCGGCCTTGAGCTGGAGGCGCACGCTCTCCATCTGGAGCACGGGGCCCTCCTGGGTGAGCTTGACGCGTAGCTCGAGCATGCCGGACTCGCTGCGGATCTCGACGAGCTGGTCGGTTCCCTCGTCGGTCACGACGAGGGTGCGGCCGTCGCGCAGGTAGACCTCGCGGGCGTCGCTGCTCTCCTCGGTGACCTCGGCGGTCTCGACGTGCAGCGCGCTCTTCGGAGATGCCGACATGGAACCAAGGCTATCACATGGCCCGCCACGGGCTTTCCGCTATGCTCGGCGGCGCGCATGACACCGCTGGTCTGCCCCGGCTGCCGCACGAGGACCGGCGATCGCCTCGACGTGTGCGCGCTCGAGCGCGCGGGCGAGCTGCTGGTCTGTCCGTGTGGGCGCCGCTACCCGATCGTCGATGGCGTCCCGATCATCCTGCGCGACCCGGCGGACTTCCTGCGCGCCGAGATCGCGACCATCGTCGAGCAAGACCTGCCGCCGGAGGTGGCCGCCGCGCTGATCGAGCCGGGCCCCGACGACGCGCCGTACGCGCGGCTGCTCGAGCACCTCTCGATCTACCTCGACGCGCACTGGGGCGACCGCGCGACGCCGGCCCCAGCCCCGGAGGGCGCGGCGCGGTTCGGCGCGGCCGCGCTGGTCGACCGGGTCGCCGAGCGCGCGAACCACCCGGTGCGGCTCGCCGTGGAGCTCGGGTGCAGCGTCGGCCGGTTCGTCGCGGAGCTGGCGCGCGGCGCCGAGCACGTGATCGGCCTCGACCTCCAGTTCGGCGCGGTGCGCCGGGCGCGCCGGCTGCTGGGGGGCGAGCGGCTCGCGTACAACCGGCGGGTCGCGGGCCGCCACTACCTCACCGCGGGGGTGGATCCGGGCGACCGCGCGATCCCGGCGGGCCGGTGGACGCCGATCTGCGGCGACGCGCTCGATCCGCCGCTGGTGCCGGGGGTGTTCGAGCGCGTGGTGGCGCTCAACCTGCTCGATTCGGTCAGCCAGCCGAGCCAGCTGCTCTCGGTGGTCGATGGGCT
>JBQCJR010001064.1:0-3287 GCA_051952595.1 Kofleriaceae bacterium
CGCATCAGGATCCGCCCGGCGGTCGCGTGGTCGCCGAGCAGGCGGGCGCCCTGGCCCCACAGGCGGAGCGCGGTGACGGCGTAGAACGAGGACCGGCCGCGGCGGTGGAGCCGGCGCGCCGTGGCGATCGCGCGCTCGGCGGCACCGCGCTCTCCGGCGGCGGCGAGCCCGAGATCCGCGGTGGCGGAGATCGCTTCCACCATCGCCGAGATCGCCGGCATCACCGACAGCCACTGCGCGCGCATCGTGGTGGTCAGCGCGCCGGCCAGCGCGCCGGCCCGCCGCCAGTCGTGCTCGGCGAGCGCCAGCTCGGCGGCGAACACCTGGCGATAGACCGAGGCCAGGCCGCGGTGCGCCGCCGGAGCGCGATCCAGCTCGCGCGCGAGCGCGCGGGCCGCGGCCAGATCGCCGAGCAGCACCAGCGCGCGGCCGCGGTACGAGCCGATCATCGCGCGGCCGAACAGATCGTCCGCGTCGCCGGCGAGCTCGTCGAGCATCGCGAGCGCGCGCGCCGGCTCGCCGGCGTAGCACTCGCCGAGCGCCCAGTAGCTGCCGAGGAACGAGGCCTCCCACGACCGCTCGAGGCCGAGCCGGCGGCAGATCTGGGTCGCGGCGCCGTGCGACTCGCGCATCGCCGTCCAGTCGCCGCGCAGCATCGCGAGGATCCCGGCGCACCCGGCCGCCACCATGCCGGGATACGGCACGCCGCTCTGATCCGCGAGCCGGGTCGCCCGGGCGATCGCGCGATCGCCGAACCGGCCGAGCGAGCCGGCCGCGAGGTACGCCGCGAGCATCGCCAGGCCCTGGCTGTGCGCCGCGCGATCGCCGGTGCGCTCGGCGAGCGCGACCCCGCGCAGCACGTACTCGAACGCCTCGATCGGATGCGGCGTCGAGACGAAGCTGGCGATCGCCCGGTACGCGCTGGCCAGCACGTCGTCGGTCGGTGCGGTCCGGCGCGCCGGGGCGGGGCGGGGCGCCAGCCAGCGCGCGGCGACCCCGGCGGCGCGCAGCACGGTGACCGCGCGGGTCCGCGACCGCCGCTCGCCGCGCCGCTCGAGCACGCCGTCGAGCACGCCGAGCCCGCGATCGAGCTCGCCGAGCTTGAGGAACGCCTCGGCGGCGCGGACTCGCCACGCGTCGCCAGCGCCGTCGCGCGCGGCGCCGCGCGCCAGCTCGAGGAACTGCTCGGCCGCCTCGGCCAGCTTGCCGCCGAGGAACAGCGTCTCGGCGCGTCCGGCGCGCGCGCCGCTCGGATCCGGCGCGCCGAGCTGGAGCGCGCGGCCGTACCAGTCCGCCGCGATGCCCCACGCGAGCTGCGCGCGCGCCGCCTCGGCGGCCGTGATCGCCCACCGCGCGGCGCGCCCCGGATCGCCCGCGTGCTGCCAGTGGTACGCGAGCTGGCCGGGATCGCCGTCGGTGCGCTCGTGCCACGCGGCGAACTGGCGGTGGCGGTCGCGCCGCAGCTCGTCGGAGATCCCGGCGGTCGCCGCCTCGCGCAGCCGCTGGTGATAGAACGCGTACACCGGATCGCCGTGCAGCGACGGCGTCGCGCGGACCACCCGCGCGTCCTCGAGCCCGCGCAGCGCCGAGTGCAGCCGGCCCGAGGGCAGCTCGGCGAGCGCGCGCAGCTGCTCGAAGCTCGCGGTGCTGCCGGCGAGCGCGGCGACCTCGGCGACCGCGCGCTCGTGGGGCTCGAGCCGAGCGAGCCGGCGCGCCTCGGCCGAGAGCAGCTCGCCGAGCTCGGGCTGCGACGAATCGGCGTCGCCGAGCTCGCTGCCGATCAGCTCGGCGAGGTACGGGCTGCCGGCCGCCAGCTGGGCCACCGCGCGCAGCCGGGCGCGTGGCGCGCGCGGGGCGAGCTCGCCGATCAGCTCGGCCAGCTCGTCTTCGGTCATCTGCGGCACGTCGAGCCGCTCGATCCGCGCGCCGAGCCGCTCGACCAGCGCCTGGAGCGCCGCGGGCGGCGGCCCGTCGGTGGTCCACGACGCGATCACCGTGAGCGCCTGATCGCCCCGCGCGACCAGCAGCGCGAGCAGCTCGAGCGAGTCGTCATCGGCCCACTGGAGATCGTCGATCACGACCACGCCGTGGGGCGCGCGCAGCATGCGGCGGAACAGCTGGGTCATCGCGATCAGCGCGCGCTCGCGCTCGACGCGCAGGTCGGCCGCCGGGGGCTCGTCGCCGAGCCCCGGATCGACGAGCGGCGCGAGCACCGGGAACACCCGGCACAGCGCCGCCACGTGATCGAGCTCGCGCGCGAGCCGCGGATCGCCGGCCAGCTCGGTCGCCAGGTCATCGATGATCAGGTCGAACGCGCGGTACGGCACGCGCTCGCGCTCGTGGCAGCGGCCGCGCCAGATCAGCCCGCCACGCCCGCGGACCCGGTGGATCGCCTCGTCGATCAGCGCGGTCTTGCCCGCGCCCGACGGCCCGGTGACCAGGACCAGCCGCGCGCGCGGCTCGGGATCCGCGATCCGGCCGGTGAGCTGCGCCAGCTCGGGCTCGCGCCCGACGAACCGCAACCGGCGCCGCGCCACCCGGTGGTGGGGCAGCGCCCCCGACAGCTCCGCCGCGACGTCGCGCGCGCTCGGCCGGTCCGCCGGATCGAGCGCCAGCATGCGCGCGACCAGCGCGTCGAGATCCGCCGGCACGTCCGGGTTGAGCGTGGCCGCCCGCGCGATCTCGATCTTCTGGTGCAGCCGCGACACCAGGTGGAGCGCCCCGCCGAACGGCGGCGTGCCGGTGATCAGCTCGTAGGCGACCACGCCGAGCGAGTAGACGTCCATCGCCGGGCTGACCTGGAGCTTCTCGAGGTACTCCGGCGCGAGGTACGCCGCGGTGCCGACCACGCGCGACTCGCGCGCGAGATCCTCGTCCTGTCGCCGGCGCTCGAGCGCGAGCCCGAAATCGAGCAGCTTGACCGACTCGTGGTTGCAGATCGCGTTCGAGGGCTTGACGTCGCGGTGGATCACGCCGCTCGCGTGGAGGAACGCGAGCCCCTCGGCGAGCTGGGTGACCACGCTGCGCACCCGCCCGAAATCGACGTTCGGGATGCTGCGCGGCGCGAACGGGCTCGCGACCTCGAGCGTGCTCGCCGAGCTCTCGGTGCGAGCTTCCTGGAGCGGCGGCGCGGTGCGCGTCGTCTGATCGGTGAGCCGCCCGTCCTCGGGCGCGGCGCCGATACCCGTTCGCTCCAACCACCGCCGCGGGTAGAATCCGGGCAGGTACTCCAACGTGAAGTAACACCAGCGATCCTTGGCGACCACCTCGTACACCAACACCAGGTT
>JBQCJR010001065.1:0-9392 GCA_051952595.1 Kofleriaceae bacterium
TGAGCCCGCGCAGGTGGAGCTCCCCCGAGAACTGGGCGCCGCCCCGGCTGATCGCCAGGTGCACCGCGGTATCGACCGAGGTCGCCGCGTAGTCGACGACCGGCGAGTGCGCGAGGATCGGCGCGAGCCGGTCGAGCTGGAACTTGGCCGCCTCGAGATCGACCCGCGCAGTCAGCGCCTCCGGATCGAGGCTGCCCTTGGCGGTCCACAGGTTCCCGGGCACCCCGCCGTAGCCGCCGGCGAGATCGATCGCGTAGTCGCCACGCGGCCCCGGGCGGACGCTGCCCGCGATCCCCGAGAGCGAGAGCCGCGGGTACAGCGCCAGCACGCCGCCCTCGACCGTCACCACCGGTGGCTCGCCGGTGCGCTTCGCGATCCCGATCCGGGTCGCGCTGGCCTGCGGCGCCGAGACCGTGGTCGCCGAGATCTCGCGCGCCTCGGCGCTCAGCTCGCCCGGCCGCCAGGTCGCGCTGCCATCGGCGACGACCACGGACGCCCCGGTGACCTCGTCGCGCGCGGTCAGCTTGCCGCCGGTCACGGTGATCCGGGTCGGCAGCGATCCCGCGCCCTCGGCGCTCGCGGCGCTCCGGTTGCCCGGGGCGCGTAGCCGCTCGACGATATCGGTCACGTTGTCGCGACCGTCGGGACCGCGGCGCAGCGCGACGCGCACGCCCTCGACCCGCGCCTCGCCGAGCCGCACCGAGCCGACCAGGGATCGCAGCGCATCGAACTCGACCTCGATCCGATCGACGTGGACCAGCGGCTGATCGCCATCTCCGGGGCCGTGCAGCTCGAGATCGCGCAGCACCGCGCGGCCGAGCGAGACCTCGATCGCGCCGAACCGGACGTCGCGGCCGAGCTTGCTGGTGAGCTTCTTGCCCACCTTGTCGCGGACCATCCACGCCCCGACCCGCGGATAGATCACCAGCAGGCCCACCACCGCGACCAGGCACAGCCCGAGCGCGACGCTGCCGGCGATCACCCAGCGCCGAGTCAGCCTCGGGAACCTCATGCGGCTCGTATTACAACACCGGGCCGCCCCGGAGCATTCTCGCGGCAGCTACTTGCAGGTCACCGCGACCAAGTGCCCGTCTTCGTTGGGCAGAACGATGGTGTAGATCACGTAATCCGCGGCGTCGACCACCGACGTGTTGTCGACCGCCTTCTTGCCCTTGGCGTTGTCGATCGTGACGGTGAGCCGGACCTTGGACGCGTCCACGGTCTCGACCAGGGTCGCGGTCGCGGAGCCCTGCTTGAGCGGGATCGCTTCGGTCTTCTTCTTCACGAGCCGCTTCTGGGTCTGCGAGAGCTGCTTGAACTCGGTCCACTGGGTCGAGAACGGCGCCTTCTTGAGCTTCTTCTCGACCGGCCGGAGCGCCGGATCGATCGAGGGCTTGCCCTTGGTCGCGCCGATCTCGATGAAGTCGCAGGTGACCTGCGGCCCGGGCTCCTGCATCGGGCTCGGCTCGTCGGCGAGCGCTGCCCCGGCCAGGGTCGTGGACAGCGCGACACTCAGCAACAGGCGGCCGCTCATATGCCCTCCACAGTATCCGCAGGCGTCACCCAGATCACGGCGGTGTGCCCGTCTTCGTCTTCGAGGTTCAGCACCGTGCCGGTGCCGTCCGGCGTGTCGAGCGATTCGATGGCCGGCGGCGAGCGCAGCGCCACCGGGCGGACGTCGATCGCACCGGGCCCGAGCCGGCCGCCGTCGTCGCGATCTCCCGGGCGCAGCACCAGCGCGAGCGCGGCGACCGCCCCCGCGCTCACCGCACCGGTGATCACGTGGCCGCGGTAGCGCTCGAGCCACGACGAGATCCGCGACCACAGGCCACGCGGGGCCTGCGCATCGAGCTCCTTGTCGATCTGGCGCCACAGGTTCTGGAACCGGCGATCGTCGACCGCGTCGGTCGCGAGCTCGAGGTGGCCGCGGACCAGCTCGCCCAGCTCGCCGATCGCCTCGACCTTGCGGCGGGCCTCCGGATCGAGCGCGTGGGGGTCGCCCCCCGCGAGCTCGCCGTCGGCGCGCTGCATCAGCTCGAGATCGTCGCTGGCACGGGTTCGCGGAGCCATCGTCATCGCCTCCGCGCGGCAGGCGCCGCCGCGCTGGCCGAGAGCTCTTCTTCGTCGTCGGGATCGGCGCCGGGCTCGGAGCCATCGCCCAGGTCCGGCGCCAGGCCGAGATCCGCCATCAGCTCGCGCGAAGGGTGCTCGATCAGATCGAGCAGCCGCTTCTGCATGTTGCGGCGGGCGTGGAACAGCCGGGACATGATCGTCCCCTTGGAGCAGGCCATCGCCTGGGCCATCTCCTCGTAGGACATGCCCTCCAGCTCGCGCATGACCAGCACGCTGCGGTGGTTCTCGGACAGCTCGTCCAGCGCCTGATCGATGCGCTTGCGGATCTCCTTGTCCATCAGGGCGCGCCCGGGATTTCCTCCAAGGATCCGGGGAAGTAGACCGTCGTCGCGGTCCTCCTCGAGGCGTGCTTCGTCGAGCTCGACGGGCTTGACCCGGCGGTGCTTGCGAAGGTGGTCGATGGCCAGGTTCATCACGATCCGGTAGAGCCAGGTATAGAAGCTGGAGTTGCCCTCGAACTTGTCCAGGTGGCGGTGAGCCTTGATGAAAGCGTCCTGGACGACGTCGAGCGCGTCGTCCTGGTGGCGGAGCACGCCGAGCGCCAGGGCGTACGCGCGGCGGTGGTAGCGTTCGAAGAGCGTCCGGAAGGCATCGCGGTCGCCACGGCGCGCGGCCCCCACGAGCTCCTGATCGTCGACCGCAGGACTAGATCGTCCATGCATCCCATGCGTCGGGGTGGACGCGCGTTGCCCGGCCTTATTCACGCCGGCCCGGTTATAGCTCATGTGCTGCGCGGGGTGTCGGATGACCTCGGTAGCGCTATGCTGATGCCGCCGCGCGACAGGGCGACAACGTGGCAGCTCTCCGTCCACCTCCAACGCTGATCCTCGGGTTCCTGGACCGGGTCCGTGCGCTGC
This sequence comes from Kofleriaceae bacterium, assembly GCA_051952595.1. GTDB lineage: Bacteria > Myxococcota_A > Polyangia > Haliangiales > Haliangiaceae > JABFXX01. The sequence goes on from JBQCJR010001065.1 coordinate 2,991, forward strand.
TGTATCGCCACGAAGCGCGCCGCGCCGCGCTCTATGCGACCGCGCTGCTCGGCGGGCTCGCGCTGCTCGTGCCGCTGCTCGGCTATCTGTTCGGAGATACCCGCGCGACCTCGCTCGCGGTGCTCGGCACCAGCGGCCTCGTCGCGGCGATCGCGATCGCCAGCGCGATCGTGCTCGGCGTGGTCGCGCCGCGCCGCCGGTGGAGCAGCGATCCGGCGGTCGCGCGATGGGTCGGCACGCGGCGGCGCGACGTCGCCTCGGATCTGCTGTCGTCGGTCGAGCTCGCGAGCGCCGCTCCCGCGCGGCCCGGCGCACCCTCGCCGGCGCTGGTCGACGCGCTGATCGCCGCGACCTCGCAGCGGCTGGTCGACGTCGAGCCGATCGCGCTGCTCGATCACGCGGAGCTCTCGCGCGCGCGGCGCTGGGCGATCGCCGCGGTCGCCGCGAACGGGCTGGCCGTGCTCGCCGCGCCGCACCTGATCGGCGGCGGCTGGCGGCGGCTGATGTCGTCGCCCGCGCTGCCGTTCGATGGCGCGCGGCTCTCGGAGATCCCGCTGGTCGGCGATCTCGAGGCGCGGCTCGAGTTCCCGGCGTACGCGCGCCGCCCCGCGCTCACCCTGCCCTCGTCGTCGGGCGACGTGCGCGGCCTGCCCGGCACCACGGTGACGCTGCGCGCCCGCGTGCTGGTCCCGGCGCGCGCCGCCGAGCTGGTGATCGACGGCGAGAACGGCGAGCCGCCGCGCACGCTGCCGGTCGAGCTGGTCGGAGATCAGCTCACCGCGGTGCTGTCGATCGCGCGCTCGTCGCGCTACCGGTTCGCGATCACGTCGCCCGGCGGCGCGCGCGCGATCGAGACCACCCCGCGCTCGATCGACGCCGAGCCGGACCAGGCGCCGGCCGTCCAGCTGATGGCGCCCGCCGAGCCGCTCGACGTCACCAACCTGCGCCGGGTCGAGCTGGCCTACGTGATCGAGGACGACTTCGGGATCGCGGCCGCCGAGCTGGTGTGGGAGTCCGGCAAGGATCGCGGCCGCAAGCCGATCGCGCTCGAGGCGAGTGGCCAGGCCCGCGCCCAGGGCAAGGTGCTGTGGGACATCGCCGAGGTCCAGGTGCCGAGCGGCGGCGAGGTCCGCTACTGGATCGAGGCCAAGGACAACGACAACGTCGACGGCGCGAACGTCGGCCGGTCGCGCGAGCTCCACCTGAAGGTGGTCAGCCCGCGCGAGCGCCACGAGGAGACGCTCGCCCGCCACCAGGAGGTCGCCGAGAAGATCCTGCGCAACCTCGGCGGCCGGCTGATCATGGAGCCCGACGAGCCGGCGCCGCGCGAGGAGCTGTCGCGCCAGCTGCGCGAGACGGTGATCGAGCTCGGCTCGGTGGCCGCGGCGTTCGAGAACGATCCACACGCCTCGGACGCGATGCGCAAGGCGCTCTCCCAGATGCGCGAGCGGCTCGACCGGCTCGCGGCGATGGAGCACCGGATCATCCCCAAGGGCAAGTCGGCGCTGCGCGGCGCGTACGCCGGCGTGGACGGCAAGCTGATCGCCGAGCTCGAGGAGGACGCGACGGTGCTCGCCGACTGGCTCGACCGCGAGCGGCTCGAGGGCGTGATGGACATCTCCGACGAGATCGCCGCGCACCAGAAGCGGCTCGCCGATCTGCTCGCGCAGTACCAGCGGACCAAGGATCCGCGGCTGCTCGACGAGATCGAGCGCGAGATGAAGGCGCTCGATCGCGCGTACGGCGAGCTCGACAAGCACCGCCGCGGCATGCCCGAGGACGTGCTCGATCAGTACGTCCACCAGAGCGCGATCGACGCGGCGCAGGGCACCAGCTGCCTCGACGAGGTCCGCGCGCTCGTGCGCGGCGGCCAGACCGCGGCGGCGCAGCAGAAGCTCGAGCAGTGCCGGGCGCAGCACGATCGCAACGCCTCGGCGCTCGAGGGCTCGCTCGCCGGGATGCGCGGCGATCGGTTCGGCGACGAGCAGCGCAAGCTCGACGAGGTGATGAACGAGCTGTCGGACGTCGCCAAGGACCAGGACGACATCGCGGCCGAGGCCAACCGGATCTTCGAGGCGTACGCCGAGAAGGCCGACGAGGTCGCCAAGGACTACCGCCGCGAGGCGAGCAAGAAGGTCGGCGGGCTGGTCGAGCGGCTGCGCCGCCGGCTGTCCGAGATCGACGAGACCGGGCTGACGCCGTTCGCCAAGGAGGAGCTCGATATCGTCCAGCGCCGGCTCAACGACGTCGAGACCATGGTCGCCGACGGCGATCTCGCCGAGGGCCTCGGCATGGCCCACCAGGCCAAGCAGAGCCTCGACACGATCGCCGGCGAGCTCGAGGCGGCGCTCGAGGACGATCCGAAGTCGAAGTGGGCGGACGCCACCGCCGACGCGCTCGATCAGGTGGGCAAGGCGCGCCCGCTCGCCCGCGAGCTGATCGGCGAGCTGCAGGCGCTGTCGCCGCGGCCCGAGCAGATCATGTCGGCGGACGACCTGCGCGCGCTCGAGCGGCTGCGCCGCCGCGAGGCGATGAACCGCGAGCGCACCCGCCGGCTCGCCGAGCGCACCAAGCAGCTCGGCGGCGAGCTGCCCGGCAACACCGGCGCCGAGCTCGGCAAGAAGCTGGGCGGCGCGGTGACCCAGATGAACAACGCCGACGAGCGGATGAAGGCCAAGGATCCCTCGGGCACCCGCGAGGCCACCCGCGCCGCCGCCGACGCGCTCGCCAAGGCGCGGGATCGCGCGCGCAGCGCCGCGCGCCAGGCCCAGGAGGGCGCGGTGGCCGACGAGCCGATCCGGATCCCGGGCGCCGACGAGTACCGCGCGCCCGAGCGGTTCCGCGAGGACCTGCTCGAGGCGATGAAGAAGAAGGGTCAGCAGGGCCCCGATGGCTACGACGACCAGATCAAGCGCTACTACGAGGAGCTGATCAAGTGAGGGCGCTCGCCGCGCTCGCCGCGCTGGCGCTGTTCGCGCCGGCCCCCGCCGCCGCCAAGCGCGATCGCACGGTCACCGGCGACGTGATCAAGGCGGCGCGCTACCTCCAGAGCGCGCGGCTCGACGACGCCCGGCTGCTGCTCGCGGATCTCGAGAAGCGCGCGCCGGACACCGCCGAGGTCAAGTGGCTGCGCGCCGAGCTCGCGTTCCAGGTCGGCGACTACGCCGGGGCCCTGCGCTTCCTCGACAAGCTCCCGGACGGCGCGGTCGACGGGCTGGTCGGCCAGACCCGCAAGCTCGTCGCGTCGACGCTGTCGGTGACCGAGTCGTTCGTCGAGGTGCCGTCGCCGCGTGGCCACTTCCTCATCCTGCACGCGCCCGGCCCCGACGCGGCGATCGCCGGGCTGGCCGGCGAGGTGCTCGACGCCGCGTGGGACGCGATCGGCAGCGACCTCGGCTACCAGCCCGCGGACCCGATCCGGGTCGAGCTGCTCGGCGCGCCGTCGGATCTCGCGAAGCTGTCGCCGCTGTCCGAGACCGAGATCGAGACCACCGGGACGATCGCGCTGTCCAAGTACAACAAGCTGATGGTGGTGTCGCCGCGCGCGACGATCTTCGGCTACCCGTGGATGGACACGCTCGCCCACGAGTACACCCACCTGCTGGTGTCGCGGATCGCCCACGACGCGGTGCCGGTGTGGCTCCAGGAGGGCCTGGCGCGGTTCCAGCAGACCCGGTGGCGCGGCGCTCCCGAGCTCAAGCTGTCTGCGACCGAGCAGGCGCTGCTGTCCGGCGCGCTCAAGAAGGGCCGGCTGATCACGTTCGACGAGATGCACCCGTCGATGGCCAAGCTGCCCAGCCAGGACGCCGCGGCGCTCGCCTACGCCGAGGTCTACACCCTGGTCGGCTGGCTGCACGGCAAGGTCGGCTACAAGGGCATTCGCGACGCGCTGATCGCCCAGCGCGATGGCAAGAGCGCGCGGCGCGCGGTCTCCGAGACGCTCGGCACGACCTGGGCGGCGGTCGAGAAGGCGTGGCACGCCCACCTGAAGACCGGCCACGGCCCCGGCGGTGGGGCCGCGCGGGTCGGCCGGCCGATCCGGTTCGACAAGGGCGGCGTCGATTCGGAGAACGTCGGGCTGGAGCAGGTCGCCGCGCGGGCGCGCAAGCACGCCCGGCTGGGCGGGATGCTGCGGGCGCGCGGCATGCTCGAGGCCGCCGCCGTCGAGTACGAGAAAGCACTGGCGGCCGGCGGCGCCGGCGACCCGTTCGTGGCCGGCAAGCTGGCACGCACGCTGGTCGAGCTGGGCCGGCACGAGCGCGCGATCGAGCTGGTCGCGCCGCTGGTCGCCTCCGATCCACACGATGCTGTGGCGGCGGTGACGCTTGGCATGGCCCGCACGGCGAGGCATGAATGGCCCCTGGCGATCTCCGCCTTCGAGCAAGCCCTCCGCGTGAGCCCGTTCGATCCGACTACCCGCTGCGGCCTCGCCGAGGCGTACTCTCAGACCTCCGATCCCCGCGCCGCGCGCGAGCGCAGCGCCTGTGACCAGCTGAAATGAAACCCTCTCGCATGCATACCGACGTGTCCACGGTCGTCACGACCGAGGACGTCGACTCGTTCCCGCTCGCCGACGAGTCGACCGCGGTCGCGACGCCCCCGCCGGTGCCGGCGCCCTCGCCGCGCAACGATCACGACGCGGTCGCCGAGCTCGCCGAGGCGCACGACCAGATCCTGGCCCAGATCGAGAAGCGGATCATCGGCCAGCGCCGGGTGGTCGAGCAGCTGCTGGTCGCGCTGTTCGCGCGCGGGCACACGCTGTTCGTCGGCGTGCCGGGGCTCGCCAAGACCCTGCTGATCTCGACGCTCGCCGAGACCCTCAACCTGTCGTTCCAGCGGATCCAGTTCACCCCGGACCTCATGCCGGCCGACATCACCGGCACCGAGGTGCTCGAGGAGGACCACACCACCGGCCGCCGGTTGTTCAAGTTCATCAAGGGCCCGGTGTTCGCGAACCTCGTGCTCGCCGACGAGATCAACCGCACCCCGCCCAAGACCCAGGCCGCGCTGCTCCAGTCGATGCAGGAGTACAAGGTCACCGCGGGCGGCACCACCCACGACCTGCCGCTGCCGTTCCTGGTGTTCGCGACCCAGAACCCGGTCGAGCAGGAGGGCACCTATCCGCTGCCCGAGGCCCAGCTCGACCGGTTCATGTTCCAGGTCGACGTCGACTACCCGACCGAGGCCGAGGAAGAGGAGATCGTCCGCCAGCAGACCAGCGATCACCGGCCGGAGCTGCAGCGCGTGCTGTCGCCGCAGCGGATCCTCCAGCTCCAGGACCTGGTCCGCCGCGTGCCGGTCGCCGATCACGTGGTGAAGTACGCGGTCGCGCGCGCGCGCTCGACCCGCCCGACCTCGCCGACCGCGCCGGCGTTCGTGCGCGAGGCGGTGTCGTGGGGCGCCGGCCCGCGCGCCTCGCAGTTCCTGATCCTCGCGGCCAAGGCGCGCGCGATCCTCGACGGGCGGTTCGCCGTCGCGGTCGACGACGTCGCGGCGCTCGCCCGCCCCACCCTGCAGCACCGCCTGATCCTCAACTACCGCGCCGAGGCGGAGGGCACGCGCGCGGGCGAGCTGGTCGATCGGCTGCTCTCGGTGATCACGCCGTAGCGCTCCGGTGATCCGGTGACGCTCCCCCAACGCATCGATCCGACCCAGCTCGCCCGGCTCGGCAGCCTGCCGATCAAGGCGCGGGTGATCGTCGAGGGCGCGCTGTCCGGCCTGCACCGCGCGAACGTGCACGGCTCGTCGGTCGAGTTCGCCGAGCACAAGGAGTACACGCACGGCGACGAGCTGCGCCACGTCGACTGGAAGGCGTACGGCAAGCTGGACCGGTTCTACGTCAAGCAGTTCGAGCAGGAGTCGCAGCTGACGGTGTACCTCGTGCTCGACGCCTCGGCGTCGATGGCGTTCGCCGGCGGCGGGCTGTCCAAGATCGAGTACGGCGGGCTCGCGCTGGCGGCGCTCGCGTACCTGACGATCTCGCAGCAGGACAAGGTCGGCCTGGTGACCTCCGGCGATCGCGCGCTCGAGACGATGGTGCCGCCGCGCGCCCGCACCACCCACCTCCACGACCTGCTCGGCGTGCTCGACGGCGTGATCACCCGCGGCGGCACCGGTGACGAATCACCGGCCGGCGCGCTGCAGCGGATCGCCGAGCTGTCGCGCCGCCGCCGCGCGCTGATCGTGCTCGCGAGCGATCTGTTCGACGCCGACGATCAGACCCTGACCACGCTCGCCCGGCTGCGCGCGCAGCGCCACGATGTCTCGGTGCTGCACGTGCTCGATCCACACGAGCGCACGTTCCCGTACGACGGGCTGACCCAGTTCGAGTCGCTCGAGACCGCGCACAAGATGCTGGTCAACCCGGCGGCGATCCGGCGCGACTACCTCGAGCGGATGGAG
>JBQCJR010001066.1:0-4066 GCA_051952595.1 Kofleriaceae bacterium
GCGAGAGCTCGAGAAGGAGCTGGTCGCCGCGCGGCGCGCCGGGCTGGTCGTCGATCGGGTCGATCAGGCGCCGCTCCCGTTCGATACCGGCCCCGCGCTGCGGTTCGCGCGCCAGGCCGAGCTCCACCCGATGAAGTACCTGCGCGGCCTCGCGCTGGCCGCGACCGACGCCGGCGCGCACATCCACACCGGTGTACACGTCGACGCGATCGTGCCCGGCCAGCCGCTGGTCATCCAGATCGCGAGCGGCCGCACGATGCTGTGCCGGGTCGCGGTCGACGCCACACACGGCGCGATGACCAGCCCGCTGCGGCTCGCGCTGCGCCAGGCGGCGTACCGGACCTACGCGCTCGCGTTCGAGCTGCCGAGCGGGGCGATCCCACACGCGCTGTTCTGGGACACCGCGCACCCGTACCACGACTTGCGCCTCGCCTCGCAGCCGGGCGGCCGCGAGGTGCTGGTGGTCGGCGGCGCAGATCACCGCACCGGCCAGGGCGATCCGGGCGCGGCGTGGGCGGCGCTCGAAGCGTGGACGCGGCGCTGGATCCCGCAGGTCGGCGAGGTCGCCGGCGCGTGGTCCGCGCAGGTCGTCGAGCCGGTCGATGGCCCGGCGCACATCGGCCACAGCCCCGAGCTCGAGCACGTCTACGTGGTCACCGGCGACTCCGGCAACGGGCTCACCCACGGCACGATCGCCGGGCTGCTGCTCCCCGAGCTGATGCGTGGCCACCGCCCCGCGTGGGGCCGCGTCTACGATCCGCGGCGCAGCCACCTGCACGCGCTCGGCGCGCTGGTGCGAGAGGCCGCGCAGTCGACCGCGCCGTACACCGACTGGCTGCGCGGCGGCGACGTGTCGTCGCTCGACGAGATCCCGCTCGGCCAGGGCGCGGTGGTCCGCCACGGCCTCCACCTGGTCGCGGCGTACCGCGCGCAGGACGGCAGCTGTCACCTGCGCTCTGCGAGCTGCCCGCACCTGCGCGGCGTGGTGCAGTGGAACCCCGGCGAGAAGACCTGGGACTGCCCGTGCCACGGCTCGCGGTTCGATCCCTACGGCCGCGTGCTCAACGGCCCCGCGCCCCACGACCTCGCGGCGATCGACGAGCCGCTGATCCGCAAACTGCCGGTCCACCCGCGCGAGGAGCGCGAGCCGCGGCGCCGCGAGCCCGCCACGCCCGACCTGGTGCTCACGCGCCGGCCGGTGCGCGACAGCTGATCAGCGCTTGGTCCAGCGATCGAGCCAGGCCAGCACCTCGTCGTGCCAGAGCTTGGAGTTCTGCGGCTTGACCACCCAGTGGTTCTCGTCGGGGAAGTACAGGAACCGGCTCGGGATGCCCTTGCGCTGCAGCGCGGTGAACGTCGACATGCCCTGGGTGTCGACCACGCGGTAGTCGAGCCCGCCGTGGATCACCAGCGTCGGGGTCTTCCAGTTCTTCACGTGATCGATCGGGTTGTGCTTGGTGTAGCCGTCCGGCTTGTCCCACGGCACGCCGCCGTGGTCCCACTCGGGGAACCACAGCTCCTCGGTATCGTAGTAGGCCATCCGCTCGTCGAGGTTACCGTCGTGGCAGACCAGCGCCTTGAACCGGTCGGTCTTGCCGTGCAGCCAGTTGATCATGTAGCCGCCGTACGACGCGCCGAGCGCGGCCATCCGCGAGCCATCGAGCCACGTGTACTTCTTGAGCGCGGCGTCGAGGCCGAGCATCAGATCCTCGTACGGCGCGCCGCCCCAGTCGCCGCTGATCGCGTCGGTGAACGCCTGGCCGTAGCCGGTCGAGCCGTGGAAGTCGATGAACACCACGCCGTAGCCGTGGCCGGAGTAGACCGACGGGTTCCACCGGTAGTGCCAGTGATCGCCGAAGCTGCCCTGCGGGCCGCCGTGGATCAGCATCGCGACCGGCGCCTTGCCGCCGCGGAACCCGGCCGGCTTCATCACGTAGCCGTAGACCGTGTCGCCCTTGGCGCCCTTGAACGAGAACTGCTCGTACTCGCCGAACTCGATGTTCTTGACCCGGCCCGTGTTGATCGCGGTCAGCGGCCGCAGGTCCGTGCCGTCCGGCTTGACCGTGTACAGCTCGGCCGGCGAGCGCAGGGTGTCGCGCACGAACACCAGCCGATCGCCGGCGACCCGCGGCGCCGCGTTGGTGCCCTTCTCGACGATCGTGCGCGCCGCGCCGGTCGCGACGTCGATCGAGAACAGCGAGTGATTGCCGACGTTGTCCGCCGAGGTGTAGATGGTCCGCCCGTCGCTGCTCCACGAGATCTCGCTCGCCGAGCGATCCCAGCCCTCGGTGACCACGCGCAGCTTGCGGGTCGCGGCGTCGTACACGCCGATCCGCTCGCGATCCGCCTCGAACCCCGGGCGCTTCATCATGCGCACCGCGATCGACTTGCCGTCCGGCGAGTACGACGGCTCGAAGTCGTACGCCGGGTTGCCGGCGGTGAGCGCGACCGGCTTGGCGCCGCCGGCCGAAGGGACGAGGAACACGTCGGTGTTGGTCTTCCACGCCGTCTCGCGCCCGCCGGTCCGCGCGACGAACGCGACGGTCTTGCCGTCCGGCGAGATCGAGATCTCGTCCATGCCGCCGAACGGGTGGGTCGGCGAGTCGGTCTGCTGGCCGGGGGTCAGGTTCTTGGCGTCGTCGACCTTGCCGCCGAGCTCGGGCGGGGTCCACACGAACACGTGCGAGTACTTGCCATCCTCCCACTGGTCCCAGTGGCGGAACAGCAACTGGTCGTAGACCTTCGCCTTGATCTTCGACCGGGCCTTGTCCTCGTCGCGCTTGACCGACTCGGCGATCGAGCGCGCGTCCGGCCACACGTCGGCGGTGATCACCAGCCGCTTGCCGTCGGGGAACAGCTTGAAGCCGTTGAGGTCGACCCGCAGCTTGGTCACCTGCTCGGCCTCGCCGCCGGCCGGCGCGATCCGCCACACCTGCGAAGAGCCGCTGCGCGACGACAGGAAGTACACCCACTTGCCGTCGGGCGACCACCGCCCGTCGGTGTCGTTCTCGGGGTGGGTGGTCAGCCGGCGCGCCGGGACCGCGCCATCGACGCTCGCGATCCATAGATCGAAGCGCCCGCGGTTGGCGTCGAAGTCGGTGTCGCGCACCGAGAACACCACCCACTTGCCATCGGGCGAGACCACCGGATCGCCGACGCGCTGCATCGCGAGCATGTCGTCGATCGTCAGCCCCTTGGCGCTGGCCGGCGCGACGGCCAGCGCGAGGCCTAGGAACGCGAGATGAAGCTTCATGGCCGTGCAGTATGCGGGAAAACGCCGGCTTGCGAGCCGGCACGCGCATGGAATGGTGGGGACTGAGAGGTCTTGCCATGTGGCTCGCCCACGCGCTCACGCTGTCGCGGATCCCGCTCGCCCTCGCGCTGGTGTGGGCCTACGGCGACCCGGTCGCCTCGCTGACGCTGCTCGCGGTCGCCGCGCTGACCGACACCGCCGACGGCAGGGTCGCGCGGTGGATGCAGCGGCGCGGCCACACGCACCCGGCGATCGGCGGCTGGCTCGATCCGCTGGTCGACAAGATCTTCGTCGCGATCGTGCTCGGCGCGTTGTGGGCCCACACCGGCGACCTCCTGCTGATCGCGCTGATCGGCGCGCGCGAGCTGGTGCTCGTGCCGCTGGTCGCGGTGTACCTGGTGCGCCACCGCCCCGCGAGCGAGCTGCACGCCGACCCGATCGGCAAGGTCGCGACCGTGGCGCAGTTCACCGCGATCGCGATCGCGTTCGCGGCGCCGCGGTGGGCGCTGCCGGCGGCCGTGCTCACCGCGGCGATCGGGCTCGCCGCCGCCGTTCACTACGTCGCGCGCGAGCAGTCGCGCGTTCGAGCGTGACGACGCGCCTTCAGTTTCCCCCACTCCACTCCGCGCGCGCGTGGAGCCATTGCGCCGCCGGAACACGCGTTGCAGGCTGCGCTTCGCCCATGCGCCCTCGTGTCTCGAAGATCGTCGCCGGTGCCGCCGCCGACGGCTCCGCCATACTGAACGCTAAGAACGTATCGAGGCTGCGCGCGCGCAAACGCCAACCAGTCTTCTCATATCACCAAACGCCCTC
>JBQCJR010001067.1:0-10905 GCA_051952595.1 Kofleriaceae bacterium
AACCGAGGTCTCGTCGATGCGCAAGCGGCGTGGACGAAGGCGGAGAAGGACCTGCGCGAGCTGTCCCGTGCCGTCTCGATCGTGCTGCACAGCATGTCGACCGTGCCGGCGGCCGCGGCCGCCCCGAGCTCGCCGCCCCCGGAGGTCCCGCACGAGATGCCCCCGGCCGACGCGATCATGGCCTGGATGCAGGCCGGCTCGCCGACCGATAGCGAGGGCAATATGTTGTGGCCGGGCATGCCCAGCGAGGGCGCGTGAGTCCCCTGTACGGCTCCGACGGTCAACCGCTCGCCTCGGGCAACGTGGTGTACGACCTGCCTCACTGGTGCACCGGCGTTCGCTATCGCGCCGACGATGACGTGTGCACGTTGACCATCCAGATCCCCGTGCGAACCGCGGTCGGCGTGCAGACGGTCGAAGTCAACCTCGAAGCCCACCCGCCCGAGATGGCTGCACTGCACGCCGCCATCGGTCGCGTGCTTACTGCGTCCGACCGGACGGGCGCGATTCTCGATGTGACGCCGGACCCGCCCCCGCCGACTCGTTAGCCTTTCTCGCGTCGCGGCGATCGCGGGGTCGCTCACGCTCACGCTCGCGCTGGCGCGGCTCGTCGCTGCGGTCCATGACGGACTCCACGATCGCAGGCAGCAGGCTCTCGACCATGCCACCGGACAGAGACTCCTCCTCGGCCGCATTGCCACGCGCCGCGGCAGCGTGCGCGCGCATCAGGTCGTTGGTGAGCTGGCCATTGACCTTGAGCGCGTGCTCGTACTGCTTCTCCGACAGGTCCAGCCGCCGCATCGACACGTCGACGAGCTTGAACAGCACATCGATCACGGGCTGGATCGTCGCGTTGTGCCGCTGCAGCACCAGGTCTTGCGCCTTCAGGACGAGCGACAAGAACCCGGTCGCGGACGACACCTCACGCGTTGGCGCGAGGCCCTCCAGCTCGGTCGGTGGAGGATCGTCCTCGGGGCCGCGCTCGTGCTTGACGAGCAGCCCGCCTTTCTTGTCGCGTAGCTCAAGGCGATCCCATCGCAGCTCGGCGAGGGTCTTCATCACGCGTTGTGCCCAGTTTCGGACCGTGAGGCAGTTGATCCTCGTCGGTTCATCGTCGTCGGCGCAGAACACGACAAGGTGATCGGGTCGGTGTTCTCGCAGCTTTCCAACCAACGTCGAGCGCGGCATCCACGGCATCGAGGCCTCCTTAGCGATCCTCGAACATGAGCCAGCCGAGGCCGGCGAGCAACAACGCTATCCCTCCCCCGCCCCTCGTCGGCCGTACCGGGGACGGTGGAGCGTGCTCCCAATCCTGGGAGCTGTCGTGCGCCGACAGCCACCCCCGCGGATCGAGGCGAGCGGCGTCGCCCCCTAGCGGCTGGGAGCGGACCTCCCAGTGCACGTGTCGAGCACCGCCGATCTTGCCGAGCCACTCGCCCTCCTTGACCGGCCGTGCCCACGACGGCCAGTCGCTCACGCGTTCGAGCGTTCCGTCCTCGCGGAGCGTCCAGTCGGGATTCAGGCGCGGCGTCGTCGCTGCGCCGGCCGCCTGTCGAATCGACTGCACCAGCGTCGACTCCGCGAGCTTGTAGGGCACCTGGTAGCGCAGCTCGGCCGGGTCGAGGTGGCCGAGCAACGAGTAGCGCAGCGAGCGCGGCTCGTACTCGCCGGGCAAGCGGCGCGTGCGCGTGCTGTCGTCGTGCGCGAACAGCACCACACTCGGGCCGTAGCCGCTGAATGGCGGGTTGTTCGTCGCCTGCGAGACGATGACCCAACCATCGCACGGTGCCTGCACCACTGTGCCGGGCTCGCCGACCAGGTCGACGCCCTGGTGGCGGCACGGGTGCTTGCCGATGCCGCAGCTCGCCTTGGCAGGGTCGGTCCGGATCGCACCGTACTCGCCGAGCGGCGTCGTCTTGTAGGGTCTGACGGGCGGACGGGCCACGCTACCTCCTCCGGTTTCGGCCGTTGCGGGTGGTGACGTAGTAGAGCGCGCCTCCGATCAGCAACGCGCGCGGCAGTCCTCCGAGTCGACGGATGATCGCGTCGACAACTTCGATCGGCGCAACGAGCACATCGCCGAACCGTTTGCCCCACCGCGCCAACTCGTCCCGGGCCTTCTCGCGATCGACCCGCTCGATCAGCTGCGGCCGCGGCCGGCGCGAGCTCGCGGCAGCGGCCAGGGCGCGCGGCCGGCGACGAAGGGGACGGACTCCCCCTCGCTCGTCGACGTCCCATCCGATCGGTTTCTTCCGCATGGCTCAGAGGTCGAGGTGGAACATGCAACCGACCTCGGTGCCGGCCGGCGCGCCGGTCATCGCGATTCGGACATCGCACCCCTGCTGACTGACAGGGAACGGCTCCATCGGGATCATGTCCTGCGACGAGTAGAACCACGAGGACTCGACGCGCCCCTGCGGGCCGTCGAGCACCTCGATCGTGATCTGCGGCGACGAGACGGGATTCGCCCGCAGGAGAGGCGTGAACGTGCGCGCGAACGGAGGGACCTGGAACATCCACTCGGCATCCTCCCGTCTGCGCAGCTGTCGACGATAGGTGTACGTCGCCGGCGCAGCGGAGTCACCGCCACCAGGCTCGGGCGCGAGCGACCCGGCGAGGATCGGCAGCCGGACCGTCTCGACGTTCGCCGACCCGTCGGGCTGGATGTACTGGCCGACGCCGTCGACCTGGATAGCCGAGCCGGACACGCCGAACAGCAACCCTCTCACTGGCCAGTCGACGTAGGCCGTATGCGTGACTCCGCCCGAGCCAAACTGCACGCGCGCATACGTCGTGATCGAGACCATGTTGCTGAAGTTGTCCGGCGGCTCGTTCCAGGGCGTCGGCGTCGCGTAGTCGACCGGCCGCAGCGGCGTGCCGATCCCGATGTCGCCGCGCGGTTGCCACGGCGCGAGATAGACGCGCCAGGGGCGCACGTCCCACGTGTCGCCGCGCCAGCGCACGACGTCCTTCGCGATGACGACGGTGCCGACGGCGCCCACGCTCGTCACCTGCATCACCTCGAGCGACTGCCCATACTGACTCGGGCGCAGCTCCTCCAGCTTCTTCAGACGCTCCCATTCAGACATCGATTCCTCCTCTGCGGCCGTCGACGAGTTGCAGCGGAGGCCCACCGGACAGCGACGGTGAGCCCTTCTTCTTGTCGCCGTGCAGCGCCTTGGCGAGCTTGCCGAGCACGCCGCTGAAGTGCTTGTAGAGCGGTTTCCCGTTGATGTGCAGGCCGAGCTTGCCGCGCTTCGCTGCGCGCGCGAGAGTGCGCACCGCGGAGATGGCCGCGACCGTTCCGGGCGGCAGCATGTTCGCGATGACCGGGTTCGAGGTGAGCGCGTTCGCGGTTGTGACGGCGCGCTGTAGTGCTGCACCGGGGCCGCCGCCGGTGCCCTCGTCGGTGCCCGAGACCCGAAACCCGGTTCCACCATCGGTCAGATTGAAGCGAAGCTCGCCGCGCCAGATGCCATCTGGATCGCGACGCACGGTCACGTAGACGCCCCTAGGGAGCCGGTGCTGCGCCATGGAGAAGGTCCTTCCTCGTCCTCGCCAGCGCTCGACGCATGCGCCACTCGGCCAGGCCGAGCGGGAGGGACGGGTCTTCGATCGCGCCGCCGGGGTGGCGCACGACCGCGTGGTAGACCGTCCGGCCGGTGCGCTTCGTCGTCGCGCTGGCCGGAAGGTCGTGGAGACGATAGTAGGCCGCCTGGTGACACGCGATGTCCTCGCAGTCACCTTCGAGCGTGGCGACGTTGTCCAGCCACGTCTGCCACCACTCGCGCCCCTGGGGTTCCTGGACGTACCGGAACCCCTCTCTCGCGGCGTCGTAGATCGACGGCACGGGACGCCCGAGCTCGCGCCACGCGCGCATCAGCAGCACGTTGATCCTGACGAGCGCTTCGAGCGCTTGGTTCAGCGCGGGCTTGTTGTTATCGACACGCATCGACACCCACGATCCGGTGCCTCGCGACACGACGCGCGGCACGCCGAGCGCGTCGAGCCCCATCAGTGCCTCGCGGACCGCGAGCGGGTGGCGAGGGATTCGGATGTGGATGTGCACTGCTACCTCGTCGTCGTGGTGATCTGCTCGCCCGGAGAGCGTGGCTGCTCGCCACCATCGCCGCGCGACACAGGAGGTTGCTCGGTCGCGATCGCTGCGGTCGGCACATCGCCGGTCAGCACTGCGAGCACGAACTCGCACGAGTTCGCGACGGCCTGCCAGTGCGGCGCCGTCGGCTGCGTGCAGTGGAGGTGCACCTGTGCCACTGCGAGCGCGTGGATCGGACGCAGCACCTCGACGAGCACATCCACCGCATCGGAAGACGCCGCCGACGGAGTCGTGTTCTCGTTCATCGCCTACCCGATCGACATCCCGAACATGGTCAGGTTGAAGGTCACGCTGTCCGTCATCGTCGGCGCGCCGCTGATCGCGACGGTGGCCACGATCTCCTGGCCGACCGCGGCCGGCGTCAGGTTGACGCCGACCCCGAAGGCGTTCGGCGCGAGCGCGTCGAACGAGATCGGGTCACCCGAGAGGAGCTGGCCGTCGGTGCCGACGAACAGCGACACCAGCGTAAGCAGCCCGGTTGCCGAGGCGCCCTGTCGCGCGAAGCTACCGACGAGGCGACCGCCACGGAGCGGTCGCTGCGGCCGCGCGCGCACGGTGATCGTCGTGCCGGAGGTCGCGTTGAAGACGCCGTTCGTGAAGCCGAGCGGCTGCACCTTGCCCCCGCGCGCGCTCGCGCCCGGCACCGCCGAGACGAGAGCGTTCAGCGGCTGCGGCGCGGCCATCGGAGACTGAGCGGCGCGCGCCGCGAGCAGCGCGCCCGCGGCGGCCGCCGGCGCGGCGACCCTTGCCCACGGCGCCTTGCCGCGCGTGACGTTGTACAGGCCGCGCGTCAGGCCCTGCGCGCCCTTCTTGACCCACGACAGCGGGTTCAGGTTGAGGCCCATGATCGCCGCGGCCGTGTACGGGTCATAGCCCGCGCCCATCAGCGCCCCCATGAGCGCTTGCGGGTCGGGCTCGCCGCCGTACCCGGCGAGCATGTTGAAGGCGCTCGGGTCGTCGCCGTACATGCCATCGTCCATCTGGTCGAGACCGGAGAGGATCTCCAGGTCGAAGGGGTTTCCCATCAGCATCGCGTGTTCCTCCGCGTTCGGTTGTCGTTGTCGTTGTCGAGGACCGCGAGTCGCGGGCCCCATCGTGCCGCGTGCTCGCCACGACGCGAGCGCGCTGCTGGCATCGCCAGCTAGCGCCGTCGTCGCCGCGGCGACCCGCCCATCATCGGAGGGCCGTAGGGATACAGCTGCGCGTACTCCGCGTCCGTCATGGGCGGGGGCAGCGGTCCCGGCGCGTACGGCTGCTGCGCGTACGGATCCTGCTGCGCGTACGCGTCCTGCCCCGGCTCGGGCGGGGGCAGGCCCGCACGGAGCGCCGCTTGACGTACGTCGGTCGGCGTCATCGGTTTCCCGCTCGGGCCAACCGCGGCCCACGGGCGCTTGCCGCGCGCGAGGTTGTAGGCCGCACGCGTCGCGCCCTGCGCGACCTTCTTCACGACCTTAAACGGGTTCAGGGAGAATCCCATCAAGGCTTGCTGTGCGAGCAGCGCACGCGCAGCGTCGTCGACGCTGACATCGAACGCACCGCCGCAGTTCTCGCCGTAGCCGCTGAACGAGCGCGAGAACGACTCGGGATCTTCGTCGACGTCGAGCCCGGCGAAGTTGAAGTAGTCGGACATGTGCATCCTCCTCGACGGTTGATCAGTCGTCGTCGCCGTCCCAGCCGCTCACCTTGTAGCCTTGCTCGCCGAGCTTGAAACCACCGACGGAGAGAGCCGCGGCCGAGGCGCGATCGATGTGTTTGTTCTTCTTGCTCACGAGGTGCAGACCGAGGCCGATCACGATCTCGCGGGGGAGCTTGCCCGTCGTCGGGATCTGCGCGTACGTGTCGGCCTTGTTCACGCTCAGGTACCCGAGCAGCGAGCCCCACAGGCCCAGCTCGCCCTTGACCTTGAGCGGCATGCGCCCTCCTCCGCCAGAGCCGAACGATCGTCGACCACCGCGACGCCTTGCCGGCGCCGCGACAGCTTGCCGGATCACGATCGGCTTCGTCGTCCCGGTGCGCACCAGCGCGGTCGACGTGCTCGAACGCGAGCGCGAGCGCGAGCGGCCCGAACCCGAGCCCGAGCCCTTGATGAAACGTCCTCTCGAATCTCGACGGGGCATTGTGTCTCCTCAGTCATCCATGAAAGCGAGTCCGACCAGGAGCAGGAGAATCCCTGCGCCTGATCCCCCGCCGCGTGCTGGTGGCTCTGGCTCTGCCGGCGCTTGCTGTCGGCCATGCACCTCGCCGGCGTCGAAGTGCTGTCGCGCGTCGAAGCGTGGCGCGCTCGATCGCTTGCTCGACGAGCGCGCCTTGCTCGCCTCGGCCGGCGATTCGCGCCGCATCTGTCGCCACGCGTCCTCCGCGAGCTGCTTGTATGTCGCCGTCGTGCCGGTGACGTCGCGCACCAACGAGAACGGCACGCCGCTCTCGTCGAGCTGCCGAGCCATCTGTTGGAGCGCGAGCCAGAGCTGCGCGCTCGCGGTGTACTCGGCCGCCTGGTGCTTCGCGTCGACCTTGAACCTGTCGCCTGACGCGAACCAGCCGAGAGCGGGGAGCGACATCGCGTACCAATCGAACGCGATCGGCGTGCCTCGCTTCGCGGCGTAGGCCGCGACCTCGCGCGCGAACAGAACCAGGCCCGAGGCATCGAGGTTGCTGATCCGCGGATAGCCGCTCGGCGTGCGACCGTCGCCGGCGCGCGACATCGCCATCGAGACAGCCTGCTCCCACGTCGGCATTTGACTCCGAGCATGGCGTGACGCCGACGGCCATCCAACGGTGCGCTCGTTCGCGAACGCACGGCGAACGCGCGGCCGCGGACCGTCGAACGAGTCCGACAACATGCGGCATGCCGCATGTAACTGCCGATGGGACCGTGGGCGGCCGGTTACGACCATCGGAAGCAAGCGTGCTGTCCGCGGGCGCCGTCGAGAGATTTCGGGGCGCCCGCGGAGATGTCGGTCAGTTGATGTGCATCAGCAGCGGCATCCGCGCGCGGTGATGCGCGCGATACCACCTCGTGTGCCGGTCGATGGCGCGCTTCAACACGCCCCACTTTTCAAGCCACGCGCAGCGCGCGGCAAAGAGACGCCACGTGTGCTCGCTCCACGGCAGGCGACGATTCGCCGGCCGAGAACGCCACAGCTCGACATCCAGCGCGCACATGCGTCGATACGCGCGCTCGTAGTCGTCCCGCGCGGCGAGCTCCTCCTGGTGGGCGTGCGCGACGACGATGATCACTTGCGCACCGTCCTTGACCGCGGACCGCCGTCCTCGCACCCGGCCTCGTAGCCCATGACGAACGCCTCGGCGAGCAACATCCTCAGCAGCTGCTTGCCCGACGAGGGCAGTGCTTCGAGCACCCCGCGCAGCTCGTAGCCCGCCACCATCGAGAACCCGCGCTCGTTGGCGTCGAGCGCTCGGTCCGCGTATGCCGTCCCACGCTCCAGCAGCTTCTGGCCGCGGTCCCTCATTCGGCCTCCGTGTTCAGCGGCACGGCGACGAAGCGGCTCGACGAGCGCTCCCAGACGACGACAGACGCCGACGCGTGCGTGAGGTCGACGAGCGGCGTGCCCGGCGACAGCTGCGGCATGATGACGAGGCCGTGGAAGCGACCGCCTCCAGCGACATCGACGAGGCCCCGGCCGATGATGGTCGCACTGCGGATGCGGCGGTCGTCGTCGGGTTGCCAGATGACTCGCTGCACGCGAGTCACATGCTGGCCGTCGAGGTGCGTGGACTTCCGCTCCTCGGTCGTGAGGCGCTCGGCCTGCTCCGCCTCGATGCGTTCGCACCGAAAGCAGATCCGGTTGATGACCTCAGAGGGGCGCAAGAGCGCGTAGCAGCGTCGGCATGTCTGATATCTGCGGTTCATGATGTGTCTCCTGTCCGGTTAGGCGGACCCTGTGACGACGAGAGGTGTCGCCACAAAACGCGGTCTAGCTCGGCCTGCACGTCGTCGGCGCCGTGCGCGCCGGCGAGCTGGTCGCAGAGCGCGAACACATGCTCCCAACCAAGGCGCAGAGCCGCGGGGAACAAGTGCGACTTGACGACGAGCGACAGCTCCGGGACGACGAGCGCCGGGGTGCCGGCCAGCTCGAGCTGGCGCTCGCGTCGGCGGCGCAGCTCGGCGAGGTACGCAGTTGCGTCGTCGTCCGTCACGCCGAGCCGCGTGCAGATGTCGCCGAGGCCGGTGACCCACGTGCGCCCGTGCACTGCACGACGCCACGCGCGGTAGACGTCGCCGGCGCGGTCGACGCCGGCGGCGACCAAGTCGAGCAAGCGGAGGTGCGAGCGCTGCTTGTTCGTCGGCGCGCCGACTTCGTCGGCGAGGCCCCACTTCACGAAGTAGCTAGCCGCGTCCTCCGACGGAGACAGCAGGAGAGACCGGGAGCGGAACGCGGCGTGCTGCTCTATCGGGATGCCGGCCTCGCGACACGAAGCCTCCCACGCGTCGAGGAGGTCAACACGTAGCTCGTCGAGATACGCGGCTCTCGTGTCGCGGGCCGCCATCCGCAACGGCTGGATAGTCGACAGCAGCGACGAGGTGAGAGAGGAGCCATCAACGGGCGCGGGCGCAGTCAGCGCGCGAACGAGGCTCTCGACGAGGTCGCTATCGGTGGCACCGAAGCGGACGCGGCCGCGGCGCGCTCGGGCGCTCGGCGTCCACGTTGTCGGCATGAGCGCACGCTCGACGAACAACGCGACGTGGAAGTGAGGATGACTGCCGTTGGCGCCCCCGTGCGTCGCATCGAGCACGCGTACGCGGCCGACGACGCCATGTTGTGCGGCGAATCGCCGCCACGCGTTCTTGCGCCACAGGATCTCCGTCGCGCGGTAGAGGCGCTCGACAACCAGCTCGCCCGCGTCGGCCGCGTAGTGCGGCGGCGCGAGCGTCAACATCCAGACGTCATGCCACGCGTCGCGCTGGTGTCGCTCCATCGCGACGGCGAGCCGGCTGCTCGTCGCGCGAGCGCGACGCGGACCGCAGGACGGACACGTCCAGCGGTCGCAGGCGATCAGGCCCCGCGTCGACCAGGTCGCCGACGAGTGCCGATGGATGTGGACGTCGGCGCGCGCGGTGTAGCGCGTCCGCTGGCACTTCGCGTCCCGGTCCCACTCCCCGCCCGCGAGGAGGTTGTGGGCGACGTCGAGTCGGCTCCAGAGCGACAGCTGCGGCGAGGTCTCCCAGGATTCGACGGGTAGCTCGAGCTGGCGAGGTCTGGTATCGTCTAAGTCGTTGACATAATTAAAGATTCTGCGACGTGACTGTGGTACAGGATCGGGCGGTGTGTCTCTGTCCCTCGTCTCGTCGACGGAATCGCGGTCCCAGCACTCGGGGTCCCGCGGCGACGCTACCACGGGCGCAGTCAGGCCGGCCGGCGAAAGTCGGTGTGGTGGACCGAGGTATGGGCTCGCCCCTTCGGGGCTCGGTTCCGGCGCGGGGCTCTGTTCCGGCGCGTACGTGCACCCATCGAGCCCCAGCTGGCCCGCATGGCCGTCGAGGACCAGCTGACCACCCCCAGGCGCAAACGCGCTCAGAGACGAGCTGGACGCTCGCTCGGCGTAGTCGCGGACGGGATCGTACGTGTTAGGTTTGGGGTGCGGCACCGGTTAGGCGGTCCGTGCTCAAGAGTCCCCCGGAGGTTGGCGCCTTCGGGGGATTCGCTTTTCGGCTTGACTTCGACCATCCCGCCTATCCCGCCCGGGCGCAACTGGATTCGGCTGTTGTCAAGCCGAGACCAGCGCACGGGATGAGTGACCTGTGCGGTTGATCAGGTTGACCGATCCCCGGCGATGTGAGACGCGTTGAACTTCTCCTCTCCTTCTCCTCGCATCGGACGCGCCGCTTTCCGCCACCCCGGGAAGCCAGGCCCCGGAGGGTGGGCGGAGGGGGAGCCCCTTGGGTCGCCGTGATCAACGGGTCCCGCTCGCTGGCCTCGTTGGGCCAGCGCTGGGGGATCTGTCGTGGCGCCAGCGCACCAATCCGGCGCTCGTACTGTCGTCGGCGCGATACACGCCGCACCGCGCGTTCGCTACTTGCGCGCGGCACAGCGACTGCACGACGCTGGGGCCATGCGAAGCCATCTGCTTGCGGTTGTGGTTGCGGGGGTCCTCGGGGGTTGTGCAGTGCGTGCGCCGATCGCGGTGCACCAGCCGGCCGCGGTGGTTGTCGAGCCCGTCGACGAGGTGATCGACGAGGACATCTACGCGGAGACGGGGTCGAGCTGTGAGCACGAGGAGACGAAGGAAGTGAAGGACGACGGAGGAAACGCCGCGGTGTTCCTCCTCGGGTTGATGTTCGGCGTCATCCTGTAGAGCTGTAGAGGTCGAACAGCAGTTGGGCCACGAGGCCGAGCAGACGGCGCCGGAGCGCGGCATCGTCCGAGACCTCGGCGACCAGCTCGGTCAGCGCGGCGACGAACGGACGCCAGTCCGAGGGAGCCTCGGCGACGATGGCTCTCACCCGTCGCTCGAGCTGCGCCCACCGCTCCTCGGGGGTCATCGATTGATCCCCGGGCGCGCACGAAAATCGCACGGACGATCTCGACGGCGGTACACCTGGGGGATGCAACAGCCCATCATCATCCCCCCCGCGCTCGGCGTGCTGTGCGCACAAGCCGTCGAACGATGGCGCCTCGCGAGCGAGCGATACGAGGTCGCGAACCGAGGTCTCGTCGATGCGCAAGCGGCGTGGACGAAGGCGGAGAAGGACCTGCGCGAGCTGTCCCGTGCCGTCTCGATCGTGCTGCACAGCATGTCGACCGTGCCGGCGGCCGCGGCCGCCCCGA
>JBQCJR010001068.1:0-12013 GCA_051952595.1 Kofleriaceae bacterium
AGCTGCGCGTCGTAGTAGGCGCACACCTCGTCGAGGATCTCGAGGGACTCCGCGTGCTCGCCCGCGACGTGGAGGGCCTCGGCGAGCACGCGTTCGAGCGTGGGATCCGCGAGGCGGCGCAGCGGGCGAAGCAGCTCGATGACCTCTTCGATCCGCTCGTCGGCGAGCAGGCGCTCGGCCAGCGCCGCGATCGCCTTCGGATCGGTGGGGCGGGCCGCCACGACGCGGCGCTGCGCGGCGATGCTCTCGTCGACCAGGCCGAGCTCGCTGGCCAGCGCGGCCGCCAGCTCGTTCAGCTCGACGGCATCGGGCTCCATCGCGAGCGCGCGATCGAGGCTGATCTTCGCCGCGGGGTAGCGCTCGTCGTCGTACAGCGCGAGCGCCAGCGAGCCGAACGCCGCGGGTTGTAGCGCGGGCGCCAGCGCCTCGATCGGCGCGTGGTCGGCGACGTCCGTCTCGTGCTCCACGCGGGCGAGCGCGCGGGTCACCGCCTTGCGGATCTTGGCTCTGCGGCCGAAGAACATGGGCGAGCCCTCAGCGCTGCCGGTAGAGGAACTCGACGATGGTGCACACCGGGAACGGCTGACCATCCACCAGGAACGGCGAGTACACCCACTGGTGCATGTGGGCGATCAGGTCTCGATCGTAGCTCGCGAACCCGGTCGAGCGCTTCGGCAGCACGGACTCGACCTTGCCGGTCTCGTCGAGACAGACGCGGAAGACCCCGCGGATCCGGCGCTGCTTCGAGCGCTGGATCGCCGTCGCGGTCTCCGCATCGGGCTTGATCGCGACCTGGCCCTGGATGCGCTTGGCCTCGACCAGCTCGCGACCGGAGCCTTCGGCGAACACGATCGGGTGCTTGCCTCGCGACGGGGGCGGCGGCAACGGCAGGGTCTCCGTCACCGGGGCGCGGTCCGACGGGTGGACCATGTACACCATCGAGCACACCGGGATCGCGCGGCCCTCGAGGGTGAACGGCCGGAACTGCCAGCTTCGCACCGCCGCCTCGAACGCGGTGGAGGCCGCGAGCGAGGTGGTCTCGTCGGGGCGCGCGCCGACCACGGCGCCGGTCTCGTCGAGGCAGACCTTGAGCCACGTCGCGTCGCCCGCCGGCGCGAGGGTGCCGGCGACCGCGGGATCGAGTGGGTCGTGGCGATGGCCGCTCGTGCGCAGGCCCTCGAGCGCTTCCGCGGAGATCGTCGGCAGGTCGTCGGCGAGATCGCGGCGGCCGACGTAGCCGATCCAGGTGAGCCGCGGACCCGCTGCCTCCTGAATCACCCGCGCGGCGACCTCGAAGCCGGGAGCGTAGGTCATCACCACGACATCGCCGAGCGCGTGCTCGCGGGAGCTGGGCTGCAGGTGCAGGCCGCGCAGGCAGCGCGCGAACGCGGCGAGGCGCGGCTTGCCGATCTCGCCGGGCTCGGCGAACTCCGCGGCGCACGTCGGATCGGCGAACCACAACCCACCCTGCGTGACCGAGTCCGCGAGCAGATCCCTGAGAGCGCTTTCGTCGCCCGCGGCATCGGCGAGCGCGCTGCGCGCGACGTCGTGTGGGTCGCGCGGCGCGAGGCCGCGACCACAACCGAGCAGCCCAAACGCCAGACCTGCCACAGCGACGACTCTCATGGCCCACCACGATATCTCGAAATCGCTCAGCAAGTGCCCGGAACTCCTCGCCTGTGGAGCCGATCGCGAAAAAGATCTCGCCGCGTGTCGATCCGCGGGGCGCTGGTTCGTCGTGCTGGCATGCGCACGTTTCAGCTCGCCACCACGTTCTTCCTTTCTGCCGTCCTCTCCACCGCGCTGACCGCCGAGGCCGCGCCGTCGAAGCCCGCCAGCCCGTCGGCCAGGCCCGCGAAGGTCACCGGCAAGTACGCCAAGGTGAACGGCCTCGAGATGTACTACGAGGTCCACGGCAAGGGCCGCCCGCTCGTCCTGCTCCACGGCGCCTTCTGCACGGTCGACGCGTGTTTCGGCAAGATCCTGCCGGCGCTCGCGGCGCACCGCCAGGTCATCGCGATCGAGCAGCAGGCGCACGGGCACACCGCGGACATCGATCGGCCACTCACGATCGCACAGATGGCCGATGACACCGCGGCGCTGCTCGCCCAGCTCGGCATCACCGAGGCCGACGTGCTCGGCCACAGCATGGGCTCCGGCGTCGCGTTCCAGCTCGCGCTGCGCCACCCCAAGCGCGTCGGCAAGCTCGTGCTCGTCTCGCCGGTCACCGAGCGCGCCGGGTTCCATCCGGGCACGCTCGAGATGATCGATACGATCACCCCCGAGGCGTTCGAGAACACCCCGATCAAGGACGCCTACGTCAAGGCCGCGCCGAAGCCGGCGGAGTTCCCGCGCCTCGTCGCGAAGGTCAAGCAGATGAACCGGAGCTTCACCGACATCCCGGCCAAGCAGGTCAAGTCGATCCAGGCGCCGACCCTGATCGTGGTTGGCGACGGCGACATCATGCGCCTCGAGCACGCGGTCGAGCTGGTGCGGAACCTCGGCGGCGGCGTGCCGGGCGACTTCGGGACCGTCGCGCGCTCGCGGCTGGCCGTGGTGCCCGGGTCGAACCACTACATGCTGGTCGAGCACCTGCCGTCGCTGGTGCCGTCGATCGAGGCGTTCCTCGAGGCCAAGATCCCGGCCGGCGCGCCCGCGGCCAAGTAGCGCCGAGGCTGCAGGAACCGCAGGAACGGCCGTGGCTGCCCTGCGAGATTCGCGGATCGAGCTGGCCGGACCGGCGTAGTTTCGCGTGGATACCGCGGGCACGGCGCGTGCTCACGTGCAGCTCCATGCGTTTTCCTGCTCTCGCCGGCCTCCTGCTCGTCGCTTCGTGCGCCCCTCTTCCTGCTTCGTACTTCACGTCGTCCTCGGCGAACGTCGAGCCGGCGTACCCCGCGCCGGAGGGCGAGCCGCTCGCCGCGTCGGAGCCGGTCGCGTTGGATCCGGTCGAGCCGACGCCGGTCGCGTCGGAGGTGGCGACCACGCAGGTCGCGTACGCACCGCAGGCCCGGCGCGGCGAGCGACGCCGGGGCCGGCGCGCCGGCACCTCGCTCGAGGCGGCCTCGCGCGCGTGCTCGTCGCTGGTCTACTCGTCGAGCGATCGCGATCGCTGCGTCCAGGTGCTGGCCTCGGCGCGGTTCGACGCCAGCTCCGCCGCGAGCACGTGTGGCAACCTGGTGTACTCGTCGAGCGATCGCCTCGCCTGCGTGGCCTCGGCCGCCTCGGCGTACCGCGATCCCTCGTTGGGCCTCGCGGCGTGCAGCAGCCTCGTCTACTCGAGCGCGGATCGCCTGGTGTGCGCCGCCGCGGTCTCCTCGGGCTCGCTGACCTCGTCGACGATCGAGGCCTGCTCGGACCTCGTGTACTCGAGCTCCGACCGGCTGACCTGCGCGCGCGAGCTCGCCGGCGCCCGGCGCGCCCCGACCGAGGTGATCGCCCACTGCAAGTCGTCGCACTACTCGAGCAGCGATCGCCTCGCGTGCCTGCGCAAGTTCCGGTAGCCGGGACCCGCTATTCGTCCACGGCCGTGCGCGCCCACGGGATCGCGCGGAGGCGGTCGAAGCCGATCGGCGCGCCGGACCGCTCGCTGATGCCGTAGGTGCCGCGGGCGATCCGGTCGAGGGCGGCGTCGACCTCGGCGAGGCGCGCGCGGTCGCGGGACTCGTGGAGCTGGGCGGCCTCGACGCCGGCGAGCTCGGTCGCGTGGTCCGCGGGATCACCTGGCTCGTTGGTCATGGTGGGCTTCACGATCGGTTCGAGGCGGCCGACGAGCGTGGTCCGGAGCCGGAGCAGATCGTCCTTCAGCAGCGCGAGCTGGTCTTCGGTGAGGCCGGAGGGGTGCGCCATGGCGGGATCATGGCACCGCGGCGGCGGGTGGCCCGGAGCGAGTTGCGAGCGGGAGCGTGCGCCCGAGGGGCGTGGCGAGCGCGCGCGGTACACGCGTCTGCATCGCCGAGCTAGATCTTCTTCGGGCGAGGCGATGAGCTCGTTCGAGCTGATTCTGGTCCTGCTCGCGGCCTCGACCGCGCTCGTGCTGCTCGCCCAGCGGGTCGGGCTGCCATATCCGTTCGTGCTGGTGTTCGGCGGGCTGTTGCTCGCGGTGGTGCCGGGGATCCCACACGTCGAGTTCCCGCCGCACCTGGTGCTCGTGGTGTTCTTGCCACCGCTGCTGTTCGCGGCGGCGTGGTTCACCTCGTGGATCGACTTTCGCGCGAACCTGCGGCCGATCGTGCTGCTCGCGATCGGCCTGGTGGTCGCGACGACGGTGGCCGTGGCGGTGATCGCGCACGCGGTGATGCCGGGGCTGTCGTGGGGCGTCGCGTTCGTGCTGGGCGCGATCATCTCGCCGCCGGACGCGGTCGCCGCGACGGCGATCATGAAGCGGGTGCGGGTGCCGCGCCGCGTGGTCACGATCCTCGAGGGCGAGAGCCTGGTCAACGACGCGACCGGCCTCGTCGCGTACCAGGTCGCGCTGGCGAGCGTGATGGAGGGGCGGTTCTCGCTGGGTGGCGCGATGCTGCGGTTCGTCTGGATCGTGACGGGCGGGATCGCGATCGGCCTGATCGTCGGCTGGGCGGTCTCCAAGATCCACCGGCACCTCGAGGACTTCCTGATCGAGACGGTGATCACCTTGCTCACGCCGTACGTCGCGTACATCCCGGCGGACCACCTCGGCGTGTCGGGCGTGCTCGCGGTGGTGGTGGCGGGCGGCTACCTGGGCTGGCGCAACCCGATGCTGCTGTCGCCGTTGACCCGGCTGCGCTCGCGGGCGGCGTGGGGCGTGATCCTGTTCCTGCTCAACAGCCTGGTGTTCATCCTGATCGGGCTGGAGCTGGCGCGCAGCGCGGACGTGCTGCAGACGGTGCCACTGGGCCCGCTGCTCGGGTGGTGCCTGGCGGTCTCGGCGGCGGCGATCGTGGTGCGCGCCCTGTGGGTGCCGCTGGCGGCGTGGAGCCCACGCGTGCTCGTCCCGCGGATCCGGCGGCGAGAGCGCCCGCCGGACCGCAACGTGGTGCTGCTGGTCAGCTGGACCTCGATGCGCGGGATCGTCTCGCTGGCGCTCGCGCTGGCGCTGCCGCTCGCGCTCCCCGATGGCACGCCGTTCCCGCACCGCAGCGTGCTGATCGTGATCGTGTTCGCGGTGATCTTCGTGACGTTGATCGGGCAGGGCGTGCCGCTGCCGGCGATCATCCGGCGGATGCGGTTCGTCGAGGAGACCGACGAGCTCAAGGAGGAGCGCGCGGCGCTGGTGCGCTCGACCGAGCGGGCGATCGAGCGGCTCGAGCAGATCGAGGGCGAGACGATCCTGACGCCGTGGCTGGTCGAGCGGGTGCGCTCGATCTACGCGCAGCGGCTGGAGCGCCTGCGCGCGAGCGAGCGCGAGGATCCGGAGTGCAAGCTCACCGAGGGCGAGACCGGCGCGTTCGTGCGGCTGCGCCAGCAGCTGATCGAGGCCGAGCGCGGCGAGCTGGTCGCGCTCCGCAACGCGGGCGAGCTGACCGAGGACACGCTGCACAAGCTCCAGCAGGACCTCGACATCGAGGCGATTCAGCCGGCGCGCTAACGGCGCAGGGCGTGCAGCAGGTCGTCGCCGTCCCACGGCCCGTCGTAGCGCTCGCCATCGATGAAGAAGCCCGGCGTGCCGGTGACGCCGGATGCGAGCCCGCTCGCGAAGTCGAGCTTGACCCGCGGCAGGAAGCGATGGTCGCGCCAGCTGAGCGCGAGCTCGCCGCGATCGAGCCCGAGCGCGCTCGCGGCGCGCAGCAGGCCGGCGTCGTCGAGCTCGTCGGGGTGGCGGTACAGGTAGTCGTGGGCCTCCCAGAACTTGCCGTGCGACGCGGCCCACTCGGCGGTCTCGGCGGCGCGCTGCGCGTGGGGGTGCACGTTGGTGACCGGGAAGTGGCGGAACACGAACCGCAGCTGGTCGCCGAGCTGCGCGCGGACCCGCTGGATCAACGGGAACGCGCGCCGGCAGTGGACGCACTCGAGATCGCCGTACTCGACCAGCACGCGTGGCGCATCCGCCGGGCCGATCGCGTGATCGGTGGGGGCGACGGGGGGCGAGAGCGTGGTCACGACCAACTATAGGAAGCGGTCCGTGCGCCGCAATCGACTCTGTAAGACCGCGCGCGGAGCTGCGTCGTAGCGGCACCTCGAAAGGAGATTTCGTGACGACCTCGACCCCTGCCGCTCCCGATCCGCGCCGCTGGTGGGCGCTCGGCCTGCTGTGCGCCGCCCAGCTCCTCGTCATCCTCGATACCTCGATCGTCGGCATCGCGCTGCCGGCGCTCCAGCGCGCGCTCGGCTTCGATGCCGCCGGGCTGCAGTGGATCTTCAACGCCTACGTCGTGGCGTTCGGAGGGCTGTTGCTGCTCGGCGGGCGGCTCTCGGACCTTTTCGGACCGCGCCGGCTGTTCGCGATCGGCTTCGTGGTGCTGACCGCGGCCTCGCTGGTCGCCGGGATCGCGACCACGGGCGCGACCCTGCTGATCGCGCGCGGGATCCAGGGCGCGGGCGCGGCGCTGATCGCGCCGTCGGCGCTGTCGATGGTGATGGGGCTGTTCGCGGCGCGCCCGCCGGAGCTGCGCAAGGCGCTCGGGTTCTGGGGCGCGTCGGCCGCGGCCGGCGGCACCGCCGGGGTTCCTCGGCGGCGTGATCACCGAGTGGCTGAGCTGGCGGTGGACATTCCTGGTCAACGTGCCGGTCGGCGTGCTCGTGCTGCTCGCGACGCCGGCGTGGCTGCCGCGTGGCGAGCGCCGCCCGGGCCGCGTCGATCTCGCGGGGGCGACCGCGGTCACCACCGCGCTCGCGCTCGTGGTCTACGCGATCGTGACGGCGAACGGGCCGGCCAGCGGGGCGCGCACGGCGATCCTGCTCGCGGCGAGCGGCGCGTTGTTCATCGGGTTCGCGGTGCTCCAGCGACTGCGCCGCGAGCCGCTGGTCCCGCTCGCGCTGTTCCGCGCGCCGAACCTCGCGATCGGCAACCTGGTGATGGCGCTGCTCGGCGCGGCGTGGATCCCGATGTGGTTCTTCCTCAACATGTACCTCCAGGAGGTGCTCGGCTACGGCGCGTTCGACAGCGGTCTCGCGCTGCTGCCGATGACGCTCGCGATCATGGTGCTCATGATGCTGGCGACCGAGCGCGTGGTCGGCCGGCTCGGCCCGAAGCCGGCGGTGGTCACCGGCCTCGGCGTGCTCGGCGTCGCGCTGGTGCTGTTCTCGCGGATGCCGACCGGCGGATCGTTCGTCGCCGACGTGCTGGTGCCGTCGCTGCTCGGCGCGATCGGCATGTCGCTGGCGTACATCCCGGCGATGATCACCGCGACCGCGGGGGCGCGCCCCGAGGAGGGCGGTCTGGCCTCGGGCCTGGTCAACACGACGTACCAGGTCGGATCGGCGATCGGCCTCGCGGCGATGGTCGCGGTGGCCGGCTCGACCACGGCGTCGCTCGTCGACGGGGGCATGGCCGCGCCGCAGGCGCTGCACGGCGGGTTCTCCGCCGCGTTCCTGGGCGCCGCGGCGATCGCGCTGGCCGCGGCGGTGCTGTCCGCGCTCGCGATCCGCGTGCCGCGCGCGCGAACCACGTCATGATGCGGCGGTGCCCCTGGTGATCCGCCCCGCCTCCCACGCCGATCGCGCTGCGATCTGGTCGATCCTCGAACCCACGATCCGCGCCGGCGAGACCTATGCGCTGCCGCGCGATCTCTCCGAGGAGGAGGCGCTGGCGGGGTGGCTCTCGCCCACCCACGAGGTGTTCGTGGCGGTCGATGGCGACGAGGTCCTCGGCACGTACTACCTGCGCGCCAACCAGCGCGGCGGCGGAGATCACGTCAGCAACTGCGGCTACATGACCGCCGCGGCGGCGACCGGGCGCGGGGTGGCGCACGCGATGTGCCTGCACTCGCTCGAGCGCGCGGCGCGCCGCGGCTTCCACGCGATGCAGTTCAACCTGGTGGTCAGCACCAACGAGCGCGCGGTCCGGTTGTGGCAGCGCTGCGGGTTCGAGGTGGTCGGCCGGCTGCCGGAGGCGTTCGTGCATCCGCGCCTCGGCCGGGTCGACGGCCTGGTCATGTACCGGCTGTTGCCGCCGCCCGAGTGACCTCGGCCGTGCGCACGTGTAGCGGCCGGCGCTACAGGTCACGGCGCGGTTTCCTGTGAGATTCCGCAGATCCACGCCGGTACGCGGCTTGCGAGAGGGCCCCTCCAGCCGCGGGGACTCCCCGCAAGGAGACACAGATGAAGAGACCCATGAAGTCGCTGGTGATCGCGTTTGCGGTGGGCTGCCTGCAGCTCGGGGCGTGTGCGGGGGACGAGGGAGAGTTCGACTACGACAACGTGCCCGAGGAGCCGGCGCTCTCGCCCGAGGAGCTCGCCCTGCTGCCGGATGGCTTGCACGCCGAGCACCACCACGACCTCGAGGAGGCGCTGGCCACCGAGCAGGCGGAGGACGACGGCGCGCGGTTCGACACCGACGATGTCGACGGGATCGTCGACGCCGTGGTCAACGACGCCGACGAGCCGGGCTCGGGGCTCTCGGTGTACGCCGGCCAGCCGCTGCTCAAGTCCGGGCTGCACCCGCGCGCGTCGGACGCGCTGCGCTCCGCGGGCGTGGCGGCGTGGCGGATCACCCAGACGATCGGCAACGCGCCGGCCTCGGCGGGCACCCACGCCTCTGACGGCACGGTGAATGGCAAGGCGTACAGCGCCGCCACCGATCTCAGCACGTCGGGGATGACCACCACGCAGATCCACAACCTGCTCGAGCGGCTCTCCAAGCTCGGGTTCGCGGCGTGGTACCGCCAGAACGGCCGCGACGGGTGGAGCGGCGCGAACCACATCCACGCGGTGTACGCGAACGCGAAGATGAAGTCGGCGCTGCGCTCGCAGGTGCGGTCGTGGCTGGCCGGCCGCAACGGGCTGGTCAGCAACACGATCTACAAGTTCCACGCGTTCAGCGCGTCGGCCAAGGCGGCGGTCAAGGCGAAGTTCGCGATGAGCCAGAGCGGCACCACCAACGGCGGCGCTGGCGTCTCGGGGCGGATCAACACCAGCGGCGCGGCGCTCACGATCCGCGCGGGCGCGAGCACGAGCACCGCGGCGATCGGCTCGGTCGCGAACGGCTCGTACGTGACGATCAGCTGCCAGAAGCGGGGCCAGTCGATCAGCGGCACGTACGTCACGTCGACCCTGTGGGACAAGGTCGGCAGCGGCTACGTGTCCGACGCGTACGTGTCGACCGGCTCGGACGGACAGGTCGCGCCGACCTGCCCGTGAGCCGCGCGAGCTAGGGTGCGAGCAGCGCGCGCAGCTGTGTGGTGAAGTCGGCCTTCATCTGCGCGGCGAAGTCGTGCTCGACGCCGGCGTACTCGTGCAGCTCGACACGGTGGCCGAGCGCGGCGAGCTGCTGCGCGGCGAGCCGGCCGCCCTCGATCGGCACGATGCGATCGCGATCGCCGTGCATCGCGTAGACGAGTGGGCAGTGCGCGCCGCAGCCGGCGGTGGGGTGGTTCCACTCCACCGGGAACCGCGCCGCGACCGGGAACGCCGCGGCGATCCGATCGGGGTGATGGATCGCGATCAGGTAGCTGAGATCGCCGCCGTACGACGTGCCGGCGAGCACCGGCTTGCCCGCGGTGGGGAAGTGGCGGACCGCGGCGTCGACGAACGCCAGCACCTCGCGCTCGACCTCGAGCGTCATCGGGGCCTG
This sequence comes from Kofleriaceae bacterium, assembly GCA_051952595.1. GTDB lineage: Bacteria > Myxococcota_A > Polyangia > Haliangiales > Haliangiaceae > JABFXX01. The sequence continues at coordinate 9,710 of JBQCJR010001068.1, forward strand.
GTCGGCCGCGGCGAGCTCGCCGTAGCTCTTCGGGAACCACGACGCGCCGGTCGGCCGCGGGTGCTTGCCGCGCGGCAACACGACCCGGACGGGGAAGTCGATCTGATCGAAGTCGGCGGCGATCGCCTCGGGGGTCGCGCCGGAGTAGTGGAGCCCGATCACGAGCGGCAGCGCGTCGGTCGCGCGCGCGCCGCCGGTCACGAACGTGAGGTAGTCATGGCCGGCGAGCGTGCCCGCGGCGCGGCCCGGGGACTGCGGGGTGCTCGGCGGAGCCGGCTTCGATCCACACCCGACTCCCGCGAGCGCGAGCGCGAGCGCGAGCGCGAGCAGGTGCGGCAGGCGGAACGTGTGCTGGGGCGTCTTCGCGATCATCGCCGCGCGACGTTATCAGGCCGGGCAGGGCCGCACAGCCGGCGATTCGGCGGCGGATCCGGCGATCGCCGAACGAGCTCCTCGCGGCGGTGCGGCCGGCGCGGCGCGGTGCCAAGATCCGGGGATGCGAATCGCGGTGTTCGATACCCATCGCTACGATCGTCAGTCGTTCGAGGAGGCGAATGCCCGGGGGGGCCACGCGCTGACCTTCTTCGAGCCGCGGCTCACCGCGCAGACCGCATCGCTCGCGGCCGGGTTCGACGCGGTGTGCTCGTTCGTCAACGACCACCTCGATCGCCCCGCGCTCGAGCAGCTGCGGAGCGGCGGCGTCCGGCTGATCGCGCTGCGCTCGGCGGGGTTCAACCACGTCGATCTCGAGGCGGCCGCGGCGCTCGACCTCCCGGTGGTCCGGGTGCCCGAGTACTCGCCCTACGCGGTCGCCGAGCACGCCGTGACCCTGGTGCTCGCGCTCAACCGCAAGATCCACCGCGCGTACACCCGCGTCCGCGAGGGCAACTTCGCGCTCGACGGGCTGCTCGGGTTCGATCTGCACGGCAAGACGGTCGGCCTCGTCGGGGTCGGCCGGATCGGCACCGTGGTCGCGCGGATCTTCCGCGGCTTCGGGTGCCGCGTGCTCGCGTACGACGTCCGTCCGCAGCCGGTGCTCGAGGCGCTCGATCTCGAGTACGTGACGCTCGACGCGCTGTACGAGCGCTCGGACATCGTCTCGCTGCACGTCCCGCTGACCCCGGCGACCCACCACATGATCGACGCCGCGGCGCTCGCCCGGATGCGGCGCGGCGTGGTGCTGATCAACACCGGCCGCGGCGCGCTGATCGATAGCCGCGCGCTCATCGCCGCGCTCAAGTCCGGCCACATCGGCGCGGCGGGGCTCGACGTCTACGAGGAGGAGGAGGGCGTGTTCTTCGAGGACCTATCGGGGCAGGTGCTCCAGGACGACGTGCTCGCGCGGCTGCTGACCTTCCCGAACGTGCTGATCACCGCGCACCAGGGGTTCTTCACGCGCGAGGCGCTCGCGGCGATCGCGACCACGACGCTCGCCAGCGCGACGGCGTTCGAGCGCGGGGAGCCGCTGCTCCACCAGGTCGGCGCCGCGGCGGTCCGGCCCCGCGCCGGCTGAGCCGCTACGAACGACCCCTACGGCACGGTCGTCGCATCCGTCGAGATCCGACGATGGCGCACCGAGAACCGCGGTCGGACGAGGCCTGGCATGTGTCGTCGACCGACCAGGCCGTGGCCGCGCTCGGAACCGATGCGCGCGCCGGGCTGTCCCTCGAGGAGGCGCGGCGCCGGCTCGCCCGCCACGGCCCGAACGCGCTGCCCCAGCCGCATCGCGCGTCGCTGGTGGTGCTGTTCCTCCGCCAGTTCAAGAGCCCGCTGATCTACCTGTTGCTCGGGGCCGCGGTGATCGCGTTCGCGCTCGGCCACCGCAGCGACGCGGTGGTGATCCTGGTGGTGGTCGCGATCAACGCGATCATCGGTGGGATCCAGGAGGGGCGCGCCGAGCGGTCGCTCGAGGGGCTGCGCCGGCTCGCCACCCACCGCGCGCGGGTGGTCCGCGGCGGCGAGCAGCACGTGGTCGACGCGCACGAGCTGGTGCCCGGCGATCTCGTGCTGCTCGAGGCCGGCGACGCGATCACCGCGGATGGCCGGGTGCTCGAGGCCGCGGCGCTCCAGGTGATCGAGGCGGCTCTCACCGGCGAGTCCGGCGCGGTCGGCAAGTCCGCCGCGGCCGTCCCCGAGGACACCTCGCTCGCGGATCGCAGCGACATGGTCTACGCGGGCACCTACGCGACGGCGGGGCGGGGGCCGGGGGCCGGGGGGGGGGCACGGCTGGGGCCCCCGATCGGGGACCAACCCGCGCGGGGCGGCGCGGGGCGCCACCCCCCCCCCCCCCCCCAGCCGCCGGGG
>JBQCJR010001069.1:0-2054 GCA_051952595.1 Kofleriaceae bacterium
CCCCGCGGCTTATGACACGGGGTACAAGTTTGTGTTGGGGGGGGTCCATTATCCCCCCCACCGCGGGGCCATCGAACACCACCACGGCGGTGCCGGCGTACCAGTCGACCACCAGGCCGGGGCAGGCGTCCGCCTCGCCGTGGACGAGCCGGATCCCGGTGCAGCCGACGAGCAACGGATCGCGCGCGCGCCGCGCGGCGGCGGCCTCGACCCGGGCGCGCACCCACGCGCCGTCGATCGCCGCGCCCGGCGCGTCGAGCACGCGCGCGCGGAGCGGCGAGCCGGGATCGGCGAGCGCGGTCGCGACCGGGCCGTCGTCGTCGACGATCGTGACCAGATCGCCGGCGGCGATCCCGGCCGGCGGGGAGGCCAGCGCGCGATCGTAGATCCACGGGTGGCCTGCGCGGATCCGCTCGCGCAGTGGCTTGGTGAGCCGCCAGCGGCGGCTCGTCGGGTTGGTCGTCACTTCAGCTGCGCGTCGACGAGCTGGTACATGTGCGCGTAGCTGTTCAGCGCCTGCACCACGCCGACCTCATCGGCGATCCACAGCTGGGAGATCCAGTTCGCCGGCAGCTCGCAGGCCTCGGACGGGACGGAGACCTCGACCTTCTTCTCGGGATCCATCTGCTTGGTGGTGCAGGGCTTGCCGTCCGGCGCGAGCTTGGTGTCGAGCGTGACGCGGCCGGAGGTCGTGACCCCGAGCTTCTCGGCGCGGTAGCTGCCGAACTTGGTGACGACCTGCTCGGGCTGCTGCGGGGTGAACTTGCGCTCGATCTCGAGCTTGCCGGCCGTGGGCTTGGCGTCCGACGACTTGGCCGGCTGGCGGCTCCAGCTCAGCTGCAGCTCCTCGATCCACTCGTTCTCGCCGATCGTGCCGCGGGTCAGCTTCCAGCTGGTCTCCTTCTTGCGCTCGAGCTTGTCGATCGCCATGCCGCGGAAGCCGCCCGGCTCGCCGGCGAAGAAGAACGACTCGGGGGAGATGTCGAACTTGCCGCGCGCGTTGCACGTGATCGTGCTCTCGACGGTGTTGTCGACCAGCTTCGGCGTCTTGCTGTCGCGGCTGATGTCGTAGCTGACGGTCTCGGTCAGCTTGGCCACGGTGTCGCCGTTCTGGGCCTCGACCGACGCCACGCTGATCACGACCTTCTTCGGCTGCGGCGGCGCGAGCCGGGCGAGGTGGTCCGGCAGCGGGGCCGGCGCGGCGACCGATTCGTACGTCCACGTGTTGCCGGCCACCAGGGGCAGCGCCTTGGCGCCACACGCCGGGGGCGACTTGCCGGCGCCCTTGGCCTTGGGGGCCGCGGTGGCGGCAGGGGCTCCGAGACCAAGTGCGATCAGGGCGGCGAGGGAAGCAGGTCGCATGGACCCTGGTCATACTGCCCCGCGGCGCCCAGGTAAAGCGCCACAGGCTAGCAGCCGCGCGTCCCTCAGTGGCCTGCGGGTATCACGTGGGACGCGCGTGGCAACTAGCGCTCGCGATTGTCGCGCTGCGCGCCGTACACGCAGTTCGGATCGTTGGTCCCGTCACACATCCGCTTGATCAACTCGCGGAACCGGTCGTCGCGGCGCATCTCGGAGAAGTCCGGATCGAGCACCTGCTTGCGGCCGAGCAGCATGTCGAGGTGGACCTCGACGTCCGGCCGCTTCGACGGGTGGGTGCGGAGCTGGAGCAAGCGGGTCAGCAGGTTCATCGAGCACTGCGGCCGGCCGATCCGCGCGTACGCCTTCGCGAGGTAGTACGTCGCGGTGACGTTGTAGGGATCGGCGCGCAGCGAGGTGATCAGATCCGCGACCGCCTCGGTGATGTACTCCTCGCGCGTCGAGCGCTCGACCTCGGCGCTCTCGGCGGTGCGCAGCTTGGACTTCGCGCCCTCGGCGAGCTTGTTGCTCTCCGGGATCGAGCGCTCGTCGAACGACATCGACGGGCCCTCGAGCTTGGGATCCGCGTTCTCGCAGTCCTTCTCGCGATCGCCGCGCTGCTCGGGCAGCGGCTCGGGCTCGGGGCGCAGCGGCGGGGGCGGGGCGGTGATCTCCTTCGCGCCGCCGCACCCGGC
>JBQCJR010001070.1:0-7050 GCA_051952595.1 Kofleriaceae bacterium
TGCTCGCCGCGATCCTCCGCGACGATCCAGATCGCGCGCTCGAGCACCGCCGCCGCGACCGCGCACCGCGCGTCGATCAGGACCGGGCCGCCGACGAGCCGCACCCGATCGTCATCGGTGGCCACGGTGCACCGGCCGTCGTCCGAGACCGCGGCGAGCACGCGCGGCGGGGCCTCGTCGCGGCGGGTGGCGGGCCGCGGAGCGGCATGGGTGACAGCGATCTCGAGCATCGTCCCTCCTCCCCTGACCCACGCAATTGCGCGCTGGATCCTGCAGTACCCTCTGCAGGCGTAGATCCGAGCACTATAACCGGGGTCTGGGACGACTACGAGGGTCCATGTGGACCGGTGGTCTTGAACACCCGCAGCAGCCACCACAGCGAGGGCAGGAGCACGACGGTGCCGCCGGCCACCACCGGCAGGATCACCTGGAGAGTCGCGTGGGGCGACGCGGAGTTGGCGATTGTGATGTCGGGCGCGACCAGCACCGGGTACTGGGCGGCGCCCCAGCCGACCACGAGCAGGCCCACGGTGACGATCGCGGTGGCGCGGGCGGCGCGGTCGCGGTGGCGCACCGAGCACGCGATCGCGATCGCCCACGCGATCGCCGCGCCGCCGATCAGCAGCCCGGTCCACCACGAGCCCAGCAGCCCGGACGCGAACCGCTCCGCGTGGAACCTGCCGATGATCGCGGTGGCGATCGCCGCGACCGCGACGGCGATCGCCGCGCCGACGAACCGGTGCCGGAAGTCGCCGCGCAGCGCCTCGTCGCGGAGCTCCACGGTGAGGTACACCGCGGCGAGCGCGGCGAACGCGGCGAGCGCGAGGACGCCGACGGCGATCGGGAACGGGCCCCACCACGGCGGGCCGGCGACCATCGCGCCGAGCACGATCCCGAGGAACAGCGGCGCGACCACCGACGACACGGCGAACACGGTGCCCCACCGGCGTTGCCCGGTGCCACCGCCGTACTGGCGGAACACGAACGCCGAGCCGCGCAGCACGATGCCGACCAGCAGCAGGGTGATCGGCGCGTGCAGGTCGGTGCCGATCCGCGCGAACGCCGGCGGGAACGCCGTGAACAGCACGACGATCACGAAGATCAGCCACACGTGGTTGGCCTCCCACACCGGCGCGAGCGCGTGCTCGATCGCCTCGCGCTGGGCGTGGGCGCGGCGGCCGCGCGCGAGCAGGTCCCAGACCCCGCCGCCGAAATCGGCGCCGCCGGTCAGCGCGTAGGCCGCGAGCCCGACGAGCATCACGGCGGCCGCGATGTGCGCGAGCGTCATGGCGCCTCCTGTGCGGGCGGGGGCGGTTCGGGCGGGGGCGGTGCGGGCGCGGGCGCCGGCACCGGATCGGTGGTCTGGCGGACCTGGTGCACGAGGATCGCGATGACGACCACGGCGAGCGCGAGGTACAGCACGGTGAACCCGGCGAACGGGATCCACATCCTGCCGAGCGGCGTCGCGGCGTCGTGCGTGCGCAGCACGTCATAGATCGTCCACGGTTGGCGGCCGACCTCGGTGACGATCCAGCCGGCCTCGGTGGCGATCAGCCCCGCGGGTGCGAGCAAGATCGTGGCGTAGAGCCAGCGCCGGCCGACCGTCCAGGGATGGCGGCGCAGCAGCCGCCATAGCGCGACCGCGGCGTAGATCGCCATCAGGGTGCCGAGCGCGACCATCAGCCGGAACGCCGGATGGACGATCGCGTTGGGCCAATCTTCCTGGGGGAACGCCTCGAGCCCGATCACCGTGGCGTGGCGATCGCCGGTCGCCAGCCACGACAGCATCCCGGGCAGCTCGATCGGCCCGAGCCGGATCGGCGCGCTGGCCTCGGTCACGTACTGCGCCTCGAGCGCGGCGAACTTGAGCGGCTGGAACGCGGCGACCTGCTGCCCGGCGAAGTGGCCGATCACCGGCTGGAGCAACGCGCACGGGATGATCATCCACACCGCGAACCGGAGCGCCCGCGCGTGCAGGTGATGGCCGGGGTGCCGGCGCAGCGCCCACGCGTGGATCCCGGCGACCGCGAACCCGGTGGTCAGGTACGCGGCGAGCGCGGTGTGTGGGATCTCGTGCAGCGCGAACGGCGTGGTCATCGAGCCGTACGGGTCGATGTCCACCAGCCGCCCGCCCTCGACGTTGAACCCGCGCGGTGCGTTCATCCACGCGTTGACGAAGGTGACGAACACCGCCGAGGTGAGCCCCGCGACGGCGACCATGATCCCGGCGAACAGGTGCAGCCCTGGGCGCAGCCGGTTCCATCCATACAGGTACAGACCGAGGAAGATCGCCTCGGCGAAGAACGCGAACCCTTCGAGCGAGAACGGCAGCCCGATGATCGGGCCCGCGTGCTCCATGAACGTGGGGAACAGCAGGCCGAGCTCGAACGACAGCACGGTGCCCGAGACCGCGCCGACTGCGAACAGCACCGCGGTGCCACGCGCCCACCGCCGCGCCAGCTCGAGCGCGCTCGGATCGCCGGAACGCCGCCACGCGATCTCGGCCATCACCATCAGCACCGGCATCGCGATCCCGATCGATGCGAACACGATGTGGAAGCCGAGCGACATCCCCATCTGCCAGCGCGCGAACAGGACGTCCATGGCCATGCTTACCCGTGCGACGCGGCCGGTCGAATCGCGCGCCGGAGCACACCGCGAGCGCTGTCGGTGTGGTTCGTAGTTGCCGCGCCGCAGCGCGCCGCGTAGCGTGATCGGGATGCGAAGGTTTTGGATGGGGGCACTTTGCGTGCCACTGATCGCAGCGATGGCCACGAGCGCCCATGCCGATCGCCGTCCGGTGGTCACCACCGTGGTGCTCTCGGTGGAGCCGTCGCGCCCGCAGCTCGACGAGGCGATCCGCCGGTCGATCGATCGCGCGGCGCTCGAGCGGTGCTGGCCGTTCCCCGGCTCGCTGGAGGCGCGCGCCACGTTCGACGATGGCAAGGTGACCGCCGTCGCGTTCGACCGCGAGCATGACGCCCAGGCGTGCGTCGAGAAGGTGGTGCGCCGCGCCCGGCTCTCGAAGCAGCCCGGCCGGCTCGTCGCGCGCCTGCACGTCGCCGCGGTAGATCCGGATGCGCTGGGCAGCGCGATCAACATCGCCAGCCCGCCGGACGGCTCCGGGCGATCGTCCAACGAGGTCCACAACGCAATCCGCGCGCACGCCAGCGAGATCCGCGCGTGTCAGGCGAAGCACCGCGGCAAGCGGCCCGACGGCAAGGTGGTCATGTACATCGAGGCCGACCGGCGTGGCACCACCACCCGCGCGGCGGTGAAGTCCTCGACGCTGCGCTCGCCCGCGGTGGAGCGCTGCATGGTCTCGGTGTTCCGCCGGATCAAGTTCCCGCCCGGCGACAATCGGCTGACTGTGTCGTATCCGGTGGTGTTCTCGTCGGCCGAGTGAGCAGGCGGAGGCGCCTGCTACAGCGCCGGCAGCGACCAGGCCGCCTCGAGCGCAGCGTACTCCGCGCGCGGCAACAGCACGAACACCGCCGAAGGATCGAGCTTCGCGAGCAGCGCGGCGAGTCGCTGCTCGTCCATCGCGGTGCACCCGACGGTGGCCCCGGTCTCGTTGCGCCACACGTGCAAGAAGATGCAGCTCCCGCCGCCGGCGATCCGCTCGGGGTTGTGCGCGACATCGACGACCCACGTATAGAGCGGGTCGACGCGCCGCATGTCCTCGGCGCTCCGCCAGTCGACCTCGACGGTGCGCTGGTCGACGATCTGGTCGTAGTGCTTCGAGCGCGGGTCGTCGATGCACTTCCACGGCTCGTCGACGGCGACGTACGGCAGCCGCGTGCCGGCGGGCGGTGCATCGGCGTAGCCATAGCTGCTGCGCAGCGCGAAGGCGCCGGCCGGGCTCTTGGCGTCGCCCTCGCGCTTGACCGGTCCGGTCCGCCCGGTGGGCGCACCGGCGCCGTGCAGGCCGCTTCCCCACGCTGCGCCGGTCTTGCCGATCACCGCGGGCCACGGCGCGCCGTCGAGCTGCCAGCCGCCATCGCCCCGGCGGTAGCTGCGCAGCGTGGCACGCGTCGACGTCCAGTCGTCGACGACGGCGGTGATCAGCTGCCTCGCAGACGCTGGGACGACCGCGGCATCGGGCGCGACCGCGGCATCGTGCGCGACCGCAGCGGCAGCATCTGCCGGCGCGCTTGGCGCGACCGCAGCGGCCGCATCTGCCGGCGCGCTCGGCGCGACCACCGTCACCGGCGTCGGCGTCGGGGCCGGCGCCGCCTTCGGCTCCGACCTCCCACACGCGCCCGCGAGCAGCGCGCAGATCAGCGCGCGGCTCACCGCGACATCTCGAGCATGCGCTCGATCGGCCGGAGCGCTCGCTCGCGCACGTGCTCGGGGACATCGATCTGCGGCTGGAGGTCCCGCATGCACAGATACAGCTTCTCGAGCGTGTTGCGCCGCATGTGTGGGCACACGTTGCAGGCGCAGGTATCGTCCTCGGGCGGCGCCGGGATCAGCGCCGTGCCGGGCGCGGCCTGCTGCATCTTGTGCATGATCCCGGCCTCGGTCGCGACGATGAACGTCTGCTTGGGGCTGGTCCGCGCGTAGTCGATCAGCCCGCTGGTCGACGCGACGTGCACCGCGTGGCGCAGGATGCCCTCGTGGCACTCGGGGTGCGCGATCACCTCGGCGTCCGGATGCTGCGCCATCAGCTCGAGCAGGCGGCGCTCGCTGAACGTCTCGTGCACGACGCACGTGCCCTGCCACGTGACCAGGTCGGGGCGGTTGGCCTGCTTGGCCACGAACGCGCCGAGGTAGCGATCCGGCGCGAACACGATCTTCTGATCGCCGAGCGCCTTCACGATCTTCACCGCGTTCGACGACGTGCAGATCACGTCGGACAGCGCCTTCACCTCGGCGGAGCAGTTGATGTAGCTGACCACCGTGTGGCCCGGGTACTGCTCGAGCCAGCGCTGGAACAGCGGGGCCGGGCAGCCATCGGCGAGCGAGCAGCCGGCGCGCAGATCCGGGATCACCACGATCTTGTCCGGGTTCAGGATCTTGGCCGTCTCGGCCATGAAGTGGACGCCGCAGAACACGATCACGTCGGCCTGCGTCTTCGCCGCCGCCTGCGAGAGCTGGAGCGAGTCGCCGACGAAATCGGCCAGGTCCTGGATCTCGGACTCCTGATAGTAGTGGGCGAGGATCACCGCGTTGCGCTCGGTCTTGAGGCGACGGATCTCCGCCTCGAGCTCGTCGGGCGACAGATCGAGCTCGGCAGGCTGTGCGCGATCACCGAGGACGGGCAGCTTGTCCATGGCGGATTCCTAGCACGGCGCCCCGGAGTCCGCGCTGGCTCCGGTGTTGTGCTTGCTCTTGCACAAGCGTGTGTGCATGAGTGCGCCCCGTGCGTTTGCTCGTCGTCCTCTCGATCGCGGCGGGGTGTGCCACGGCCGATCCGAACCGGCTCGCGCCGGATGCGGACGCAACGGATGCGGTGGATCCCGACGCGTGCGAGCCGACCGCGGAGATCTGCAACGATCTCGACGATGACTGCGATACCAAGGTGGACGAGGACTTCGCCGACAAGGGCATGCCCTGCGAGGCCGGGGCGGGCGCGTGCGCGGCCTCCGGCACGCTCGCGTGCGCGTCCGGCGAGCTGCGGTGCAACGCCCAGCCCGGCGCGCCGTCCTCCGAGTCGTGCAACGACGTCGACGACGACTGCGATACCAAGGTGGACGAGGACTTCGCGGTCGGCACGGCGTGTGACGGGCCCGACGCCGATACCTGCGCCGATGGCATGATCGTCTGCGACGGCCCGTCCGCGACGCGGTGCACCGACACGGCCGGCTCGTCGCCCGAGGTGTGCGACGGCATCGACAACGACTGCGACATGGCCGTCGACGAGGGCTTCAACCTCGGCGCGCCGTGCGACGGCGCCGATGGCGACGCGTGCCTCGAGGGCGTCATCCAGTGCGACGGCGCCGGCGGCGCGTTCTGCAACGACAACACCGGCACCACCGTCGAGCTGTGCAACGGCATCGACGACGATTGCCGCAACGGCATCGACGACACCTTCCCGGTCGGCCAGGCGTGCACCGTGGGGCTCGGCCAGTGCGCGCGCAGCGGCACCTTGGTCTGTGATGCCGCGATGACCGGCACCCGTTGCAGCGCCACCGCCGCCGCGCCCAGCCCCGAGCTGTGTGGCAACGGGATCGACGAGGACTGCAACGGCGCCGACGCCGTGTGTCCGCCCAACGATCGGCCCTCCGGCGCGATCGACGTCTCGGCCGGCGGCACGTTCAGCGTCGACCTGGTCGCCGCCCACGACGACCACTGGACCGCCTCGCCGGCCGGCTTCGACTGCGGCAACCAGGGCGGCCGCGACGTCTTCTACCAGCTCACGCTGCCCGCCGCCGAGGTCGTCTACCTCGACACCTTCGGCTCGAGCTACGACAGCGTGATCCGCGTGTTCGCCGGGGCGTGCACCGCGCTCGGCTCGCTCGAGGCCTGCGCCGACGACGCGTGTGGCACCCAGCGCTCGCAGGGCGCGCTCCAGCTCGCCGCCGGCACCCACTGCATCGTCGTCGATCAGTTCTCGAACACCGCCACCACCGGCGCGACCACCCTGCGCGTGCTGCGCGGCGGCCGCACCGGCGTGCCGATCGCGACCACGAGCGGCACCGTGACCGGCACGACCACCGGCAAGACCCACCAGTCGATCGCCAGCTGCGAGGCCAACACCCTGCAGCCCGATGTCGGTCACTTCTTCCTCACGTGCCCCGCCACCACCTACAGGGTCGGCGCCAGCACCTGCACCGGGACGTCGTTCGACACGATCGTCTACCTGCGGAGCGGCTCGGCGACCAGCGCCGACGTCGCGTGCTCCGACGACGAGACCGGGTGTGGCACCAACGGCTACCAGTCGCGGTTCACGGGTGCGATGGTGAGCGGCGCGAACCTTCAGTGGCTGATCGTCGATGGCTTCGGCCAGACCGGCAACGGCCCCTACACGTTGTCGTACACGATCGTCGCGCAGTAGCATCGGGGCAGTGCAAGCCCCCGCGTTCGAGCCAGGGACCCGCGTCGGCC
>JBQCJR010001071.1:0-7087 GCA_051952595.1 Kofleriaceae bacterium
GTCGAGATCGGCGTAGCGAACCGCGGCCTCGACGAGCTGCTGCGCGGCCGGCTCGGAGAGGCCACGCTCGGCGCCGCCGGCGAGCCGGATCGCGTCGTCATCGGGCTCGAGCGCGAGCGCGAGCTGCCCCGGCGCGTCGTCGATCGCCACGCCGCGCACGGCGGTGTGGTGGAGCGGCGCGCGCGCGATCACCACGTGCTGGCCCCGCGCGACCTCGACCTCGACCGGCGAGCGCCCGACCTCGGCGCAATCGATCCGGATCGCCGCGCCGGACGGCTCGGTCTCCACGCGCAGCCGCCGCATCGCCACCGGGGCGCGCCGCGCGGCCTCGACGGCGTCGACCACGTCCGGCGAGAACTCGGCGAGCGAGATCGGCCGCTCGGGGTCGAGCGCGAGCGCGAGCGCGAGCACGGCCTGCGCTTCGGACTTGCGGCCGAGGTGCCCGAGCACCGCGCCGAGGCGCAGCGCCACATCGGCATAGACCTCGGCGCCGCCCGGCCACGCGAGCAGCGGCTCCGCCTCGGTGCGCGCGGCGGCGAGCCGGAGCTGCGCGTTCTCGACGGCGACCCGCAGGTACGCGCGCCACCCCTCCTCCGCCTGCTCCCGCACCCGGCGGAACCGCACCAGCGACTCGGCGGGCACCGCACCGGCCGCGAGCGCCGCGCGCGCCTCGGCGATCGCATCCCCCACGACGCGTGGCGCGCGCCCCCCGGCGGCAGAGGTCTCGCCGATCGCCCGCGCCATCGCCTCGGCGACCGCCGCCCGATCCGCTCCCTGCGCCGCGATCACGCCGATGCCGTCGGCCGCCGCCATACGTGGCACCGCTCCCGCGACCGCGACCGCGACGACCCACGCGACGCCGCGCGACGAGCCGCGGGCACGCCGGGAACGCCCCGCGCGCCGGGACCGAGCGAATCCCGGTGGGAGCGATCCGAGCCGCGGGCGAGGCATCATGCGGGCCCGCGAGTATACTCGTGGCATGTCTTCCTTTTCGTGGCTGGATCGCACCCCGACACGCAGCGGCGGCGCCGAGCGTCGCGCGCAGGTCGCGGCCGCCGAGCTCGCCGAGCGCGCCGGTCTCCTGTACCGACTCGGGTTCTCGGCGCAGGCGGCCATCACGCGGCTGACCGCGCGCGTCGCGTGGGAGTTCGATCCACCGTCGAAGCGCTCCGGACACGTCCGGCCCGAGGCGCTGTCCGACGCCGCGATCGCGAAGATCGTCACTGACACCTACGCGCGCCGCCCCGGCTGATGGCGACCCGCGCGCTCGCGGTCGGTGCGGCGGTCGGCTGGCTGGCGATCGCCGGCTGCCAACCACCCGCCACCGGCTCGACCGGGCGCCGCGCGCCGCCGTCGCAGCCGTTCGCGCTCGTCGATCTGGTCGGCGGCTGGCGGTGGACGCTGCGCACCACCGAGGCCGGCACCACGCGGATCGAGGACGAGCAGTGGCGGTTCCGGCCGATGCCAAACGCCCCGACCCGGCTGATCGGCCGCTACGTGCGCACCGTCGAGGTTCGGTCCGACGACCGGATCCCGGTCCAGGGCAACCAGCGGCCGTGGTACCGCCAGCGCGCCGTGTTCGATGTCACGGTCGACATCGCGCCGGATGGCTTCGTGATCCGCGAGACCGGTCACCGCGCCGAGGCCGGCCCGTGCGACCACGGGTTCCGCCACCTCGGCAACTACACCGGGCAGCTCGCCGGGCAGCGGCTCACCCTGCGGTGGGATGGCGGCTCGCAGACGCTGTGGCAGATCGATAACGCCCTCGCCACGCTGCCCGAGCTGCCGCGGCCCGCGTCGCCGGACCTGGTCGGCAGCTGGCGGTGGGACGCCAGCTCGTACGACGACGAGGGCAACGTCCACGACGAGAGCGAGTGGTGGGAGATCACGCGCCGCTCCGACGACCGGATCGACGCCACCTACCGCCGCCGGGTCACCGTGCGCAGCCCCGATGGCGCGACCCCGATCCCGTGCGCCGGCGGGCCGAGCTGGACGTTCGACGATGCCTACGTGCTCGAGGGCCGGCGCGAGGACGAGCACTGGCACCTCCACGAGCGCGCCGCCGAGCCCGGCGACCACCCGTGCCTGAAGCCCACGCCGCGCCGCGATCTCGACGAGGCCACCGCCGAGCAGCTCGGCGACAACCTGGTGCTCGAGTGGCGCGGCAAGCGGCGCCAGGTACTGTACCGCCCGGACGACGTGCTCGAGCCCTCCGCGGCGCCCAAGCCCGCCGTCGGCGAGCGCTAGCGCGCGTACACCTTCGAGACGTAGTCCTCGATCATCCGGTCCGACGAGAACCGCCACTGCGACATCGCGATCGACGCGCGCATGATCGCCAGCCAGCGGTCGCGATCGTGGTACGCGGGCAGCACGTCGCCCTCGAGCGTCTCGTACAGCAGCTCGCGGTCCCGCCGATCCACCCGCGCGATGTCGCGCTCGTCGAACGCGTCGTCGCGTGGATCCGGGTCGCCGATCTTCCACCCGGTCACGCCGTGCTCGCAGCCCTCCGGCCACCAGCCGTCGAGGATCGACAGGTTCGGGATGCCGTTCATCGCAGCCTTCATGCCCGAGGTGCCGGACGCCTCGAGCGGGCGGCGCGGGTTGTTGAGCCACACGTCGGTGCCGCGGGTGAGCAGCGCGCCGAGCCGCATGTCGTAGTTCTCGAGGAACACGACGTGCCCCGGGTGCTTGCGCGAAGCCTCGACGAGCTTGCCGACCAGCGCCTTGCCGGCGAGGTCGCGCGGGTGCGCCTTGCCGGAGTACACGATCTGGACGCCGCGATCGAGCAGCCTGCGGAGCGCGCGCTCGTCGCTGACGATCAGGTCCGCGCGCTTGTACGTCGCGGCGCGCCGCGCGAACCCGATCAGCAGCTGATCCTGGGCGAGCGTGGTGCCGGTGCGCTGCGCGACCTCCTCGATCAGCTCGGCCTTCATCGCCTGGTGCGCGGTCCACAGATCGACGTCCTGGCGCGCGCGCGCCTTCTCCGGTACCAGCGCCGCGCGGATCCGCGCGTCCTGCCAGGTCGGCGCGTGCACGCCGTTCGTGATGCTGATGATCGGCGCGGCGCCCTCGACGTGCTTCCACATCTCGCGCGCGGTCTCGCCGTGCAGCTCGGCGACGCCGTTCGCGAGCCGCGACATCCGCAGCCCGGCGACGGTCATCGAGAACGGATCGCCGCCCACCAGCTCGAGCTCCTCGTCGGTGAACCCGAGGTCGGCGTCCATCTTGCGGATCAGCGCGAGATCGTGGACCTCGTTGCCCGCCGGCACCGGGGTGTGCGTCGTGAACACGACGTGCGGGCGCAGCCGCGCGAGCCGCTCGACCAGCGTGGAGCCGCCGAACCGCGCCTGGCGCAGCAGCTCGAGCCCGGCAAACACCGCGTGGCCCTCGTTGAAGTGAAACACGTCGATCGGCAGGCCGAGGGCGTGCATCAGGCGCACACCACCGACCCCGAGCACGATCTCCTGGGCGACCCGGTCCTCGGCGCCGCCGCCGTACAGCCGCTGGGTGATCCAGCGGTCCTCCTCGCGCTCCGGCTCCAGCAGGTACAGGCTGGCGCGCAGGAAGCAATCGACCTTCCAGGCCCGCAGCGGCACCTTCTTGCCGCGCACCGTGACCTCGACCCGCGCGTCGACGCGGCGCACGAAGTCGCGGTGGGTCTTGGGGTACTCGTCCTCGATCTCGCCGCCCGCCCCGATGACCTGCCGGGTGTAGCCCTCGTCCCAGAGCAGCCCGATGCCGGTGACCGGCACGCGTAGGTCGCCCGCCGACTTCATGTGGTCGCCGGCGAGGATCCCGAGGCCGCCGGCATAGATCGAGAACGATGGATCGAGCCCGTACTCCATGCAGAAGTACGCGACCTGTGGGCACGACGACATGACGCCGGGAACGTGCCTCGCCTCCCCGGGAATCCGCAAGGGACCGCGACGCAAACCCGCGCGAACTCAGAGAATTTATCCAGACGACCGGGGCGACTGCGGCCGGCCGAGCCGCGCTGGGCGCTCGCGACCGGCCACCCCCGCGCGAGCGCGCCCGGGGCGCACGATCGCGGTGACGCAGCGGCGATCACCGCCCGGGCGACGCCGCGGTGAACGGGCCCGCGTCTGGCACGTCTCTCCTCGCGACGTGATCGAGATTTCTGGAATACGCCGCCGCTCGCGAGTACACAATGAAGCGATGCGGGGCAAACGTCCCCTGGTCTCGGCCGAGGATCAGGCGCTGTTCATGTCGGCGATCGACGGCACGACGCCGCTCGGCGGTCGAGACCGCGTGCCCGTGCCGCCTCGCCCGCCCGCGCCGGTGCGTGTGGTCGAGCTGCCGCCGGCGATCTCGCTCACCGTCGAGGGCGACGGCCAGCGCTACGCCGCGCGCGCCCCGGGCGTGTCGCGCACCCAGGTCTCCGAGCTGCGCCAGGGCAAGGTGCACGTCGAGGAGACGCTCGACCTGCACGGCGACACCGTCGAGCGCGCGCTCGCGCGGCTGCGCGAGTTCCTGGTCACCGCCGCGCTCGTCCGGCGCTGCGTGTTGATCGTCCACGGCAAGGGCCTGCACTCCGAGTTCGGCGCGCCGCTGCGCGAGGCAGTGCTCGGCGAGCTGCTCGGCCCGCTGTCCGGGTTCGTGCACGCGCTGTCGACGGCCGCGCCGGCCGATGGCGGCGAGGGCGCGACGTACATCGTGCTGCGAGGCGTGCGATGACGGCGCTGCGGGCCGCGCTCGTGATCGCCATGGCGAGCCTGCTCGGGGCCGGCGCCGCCGAGGCCCGGCCGTCGAAGGGCCGCGCGCTCGCGATCAAGAAGCGCTCGCCCCACCCCGCGTCGCGCGGCGCGCGCGAGCCGAAGAACCAGAAGAGCGGCGCGTACGCGCGGGTCGCGTTCGGCCGCGCCGGCGAGCTGCGCGATCCCAAGGACGCGCCGATCGGCCGCCGCTCCGAGCCGCTGACCGCCGAGGAGGTCGCCGCGGCGGAGATCCAGAAGCTGCTGCGCGGGCCGCTGCGCCGCGGCGTGACCGGGCTGTACGTCGCCGACGCGCGCACCGGCGAGCCGCTGTTCGCGGTCAACGCCGACGACCGGCTCAACCCGGCCTCGAACGTCAAGATGATCTCGACCGCCACGGCGCTCGAGCTGCTCGGCCCCGACTTCAAGTACCCGACGCGCCTGATCGGCCCGACGCCGGTCGGCGGCGTGGTCGACGGCGACGTGTACCTGCTCGGCAGCTACGATCCGACGCTGACCACCAGCGGCCTCGACGATCTCGCGGCCGCGCTCGCCGCGCGTGGGATCACGTCGATCAAGGGCAGCATCGTCGTCGGCGCGGATCCGACCCGCGACGGCGTGTACCGCGCGGTCGTCCCGATCTCGATCAGCGCCGGCGAGCCCGGCCACCACCCGACCGCCACCGCCCCGGCCGGCTTCGATCTCGTCGATCTGCACGTCACCGCGACGACGTCCAAGCGCGCGAAGCGGGCGAAGCTCACCTACAAGGCCGAGCAGACCAAGGGCCCCTCGGGCGAGCCGCGGATCTCGCTCGCGATCGGCGGCACGATCGGCAAGGACCAGACGGTCAACTACCCGCTGTGGACCAAGCAGCGCACCGCGGTGGCCGCGCACTGGATGCTCGCGTCGCTGCGCGCGCGCTCGGTCGCGGTCGCCGGCGGCATGAAGGTGAAGGAGCTGGGCGACTTCATCGGCGACGCGGTCTCGAACGGCGCGCTGCCGATCGAGCTCGCCCGCCACGAGTCGCAGCCGGTCTCCGAGATCGTCGCGCGGATCAACAAGTGGAGCATCAACTGGCTCGCCGATCGCCTGGTGATGACCGCGTCGGCGCTCGCCCGGGGCCAGCAGCCCTCGATGGATCTCGCGCTCGAGACCATGTACGGCTGGCTCGACCGCCACCCGCACATCTCGAAGGACCAGGTGCTGATCGATACCGGCTCCGGGCTGTCGTACCGGACGCAGATCAGCAGCACCGAGCTGGTCTCGATCGTGCGCAGCGCCGGCGGGTTCACCGCCGACACCACGGATCCGCAGCTCGCCGGGGCCTGGAAGCGCTCGCTCGCGGTCGCCGGCACCGATGGCACGCTGCGCAACCGGTTCCGCAGCACCGACTTCCGCGGCCGGATCTTCGGCAAGACCGGCACGCTCTCGACGGTGATCGCGCTGTCCGGCATCCTCGACGTCGATCCGCAGCGCCCGCTCGCGTTCGCGCTGGTCACCAACGGCGACTCGCCACTCTCCAAGGCGTTCGTGCGCCGGGCGCACGAGCTGGTGATCGGCGAGATCTGCAAGTACCTCGCGAAGACCCGCACCACGCCGCTCGCCCTGCCCCTGCCCGGCGCCGCGGCCCCCGCCGACCACGCAGCGCCGGAGCTCGAGGAGACCGAGCCGGACAGCGAGCTCGACGCCGAGACCGCGGACTCGCCTTAGCGAGCGAACCGCCAGCGCCGCGCGCGGCTAGCGCGCCTCGCCGACCTCGCTGCTCGTCTCGTCGATGACGATCTTGCAGTCCCACTGGCCCATCCGGATGCACCGCCGGGCCACGTTCTCCTCGAAGATCGGGGTCAAGGGCTTGGACTCCTGCGGTGCGAGCGACGCGGTGCACACCCGGCGACCGAACAGCCTCGGCCCGGTCCGGGCCTCGAGGATCACCGCCAGGCACGCCCGCCCCGCCCCGTTCCCCGTGTTCGTCGCCGTGCACTCGACGCCGGCCCGGGCCGCGTTGGGCGCGCAGCGCGCCGAGATCTTCGGCTCCGGCGCCGGCTTGCATCCGGCGGCGAGCGCCACCGCCGCGATCGTGAACAGCGCGCGCATCAGTCGTCCTGGGTGAACGACTGCGCGAGCCGCTCGAGCACGCCCTGATCTTCGAGCGTGGTGGTGTCGCCGCGCGCCTGGGAGCCAGACGCGATCTCGCGGAGCAGCCGCCGCATGATCTTGCCGGAGCGCGTCTTCGGCAGCGCCTCGGCGAACCGGATCTCCTCCGGCCGCGCGAGCGCACCGATCTCGCGCACCACGTGCTCGCGCAGCTCCTTGGCGAGCGCATCGTTGGCCGTGACACCCGCGCGCGGCGTCACGAACGCGACGATCGCTTGGCC
>JBQCJR010001072.1:0-10360 GCA_051952595.1 Kofleriaceae bacterium
CCGCGCAGTTGGCGACCACGCGGAGCCGGGGCGCGCGGGCGAGCAACGCGGCGTCGATCCGATCGAGCAGCAGGCAGACCAGCGCGTCGGCGTCGCGGAGATCGCTCTCCGCGATCGCCGCGATCCCGCGGTGGCCGCGCTCGGGGACCACCACCGTCGCTCCCGGCAGCGCGGCGGTCACCTGAGCGGCGAGATCGATCGGCAGACTCGACGTCGAGACGACGCGCACGCCGTGAGCTTAGCGCGCGACCCGGAGCGCCTGCGAGGGCGGTTCGCAGGATGTGACGGACGCCGCCGTCGATCGCGGCGAGAATTGCGAGTTGTGCGCGACGGTTTGCTAGGGTGACGTCGTGCGAACGCAGTGGTTCCTTGTCGCGACGACGTGCGCGTGTCTGGTCTCGACGGCGCAGGCCGAAAAACGCCGACCGGCCAAGGGCGACGAGCCGCGCGAGCCGCAGGTCAGCGACGCCGAGATGGCCAAGCTCACCCGCGATCCGGTGCTCGGCAAGGCCGACCGGATCACCGGCACCGAGCGCACGGGCATGGTCGCGTTCACGTTCGACGACGGGCCGAACCCGGCGACCACCCCGGACGTGATCGACGCGCTGCTCAAGTACGACGTGCCGGCGACGTTCTTCCTGGTCACCCGCCGGCTGGTGGGCTCCGCGGGCGCCCGGAGCCGCGAGCTGCTCACCCGCGAGCTGTCGTCCGGGTTCCAGGTCGCCAGCCACACCGTCTCGCACCCGGATCTGCGGCGCGCGTCCGACGCCCGGCTCGCCAAGGAGATCGATCAGTCGATCGTCACCCTGTCCACCGAGGCCAAGCGGCCGATCGGGCTGTTCCGCGCGCCGTTTGGCTCGCTCGACAAGCGCGGCCGCGCGTGGCTCAAGAAGCGTGGGCTCACCGAGGCGCGGTGGTCGATCGACACGCTCGACTGGAAGGCCAAGGACGCCGACCGGCTGCGCAAGAAGGTGGTGGCGGAGATCCTGGCGAGCGAGGGCGGCGTCGTGCTCATGCACGACGTCAAGCCGATCACCGCCAAGGTCATCCCGCAGATCCTCGACGATCTGGAGGCCGAGAACTGCCGCCGGCTCGCGTCGAAGAAGGCCGATCCGATCTACCCGGTCTCGATCCACTACTTCCTGCGCGACGACAAGAAGCCGCGCTCGATCCCCGACGACGTGAAGAAGCGGACCGAGGCCTACAAAGCGGCCCTGCCCGGCCGCTGCGCGCGCCGGAAGTGATCCTCCGCTCCATACGACCGGCCACCGTCCCTGTGGAGGAGGGTTCTGGTTGACAACCACAATCAACCACACTAGTTTCCGCGGCCAATCGGGACTTGGCCACGGGGACGTGTGGAATTGTCATGCAATCATCAAGACTTACGCCGGTTCACGGCGTCTCGCTCGCGCCCGCCTCGCAGGCAGCGGAGGCTGACATGGCGCTGACGTGGGATCCGAATGGCGCTCCGCCGGCGGGCCTCGTGCCCGCGCCGGAGGGGACCGAGCAGACGCCGACCTTCGAGCCCGCCGATTTCGGCGAGGGCGAGGCCGAGCGCACGATGATCACCTCGGCGGCGTACGAGCTGCGCCCGCGGTTCACCGGGCGGGCCGGCGCGATCGCGCGGCTCCAGGAGCTGACCGATCGGGCGTTCGACGATCGCGAGCTCGGCTTCGCGGTCGTCGTCGGCGAGCCCGGCATGGGCAAGAGCCGCATCCTCTCCGAGCTGATCGCGCGGGTGCGCACGAGCCACCCGGCGGTGCTCGTGCTGTCCGGGATCGCCGACGAGAACGCGCCGACCTACGGCCCGATCTCGCGCGCCCTGACCACGCGGTTCGGGCTGGTCACCGGCGAGGATCCGGCGGAGAGCCGCGACAAGATCCTGGCCGGCGTCGCCGAGGTCGTGCAGGCCGCGCGCGTGCCCGAGGTGGCGCACCTGATCGCCCACCTCCAGCGCGTGCCGTTCGAGGACAGCCCGGTGGTTGGCCCGCTGCTGGATTCGCCGCAGCGCCTCGAGGCGCGGCTGTTCATGGCGCTCAAGCGGTACCTCGCCGCCGAGACCGAGCGCCACCCGGTGCTGCTCGTCATCGAGAACCTCGAGATGTGCGGCAGCGATACGATCAACTTCCTGCACTACCTCGCCGCCGGGCTGCGCGATCACCGGATCGCGATCATCGGCACCGGGACCGCGGCGCTCTACGATCGCCACCCGTCGTTCGGCGACGGCGAGGTCGCGCCGGTCAAGCTCGAGCTCGGCACGCTGGCGCCGAGCGAGGCCGAGGAGCTGTTGCGCGAGCTGTGCCGCTCGCTCCACGAGGTGCCGCGCGAGCTGATCGCCCACGTCCGCACGCTCGGCGGCTCGCCGCGCGCGATCCACGAGCTGGTCCGGCTGCTGCTCGAGAGCGACGTGATCGTCCGCGAGGGCGTGCTGTGGCGGGTCGAGCCGGCGAACCTCGCCGCGATCCAGCTGCCGCGCACCTACGACGAGATCGTCGCGGCGCGGCTGCGCGTGATGGACGAGACCGAGCGCCGGGTGCTCGAGATGGCGGCGGTGGTCGGCGAGGTGTGCTGGCTCGACGCGATCCTCGCGCTCGAGCGCCACGGCCAGCGGACCACGGATCCGGATGGCCCGACGCTGTCGCAGATCGCGGCGAGCGGCGACCAGTCGCGGATCTCGGTGGTCGCGGCGATCGGCAAGCTGGTCGAGCGCGAGTGGCTGATCGAGGTCCCGCAGTCGTCGGTGGCCGGCGAGCGCGAGCTGCGGTTCGCGTACTCGAACCTGTGGTCGATCGTCTACCGCGGGATCGACGAGGCCAAGCGCCGCGCCTACCACGGCGCGGTCGCGCGCTGGCTCGAGCTGCACCCCGAGGGGCGCGCGGCGACCGCGCAGGAGGAGGTGGCCCGCCACCTCGCGCTCGGCGGCGAGCTGCGCGACGCGGCGACCCGCTACCGCCGCTCCGCCGAGGTCGCGCGAGCGCTGTTCCAGAACGAGCGCGCGATCCGGCTGTTCGACCGCGCGCTCGCGTGCCTGGGCTCGCACGACACCGGCGATCTCGCGGCGCGCCTGCACATCTGGCACGACCTCGGCTCGATCTACGAGCTGATCGGCGACTTCGAGGCGGCGCTCGGCGCGTTCGAGCGGATGCTGCGGCTGTCGTGGGTCGCGGCGAGCAAGACCAAGGCGGCGGTGGCGTTCAACAAGATGGGCCGGGTGTGGCGCCGCAAGGGCGACCTGCGGCTCGCGCTCGAGTACCTCGAGCGAGGCCTCGAGCTGTTCCGCGCCGCCAACGATCAGCGCGGGATCGCGGGCTCGCTCGACGACATCGGCAAGTCGCTGCACATGCTCGGCCGCTACGACGAGGCGCACGCCAAGATCAGCGAGGCGCTGGCGCGCCGCGGCCAGGGCGGCGATAGGCGCGCGATCGCGACCTCGCTGTCGCGGCTCGGCGACGTCCAGGTCGATCGCGGCCACTACGAGTCCGCGGCGGCCTGCCACCAGGAGGCGCTCGAGCTGCGGCGCGCCGCCGGCGATCGGTGGGGCATGATCGTCTCGCAGAACAACCTCGCGGCGCTGTCGTTCGAGCTCGGCGAGCTCGCCGACGCACGCGCCGGCTGGCTCGCGGCGCTGCCCGACGCCGAGGCGATCGGGGCGCTGCCGCTGTGCGCGCTGATCCTGTCGAACCTCGGCGAGCTGGCGCTGGTCGAGGGCAAGCTGGAGGAGGCGCGCAGCCGGCTCGAGAACGCGCTCGAGATCATCGAGGACATCGAGGATCGCGGGCTCGAGTCGGAGTGCTGTCGCCACCTCGCGGCGCTCGAGAAGCTGGGCGGCCACACCCAGGCGGCCCGCGAGCTGGCCGAGCGCGCGCTCGCGGTCGCCAAGAAGGCGGGGCTGCGCGAGAAGGAGGCCCTCGCCTACCTGACGCTCGGCGACGTGCTGGCGACCAGCCTGTACGACGCCGACGAGCAGACCGCGGCCGTCGATCCGGCCCGGCCCAGTCCGGGCCTCATCCATGGGCCCGCGGCGATCGCGTTCGGGATGGCGATCGAGGTGCTGCGCAGCATCAACAACGAGGCCGCCCTCGGAAAGGCGCTGTTCGCCTACGGCCGGTACAAGGCCGAGATCGGCGAGGTCGGCGACGGCAAGGACATGCTGCGCGACGCCTTGATGGTGTTCACGCGGCTCGGGCTGGCCCGACCGGCGGCCGAGGTCGACAAGTTGCTGGCTTCGCTCGCATAGGTGCACCGATTCTGACAACCGTTACCTGTCGGAAAGCGGATCCCGCGCTTGCCAGCTCTCGTCCGAGCCTGCATGGTCTGGCCAACCGTCGATGATCTGGTTCTGGCTCGGATTCTTCGCGTTCGTCGCAGTGCTCCTGGCCCTGGACCTCGGCGTTCTCCACCGTGATCCGAAGGCGCCGTCGCTCAAGAGCGCCGCGTACTGGACGGCCGCATGGATGGCGCTCGGCCTGGCGTTCACCGGCTTCGTCTACGTGATGTACGACCAGGCGTGGCTCGGCGCGACGCTGGTCGAACCCACGAAGAACCCCGGGGCCGACGCCTCGATCATGTTCGTCTCGGCGTACCTGCTCGAGTACGCGCTGTCGGTCGACAACATCTTTGTCATCTCGCTGCTGTTCCACAGCTTCCGGGTGCCCACGAAGTACCAGCACCGCGTGCTGTTCTGGGGGATCCTCGGCGCGATCGTGTTCCGCCTCGCGATGCTGGGCGGCGGCGCGTGGCTGGCCCACAAGTTCTCGTGGATCTTCTACGTGTTCGGCGCATACCTGGCGTGGCAGGGCTTCAAGCTGCTCCGCCACGAGGAAGAGGAAGAGGGCTCGCACGAGAAGAGCTTCGCGGTGCGCGCGCTGCGCCGGTTCGTCCGGATCGTCGACGGCGACCACGGCGGCCGGTTCACGGTGACCGTGGATGGCCGGCGCGCGCTGACCACCGTCGCGGTGTGCCTGGTGTCGATCGAGCTGACCGACATCGTGTTCGCGCTGGACTCGATCCCGGCGGTGCTCTCGGTCAGCCAGGACATCTTCATCATGGTGACCTCGAACATCTTCGCGATCCTCGGGCTGCGTAGCCTGTACTTCGTGCTCGCGGGCGCGATGGACAAGTTCAAGTACCTGAAGATGGCGCTCGCGATCCTGCTCATGGTGATCGGGGCGAAGATGATCGCGCACGGCCACATCCACGTGCCACACGCGCTGTCGCTCGGGCTGATCGCCGGGATCATCGGCACCGGCGTGCTCGCGTCGATCCTGTCGAACCGGCGCGCCGAGGCCCGCGCGGCCGCCGAGGGCGGCGACGGCGCGCCGCCGAGCGAGCCTCCCGCGGCGCCCTGACGCGCGCTCCTAGAGCGCGCGCTTGCGGATCTGACCGAGCCGCATCCGCCGGCCGAACCCGGCGTGGTAGCTCGCGCGCGGCCGGCGACCGGCGACCGCCGAGAGCACCCCGGCGAGCACCTGCGGATGCGCGATCTCGAGATCGTCGAGGATCTCGGCGGCGACCATCGCGCCGGTCTCGGCGCCGCCCTCCATGTAGCCCTGGAAGTCTTCGGAGCAGTGCTCGCCGCAGAAGTGCTGGTTGTCCTCGCGGGTGCCCTCGGTCCCGAAGAACGCCCACTGGCCGACCTTGTAACAGGTGTAGCTGCCCTGGGTGTGCTCGTAGCTCGGCCAGTGCATCCGGATCGCCGAGCCGGGGATGTACTTCGCCGCGGTGCCCGGCAGCACGGCATCGATCCACGGCAGCACCAGCCCGGCCTGATGCTCGGGCGTCTCGTCGCCGATCTCGAGGCCGCGCCGGCCACCGACGAAGTTGGTCAGGATGCCCTGCTCGCCCTCCTGGCCGCGCGAGGTCGCCCACACCGTCTGTAGCTCGCCGGTATCGGTGATCACGCCGCCGGCCGACGCGAGCGGCGCGCTCTCCCAGTGGCGATCCGAGAACTGCATCATGAGCTTGGCGTTGGTGCCGTAGCCGAGCTGACCGATCATCGCGATCTTGTCGAGCGAGAGCCCAGAGCGCTCGAGATCGACGTGGCGCAGCCGGGAGAACGGCAACGCGTAGACCACGTGGTCGACGTGCACCAACTGCTCGCCGCTCGGCGTCCCGAACGTGAGATCGTAGCCGCCGTTCGCCGCGACGACCCGGGTCAGCCGGTGCTCGAGGTGGATCTGGTCCTCGATGTGCTCGGCGATCGCGGTGGGCAGCGCGTCGTTGCCGCGGTGGAAGTGGAACCGCTCGTCGGAGTCGCCGAAGATCCGGAACGGATCCGGCGTCGCGGAGTCGATCAGGTACAGCATGTTCCACGCCGACTGCTCGGTGACCTCGAGGCCGTACTCCTCGAGGTACGCGACCTCGAGCAGCTGGCGGATCTGCGAGCTGGCCGGCAGCCCGGCCTCGGTCTCGAGCCACTCGCGGATCGACATCCCGTCGATCCGCTCGAACTCGGCGGCGCTCGCCGGATCGGTGCCCTCGCCCGCGGCGATCGCGAGCTGCATCTTCGCGGCGACCGGCATGAACGCATCGACGATCGCGGTCTCGGACAGCAGCGCGTTGCCGATCACGAACCGGTCCTGCTGGAGCCCATCGGTGGCGCGCAAGAGATCGTCGAGATCGAGGCCAAAGGTGCGCGCGAGCGCGGGGATCACGAGGTGGTTGCTATCGACCAGCTCGCCGCCGAGCTCGACGAGCTGATCGCCCGCGAGCATGCCGCGCGCGGTGAACATCCGGCCGCCGACCCGCTTCGCGGCCTCGTAGATCTCGGCGCGCACCCCGGCGAGCGAGAGGAAGTGCGCCGCGGTGAGCCCGGCGATGCCGCCGCCGATGATCGCGATCGACGCCTTGCCGCCGGGCGTATCGTCGTCGCCGCAGCCGGCGAGCGACGGGATCATCGGGACCAGCGCGGCGGCGCCGATCGATTCGAGGAAGCCGCGCCGCGACCAGCCTTCCCGGCGAGGCGGCTCGCCTCCCCGCGAGTTGCGCTGCATCAATCTCCGGAGCGAGCGAAACAACGACGAACGAGCCATCGCGCGAGATCATAGGTCAGGAGATCTCGGCGTTGCGACTTTCGGGAGCGCTCGTTCGAGGGAGATCAACGAGAGAATCAGCGCACCAGCACCAGCATCTCGGTCTCCATCTCCTCCTCGGCCCAGCGTCGCTTGTAGTCCATCTCCGTACCGAGGTCGTAGCGGGTGACACCCTCGGCGCACAGCGCCTCGACCTGGTGGTACTGGAGCAGCCCGCCCACCCCCAGAGAGGAAAGCTGGTCGTCGTACGAGAACTGGAGCCCGCGGTACTCGCCCTCGAACACCGCGCCCAGGACGTAGCCGACGTCGCGATCGCCGAGCCGCGCGAACAGCGTCCGCTGCTGACCGAGCGCGCACAGCCGCGGCAGCATGTGGTCGTAGAACGCGCGCATCGGACCACTCGAGATCCCGACGCCCTCGCCGGCCTTCCAGCTGTGCGACTCGACCTCCTGGATCCGGGCGTACAACGCGCCGGCGTCGCCCTGCCCGGCGCGCACGTCCTCGAAGGTGAGCCCCGCGGCGGCGGCCGCGCGCAGGCCCTTGCGCAGCGACTTGCGGAGCTCGCGGGAGCGCCGGCCGAGGAAGCCATCGAGCCCACCCTCGAGGCTCGCGACGTGGCGCACCGTCGGGGTGCCGCGGCGGCGCTCCCAGCGCTGGGGGAGCGCCCGCTCGAGCGCGCGGCGCTGCGGGCCACTCGCGGTGAGCCCGGACAGGATCGCGAGCTGCCAGTCGCGGCGCGAGGCCAGGACCTCGGTCACCTCCTCCACCAGCGCCTGCGCATCGCGGCCGACGAGCGGCGCGGCGAGCCCCCACGCGAGCTCGACCGGCTCGATGTACGGGAACCCGGCCGGATGGACGCCGCGCATCGCGGCGAGGTAGCCGTGGCGCCCGCGGAACGAGAACGGCGAGCGAGGTGGCATCAGCGCCGAGGCGGCGGCGAGGATCCACGCGGTGGTCGAGCAGAACCGATCGATCGCCGGGGTCGCGGCGACCTCGCGATCGAAGTCGTCGGCGACCGCCGCGAGGTCGATCGGCTCCACCGGCGAAGCTTACACGCTCGCGGCCCGCCCGCCGGTCCGTCCGGCGCCCGGCCAGCCTGGTGCTGTCGCGCGATCACCACATCCCAGTGGCGCGGCGACCTCACTCGCGGCGCCGCGCCGGCCTCCGCGATTGCCACGGGTTGCCGGTGCTCGTCGAGGACGCGTCCGGCGGCGCCGGCCTCGGAGATCTGCCTGGTCCGGCATGCCGCTTGCGTGAGATACCTGCCCTGATGCGCGCACTCGTGGTGGTGTTGCTCGCGGCGTCGCTCCTCGCGACTGGCTGCGCGACGAACAGCTATCGGATCCCGACGACCGACCTCCAGCAGCTGGCGAACACGCCCCCCGAGGTGCGCGGCGCGAAGGTCCGCGTGATCCAGGACATCTCGGCCTCGGACGCGCCGCCCGCCCAGCGGATCGACGGCGATACCGAGGTCGTGTCGGTCCCGAACATCCACTTCAGCGCCGGGATCCGGACCGGTCCGGTGCGTGGCGGCGGCGGCGGCCACGGCGGCGGCGGCAAGGGCCTGCAGCTCGGCGGGTCGGGCAGCGACGGCAAGGGCGCCGCGATCGTGTTCCTCGCCCTCGCGGCGGTCGCGCTGGTCGCGATCGCGGGCGTCGAGGGCTCGCGGTTCGACGGCTGGGCGGCGCTCCACCCGATGCACCCGGTCCACCTGTTCGGCCGCCACGGCGAGTACACCGTGGTGCCGCTCGCGTGGATCACTCCCGAGGCGGCGGCGTGGGCCGAGAAGGCGGTCGTGCGGTCGAACGAGGGGCCGTGGCGCCCGCTCGAGCGGCACCCGCTGCACCGCACCGGCGCGACGTACAGCATGTACGCGGGCACCGGCTCGCTGCGCTCGTACTTCGGCGATCTCGGGATGGGCACCGCGTTCACCGTGCAGGCCGGCTACTTCCCGAACCAGCACGTCGGCATCCTCGGCTCGGTGTTCCTCGGCTGGCGCGACAACCGGTTCGGAGACGTCCTGTTCGAGTCGCGGTACACGCTCGAGCTGCAGGCGATGCCGCTCGCGCTGGGCCCGCTGCACGCGGGGTTCTACGTCGGCGGCGGCGCGGCGTACCGCTACGAGGATTCGGTCATCAGCGGCAGCGCCGGCTCGTCGGCGCTCACCGCGGGCGGGCAGCTCCAGCTCGACATCAACACCCGGATCGCCCTGACCGCCCGGTTCGGCGTGGCCAAGGCGCACGAGGACCCGATGCGCGAGGCGCTGTTCGGGCTCTCGGTGTACTGATCACTTCTGGTGCAGCGCCTTCCACTCGTCGTACGGCATGCCGTAGATGAGCTCGCGGGCCTCGGGATCCGAGATCTCGACGCCGCGCTCCGCGGCCGCCGCGCGGTACCACTTCGATAGGCAATTCCGGCAGAACCCCGCGAGGTTCATGACATCGATGTTCTGGACATCGGTGCGATCGCGAAAGTGCTGGACCAGCCGGCGGAACGCCGCGGCCTCGATCTCGGTGCGGGTCGGTTCGGGAATCTCGGTCGCCATAGCGGATGTGTAGCCCATCCGCCGCGTGCTATGTCACGGCGGTGGATGACGCCCCTCTGCCGGACTCGGTGACCGAGCTCGTCCACGCGGGCACGACCTATTACATCCTCGGCACCGCTCACGTCTCGCAACGCTCGGTCGACGAGGTGCGCGCGGTGATCGATCGGGTCAAGCCCGACGTGGTGTGCGTGGAGCTCGATCAGACCCGCCACGACGCGCTGACCAAGGACAGCTCGTTCCGCGATCTCGACGTGTTCAAGGTCGTGCGCGAGGGCCGCACGCTGTACCTGCTCGCCCACCTCGCGCTGGCCTCGTACCAGCGCCGGATCGGCGCGAGCCTCGGGGTCAAGCCGGGCGCCGAGCTGCTGGCCGCGGTCGAGGTGGCGCGCGAGCGCGGCATCCCGGTCGAGCTGATCGATCGCGACATCAACATCACGCTCAAGCGGACGTGGAAGAACCTCGGGCTGTGGAAGCGCTCGATCCTGCTGTCGTCGCTGGTCGTCGGCTGGGAGGACTCCAAGGGCGGCGAGCCGGTCACCGCGAGCACGGTCGAGGATCTGAAGGAGCCCAAGGCGCTGTCGGAGATGCTGACCGAGCTCGGCCGCGCGGTGCCCCAGATCAAGGGCCCGCTGATCGACGAGCGCGATCAGTACCTCGCGTCGAAGGCGGTCGACGCCGGCGCCGGCCGGCAGCGCGTGGTCGCGGTGGTCGGGGCGGCGCACGTCCCGGGCATGCAGGCCAACTTCGGCCAGCCGGTCGACCGCGCGGCGCTCGACAAGGTGCC
>JBQCJR010001073.1:0-11538 GCA_051952595.1 Kofleriaceae bacterium
GGGGCAGGACTCCGCCAACTTCGGCGACCAGGGGGTGGACTTCACCACCCCCGTCCTCACGGTCACGGTGACGCCGGGAAGCACCTCCTACGGCGTGGCGTACACCACCACGGGCACCCTCACCTACTACGTCGACGGTGCGCTGCAGGCGACGCCGAGTTCCCCGTTCACGATCAGCCGGAACACCCCGGGCGGCCAGGCGAAGGTGATCGAGTTGCGCGCGACGCATCCGACGACGGGCGAGGTGATGCGGTTCCCCTTCACGGTGCCGCCGCAGGATGCCGGGCCGACGATCCGCCTCTCCGGATTCTCGGCGTGGCGAGACAGCCCCAGCTCGGGGTACATGCAGGTCTTCTTCAGCGTCGCGGACGCGCCGAGCGGCGCCACCTACAAGTGCTTCTACGACATCGAGAGCGGCGACCTGGGGACGCAGACCGGGATCTCGAGCGGGAGCTCGTGGGCGATCTCGTCCTTCGGGACCGGCATCGCGAAGGTGCAGGTGCAGGCCTACGATTCCGGCGGCGCCGCGATCGGCGCGCCTGCCTCCGTCTGGGGCGCTCTTTCCGTCTGAGGATCCACACCATGCCGCTGCCCCCGAACGTCACGATCAGCCACTACGCGGGCACCGCCACCGGCGATGCCGTCGAGGTGGTGTACCTGGTGGACACCGGCCTCCCGGGCGAGCCACCGGTGTCGCGCTCGCGCTACCTGTCCGACGCGGCGCTCGTCGCGCGGGCGGCTCGCGCCGGCGGGAGCGACTGGGGGCTCGGGGAGCTCGAGGAGGAGCTGGCCCTCCAGCTGGCGACGCCGCCGGCGCCGCCTGTCGACGCGCCTGCTCCGGCGGCCGCCGAGCCGGAGACCTTCGCCGCGCAGCTCGAGGCGGAGTTCCCCGGTGCGCGCCCCGCGAGCGAAATGCTGGCCCCATCGCCGACTACGTAGTACCGTAGAGGAAGCCCCGGGCGACGTCGCTCGGCTCACAACTCAGCCGCCGTTTGACCCACGGCCCTTGATGCGCTCCGGCGCGTCGGGGGCCGTTTCGCTTTTCCGAGGCCTGCCGCATGTCGCCGACTTCCCCGCCCTCCGCGCTTGAGCTTCCGCCCCCGGGATCCCGGTACGATCCCTCGAGCGACGCGGCGGAGCAGCTCCAAGGCGCGCTGGCCGCGCTGCACCGGGCGCTGGACGCCGCGGCGGCCGCCAAGCGGTGGGCCGGCTGGGCCGCGGTCCTCGCGGCGCTGCTCGCCACGCTTGGCTTCACCACCTTTTCTCCGGGCAGCCGGATCGGGAAGCTGGAAGCGCGCGTCGACTCCCTCGAGTGGCGATCGAGCGCCACGCTGCAGGAAGTGCGCGATGTGAAGTTCATCCTGTGCGCGCAGGCCCAGCCCACGGGCGCGCTCGCCGCCGAACGCTGTGCCACGCGGAGGGCGCCATGAAGACGACTTGGGCGAAGCTCCGCGCCCTCGGCCGCGCCGCACTCTACAACCTCTTCGGCGTCTTCTTCATCGCCGGCGCGATCGCGATCGCCGTGCTCGACGCGAAAGCGGACGGGGACCTCAAGCTCTCCACGTGGGTGGGCTGCAGCGTGCTGCTCGGATTCGGCGCCTGGCTGATTGACCCGCAGCTGCTCGACCGGTTCATCAAGTTCGCGGTCTCGCGCGGCCGCGACATCGGTGCGGCGATCCGCGGGACGCCGCCCACGCCGCCGGCGGGAGGCTCCAATGCTCCCCAGTGACCTCAAGGTCGACGCGCAGCTCGCCGCGTTCCTCGACTACGTCGCCATCAAGGCGGGCGAGATCGAGATCCCGCTGGGCTCCAACCGCGGGATCTGGCTCGACGCGATCGCGCGCGAGTTCGGTAGCCCGCTCGGCTCCCCGTGGTGCGCGCTGGCGGTCGGGCACTGCCGCAAGAAGCACGGCCTCTGGATCCCGACGCGCGACGTCGGCAGCTGCGACGAGTGGTACCTGCAGGCCGAGCAGGCCGAGCTGCTGGTGCAGACGCCGACGCCGGGCGCCGCGGTGCTCTACACGAACGGCAACCGCTTCACCGCCGGCCGCTACAAGGGACGGCTCGACATCGTGCACATGGGGACCGTGCTCCGGGGCTGGCCGAAGGAGCTCGCCTGGGAGGGTAACACCCAGGCCGAGAAGTTCGACCGCGACGGCACGCTGCTCACGCTGAAGCCGGTCGACAAGAAGCGAGTCGCCGCCTACGTGCTCCCGCGCAGGCTCGCTGCATGAGTGCCCGCCGCATCGCAGGAGGCCTGGCCGTGCTCGCGATCCTGCTCGCGATCGTCGCCGTGATCAATGCCCGCATCGCCCCGGTTCGGGAGTTCGCGCCGTCGGCGTGGGTAGTGGACGCGTGGGTGGAAGGCGCGCGCTGCGCGGATCGCCCGGCGCGGGGGATTGGCGGGATCAGCTGGGTGATCCGGCCGGATCTCGTGAAGAAGGGCGCGCGCGCCAGCTGGGACGAGGCCGTGCGCGAGATGCAGTTCGCCTCCCGGGACCAGGTGACGTGGGTGAACGTCGTCCACGAGGCCGCGCATGCGCACCGGCGCGACGTGATCAAGGTCCATCCCCGGGCGGTGCGCGACCGCTGCCCGTTCCTCGACACGTGGGCGGACTATTGAACCCCACGCCGGCGTCCCGCGCCACGCAGGGCTTCTATGCGAGCCTCTCCCCGGCCACCCTCGCCGAGGGCGCGGCCGCGCGCGCGGCCGTCCGCACCACCCGCGATCGGGAGTACCGGATCCGGACGCGCGGGGCGTGTCTCCTCTGCCGGGACGATGAACCCTCTGCCCGCTACGCGACCCGCTGGTGGTGCCGCGCCTGTGGGAGGACCTGGTGATGCGTGACCTCGAGCTCAACGCCGCCGCCCTGCGCGGCTTCCTGTACGGGCTGGTGCTCATCCTCCTCGGCTGGTTCGCCTGGCCGGACTCGCCGGCGCCGGAGCCCGGCTACGTCGCGGCCGCGCGGCACGACGTCGCGCAGCTCCGCCGGATCCGCGACTCCGTGCACGTGATCACCGAGGTCGCGCGGATCCCCGTGGCGCGCACGCGCGAGCAGGTACTGGTGATCGACGCGTCCACGCTCGAGCTCCGGGAGACGCCGACGGCGCCGCCGCGCCTCGTGACGTGCGATCCGCTCGTGGTGGGTGCGCTGGTGGCGGAGCGCCACCTGAACGACGCCCAGGGCGAGGAGCTGCACGCCGCGGCCGCGCTGTCCGCTGGTCAGGACTCTCTCTCAAGGCGGCAGGACCAGGCCGCGGAAGAGGAACGAGCGCGCGGCCGCTGGGAGGCGGTGAAGCAATTCGCGAAGGGGCTCGGCATCGGGCTCCTCGTCGGTGGGATCGCCGGCCTCGCGGCCCGGTGATCCGGCAGGTGCAGGTCCCCCGCAGGTTCCCTTTCACCCCGTAGGAGGCTCTATGCTGCGACGAAGTCTCGGAGGTCTCGTGCTGGCGCTGATGGTGATCGCCCTGTCCCTGATGAGCCCCACGCCCGCCCACGCCGGCGCGCCCGGCGACTCGGTGCTGGCGATCACCCAGGACATGGTGCGACCGGATTCGGTGGCCAGCCCCGCGATCGACTCCGCGATCAACGTGGTGACGCTCGTGACGGCCATGCCCCAGGTGCGAGCCGTCCACCCGACGCCCGCCCTCGAGGCGCGCGCCCTGCCGGCGCCGGCGGATTCCGCCGTGCACGCCACCGCGGCCGCCGTGCTCGGTTCCCAGAGCACGAGACCCGACTCGGCCAGCCTGCGTCACGTGGTCCCTACTTCGCCGCCTCTCACCCTCCGCGCCGCGCCGCTGCTCGTCGTGCGACGATCGGAGCTCGAGACGTCCACCACCGCGCGCGCCCTCCCGACGGTGATCCTCAGGCGCTAGATCGGTGGGACCGGCGATGAGATGATGACGAGGGGAGGGTAGCGTTATGCTACCCTCCCCTCGTTACGTCACTCGAGCAGCATCCCCAAGACCTGAAGGACAACCAAGGCGGCGACAACCCAAAGCCACAGGGGCGCCCGACGGTCCTGCGCGCGCGCGATGCGCGCCATCTCCACATCCACGTCGCCGGGTCGGAGGCCCACATCCGCCGCGAGCATCTCCCCGCGCGGGGACGCGAGCGGGACAATCTCCCGGGACCCGCACGTCGCACACTGCGGGCTCTGCTGGCTGGTGCGCCACAGCGAGTAAACGATCCCGGGGACGAGGAAGCAGAGCCAGAGCACGAGCTCCACCGCCCCACTGCCAGGGCGCGTCGGGCGGAGCGCGTTCACACTCCCACACCGCGCGCAGATCCCGCCGCTCACCGGACCCTCTCGAAGACGACGAGTCCGATGGGCTGCGCGACCTCCAGCCGGGAGCCCGTGAGCGAGCCGTGGGTGGCGACCCACTGGCGGGACGGCGACGAAAACGTCACCTCACCGCCGGCCGCGACATGGAAGGTCGCGGATCCCTCCGCAACCCGCGAATCCACCAGCTGGCCCGCCGGGTCCCGCAGCTCCTCGAGTGCCCACCGCCTCGCAGTATTCCCCTGCAGCCGGATCGTGTCGGCGACGTAGGAGTAGACGAAGCCCTGGGAGTCGGTGGAGTGGGTGGGCAGCGCGACACCGCCCACGGTCTTGGCGGCAAAGGTACCGTCGCTGCCAACGCCGGTGCTGTCGCTGCAACTCACGCCAGCGAGTAGTGCAACGGCGATCATCAGGCTTCGCATCGTCATGGCTTCACCAACGAGTTGGGTGCTCTCGCCGGCCTCGGCGCCGGCTTCGTGCGGACTGCGCGTGCGAACTGCTCCTCGAGCGCGGCCACCGTGCGGCGCCGCGTCTCGCCTTCCTGGAAGCGGTACCGTCGGCGCTCGGCCGAGGTAGTGACGAAGACGCGCTCCGCGACGCCCCGCGAGCCGACCTTCACCACGCTGCGCTTCCCAGACTCCGGATCCACCTGGACGTCCCACACCTCGCACCAGCCCGCGGCGTAGCTGAACCAAAGCAGCGGCTTCCCGTCATTGCTCCAGTCGAAGCGCAGGCTGTCGTGCGTGGATCCGAGGCCGATCAGCGAGCCGCGGAGAGGTGGTTGCCGCTGTGTCCCGCGCCGCGGTGGCAGCTTGGGCGCGGCAGGCGGCGGCACGTACGGCAGCGGCAGCGGGATCTGCGGCGGCAGCGCGGCGCGGTAGGCCTTCGCGACGATGCGTCCGGCGAGCGGCGCGACATCGGGGTGGTCGATCGTCGCTTCTGCGCCGAGCAGGAGGAGCCGAGCGAACAGCGCCGCCTCGTCCTCGCGCGGATCCCCGCGCCGGCAGGGGGAGAGCTGCCGCTCGTGCTCCCCGTGCTCGGGGAAGTGCAGTAGCACGTGCCCCCATTCGTGGGCCGCGTACTTCCATGCCTCGCGCGGGGAGAGATCCTCGTGAAGGAAGATCACCGCGGCGCCGCCGTAGCTGGAGACGCGAGCGCGCTGCCGGATCCGGCGCCGTACGACGTCGACGCCTTCGCGCGCGAGCACCCGCCAGAGCGCCTTCGGCGTGAGCGGCTTCTCCAGCTCGGGATGCGCCTGGCGCGCTGCATCCACCGCGTACACGACGTTCAAGACGCGCGCGCGGCCCGCGATCACCCGTTCGCCCTCGCCCGCGCGAGTCGCCGCTTCATGATGAGGCGGAGCCCATCAATGACGGCCTCGTAGTCGTCGCGCTGCTCTTCCGCCGTCATGGGCCGCCCCTCCTCGTCGAGCCCCCCGGCGTACAGCGTGGCCAGCTCCGGGTCCTCGAGGGAGTGCTTCGCGTAGCGGAGGAAGCCCTCGTCCGCGCCGGCTTCATTCGCCTCGGCGAGGAACCGGAGCGCCATCGCGCGGAGCTCGCGCGGGAGACCGTACGTGACGCCCGGCTGGGCAAGCGGCACCGCCTTCACCCCTTCCTCGAGCTCCGGGATCAGCTCAGCCACCGGGATTCCCAAGATTTCCGCGAACCGGGTGCCCACCGCGCGCGTGACCCGCTCCGCTGTAATCACGTTCGAGACGGTTTGCCTCGACACGCCGGCCGCCTCAGCTAAATGCACTGGCCGCATACGTTTGCGGGCCAGCGCGGCGGCGAGGCGTTCGGCGAGTCCAGGGCTGGGAACGGCTAGATCGCGGACTGGTGGCAACGGTTCTATTGACAGTGTCCAGTCAGTTGACTAGACTGGGTCAAGTCAGTGGACTGTGACAGGTCTATCACTCCCCGAAGGTATGCCGATGAACCCCGCTCGCAAGACTGAACCGACCGCTGCCGGCACTCCGGACCCGTGGACGTCGGTCCCGAAGGCCGCCAAGGCGCTCGGGATCGCCGCCGCGACGGTCTACGCCCTCGCCCTTAAGGGGGAGCTCGAGACCCAGCAGGCGGACGGTCGCGTATTCGTGTCCCGCGCCTCGATCGAGGCGTACCTCGCCCGCACTGCGGGCACCGAGTAGTCGCCGGCGTCGGCGACTCGCAGACCCACGTTCGCTCAGGAGCACCCATGCTTTCCACCACTGCTGCACCGCGTCCTGTGGCGGGACGCGCGCTGCCCACCCGCGGCCGCGTCGACCACGAGCTGCTCGCCCTCCTCTCCCCCTGGGCCCGGCGGCTGATGGCCGCGGGCGTCGGCGCCGGCGACGTCGGCGATCGCCAGTTCCTCCGCGACCTCCAGCGGGACGACGTCGCGACGCGCCAGCCGAACCACACGCTCGCGCGCATGGTTCGCCTCTCGATCGGGGCGCCGGATGCGGTCACGGCGCTCGCGCTCTCGGAGGTGATCCGCCGGCGGGTGCTCGCGGGCCGCGGCGACACGCCGCGCCTCGGGGACCTCGAGGTCTTCGATCGCGAGACCGAAGCGCAGCTGCACGCCGACCAGGCGCAGTGGCGCTACGTCCGCTTCCGCGACCGCGCGGCCTGGGAGGACGCCGTGCAATGCCTCGAGCGGCAGTCGGTGGCCACGCGCGCCGCGCTCGACTGGCTCTACGCGCACCCGGTCCCATAACGAGGAACGCCGGCCCACGTGGCGCGTGGGACCGGCGTCGCAAACCCCTCACGGAGTTCGCTCAGGAGATCAAGGAATGCACGCTCCCCCCTTCGCTGTCAAGCTCTGCAACCCCATCGACGTCATGAAGTCCCCGCAGCGCACGCCCGAGGAGAAGGCCAGCGACGCGCGCCAGATCCACGAGGCGCTGCAGTCGGGCTGGGACGCGATCCGCGCGACGCGCGACGAGCAGCTCGCGCACCTCACCGCGGTCACCGACCGCATGCTCACCGAGTACAACCCGGCCAGCGAGGACGAGCTGTACCTGCTCGCGTACCGCAACGCGGATCCGGCGCTCATGCGCGGTGCCTCGTCGTGGGGCCGCCAGCAACTGCGGGAGATCGTCGCGCGCCGCTGGGCCGCCCCGACCCGGACCCGGAGCGTGGCGCCCCGGGGGGAGAACTGACCATGACCGGCACCACCATCACCCCGAAGGTGACGCTTCGCGAGATGTTCGGCCAGCGCACCATCATCGACGAGTGGCTCCTCGAGACCGAGGGCGAGGAGACGCCCGCGATCGCGGAGCTGTGGGACAAGCTCGAGGGCGACATCGCGGAGAAGGTCGAGCGGTGGGCGCTCTGGATCCAGGCGCGCAGCGCCGAGGCCGCGGCGATCCGTGAGGAGGAGCAGCGCCTCGCGGCCCGCCGTCGCGCGATCGAGAACGCCGTCGAACGGTCGAAGACGGAGCTGCAGCGCCAGCTCGAGCTCGCGCAGCGCGACAAGGTCCAGGGCCTCCTCTGCACTGTCGCCCTGCAGAACAACCCGAAGAGCCTGCGCGGCGACCTCGACGACCATGCGATCCGGAACCTCGCGATGATGCCGGAGTTCGCGTCGATCGTGCGCCACGTCCCCGAGCGCTACGAGCTCGATCGGCGCGCCGTGTTGGAGCTGGCGAAGGCCGGGCAGCCCATCCCGGTCGGGCTCGAGGTCATGCAGACTCGCTCCCTCCGGATCCGCTGATGCACACCCCCGCCGTCCGCGTGGTGCGCTGGGAGGCCTCGAACGGAGACGTCCGCGTCGCCGTGGTCGGGCGCATCCCCGCGCAGCACGCCACCCGCGAGATCCTCACCCGGCGCGTCGCGCACGTGGGCGAGGGTCTCTTCCAGCTCGTCACCCAGGAGAACCGTTCATGAGCAGCAGTGCTGTCGCCCTGGTGCATACCGGCGAGCCGCCCACCGGCGGCGCGCTGGTCACCTCGGCATCCGTGCAGTTCACGCAGGACCAGGTGGAGCTCATCAAGCGGACGATCGCGAAGGGCGCGACCGACGACGAGCTGCAGCTCTTCCTCGGCCTCTGCAAGCGCACCGGCCTCGATCCGTTCGCGCGCCAGATCTACGCGATCAAGCGCTGGGACGGGAAGCTTCGGCGCGAGGTGATGAGCACGCAGACCTCGATCGACGGACTGCGCCTCATCGCACAGCGCACCGGCGAGTACGAGGGGCAGACCCCCCCGCAGTGGTGCGGGCAGGACGGCGCCTGGCGTGACGTGTGGCTCGCCGACGAATTCCCCGCCGCTGCTCGCATTGGCGTGTACCGCCGGGGATTCCAGGGCCCGCTCTACGCCGTCGCGCGGCTCGCCAGCTACGCCCAGCGGAACAAGGAGGGTGACATCGGGGGCCTCTGGCGCACCATGCCCGACGTCATGATCGCGAAGGTCGCCGAGGCGCTCGCGCTGCGGAAGGCGTTCCCGCAGGAGACCTCGGGCCTCTACACGACCGACGAGATGGCGCAGGCCGACAACGGCGCGCCGGCGGCGTCGGCCCACGAGCCCGCCGCGGCACCCGAGGCCGAGATGACGCTCGAAGCCTCGAACGCCCTCACGTTCCCGTGGCCGAACGTGAAGGAGTACTCCGGCAAGACGCTCGGAGATCTCCCGACGAAGATGATCTCCCGCATCCTGAGCTGGTGCGAGAAGAAGATCTCTGAGGGGGACGCCGGCCCCAAGATCCAGCAGTATGCCGAGGCCTGCGCGCTCATCCTGTCGCACCGCCCCGAGGAGCCGAAGGAGGGTGCGGCGGATCCGGCACAGCAGGACCTCCTCGCTGGAGCGGCCGCCCCTGCCGCGCCGGCGGCGCCGGAGGACACCACGCTCCGCCCCGGCAAGGTGGACGACGCGCTCGCCCAGGCGGGCGCGAACGTCCGCGCCGCGGCCGCCGACGAAGACGACGGGCTGCCCTTCTGATGCCCGACGCCGCCGCGTTCCCGACGAAGCGCCTGTGCACGAGCTGCCGCGAGCCGCTCGAGCCGGGCGTCTCGTCGTGCCCGCGCTGCGACCGGGTGCACTGCCCGGACCTCAGCACCTGGCCGGCTGACCTTCGTCGGCTGGTCACCCTGCTCGTGCTCGCGCGCTGCAGCCGCGGCGCCCAGAGCGAGCAGGCGCAGTGGGAGCGCCTCTTCACGGATGTGCTCCGGGGGCAGCAGTACGGATCGGTGATGCTGCGCTTCGCCAGCGACGCCGGCGACTGCTTCCCCGTGCTCCTCGGGATCCATGAGGCGTGGCGCGCCGCGGGATCCCCGACCGACCTCACCGCCGTCGCGAAGCTGCTCCACACGTTCCGGATGGAGCGGCCCGCGCGGGAACCCACCCTCGCTCAGGCATAGGCATGTCTTCCTCCTCACTCCTCGGCATCACCGCCTCCGCGGTCGCGTTGCCAGCCAAGGCGGCTACGGTCGCCTGGCAGAACGTGTTCTCCGCGACGGGCGACGACGAAGCGCGCGCCCTGCTCAACCGCACCATCTGCCTCGAGTGGTTCCCGCAGGGGATCCAGCTCATCGCCACGAACGGCCACCTCCTGCTCCGCGCGTGGGTGGCCGCGGAGGGTGAGGAGCGCAGCTCGTGGCCGTCGAGCCATGCCCGCCCCGATCGCAGCATGATCGTGCTCGACACGGACGGCTTCGTCCTCTCCTTCATCCGGGCCCTCGCGAAGCTCACCAGCCAGGAGGGTCACGCGTACGAGACCCTCTCGCTGTCGATCGAGAACGCCGACGAGGAGCCGGCGCTCGGCGAGGAGCTCGAGGCGAAGGTGCTCACCCTGAAGGCGGCCGGGCAGCGGCTCGACTGCAAGCTCCTGGAGCTGGACTACCCGAACTGGCGCTCGGTGAAGAAGCTCTGGGGCCTGTACGACCGCGTCGATGGCATCGCGATCTCGCCGCGGCTGCTCCGGATCATCGGCAGCCTGAAGGGCGTCAGCCGCGTCGACCTGAAGTTCTCAGGGGACGACACCTACGTCGACCTCGAGGCGCTCCCCGCGGACGGCGTGCGGGGCGGCGAGATCCGCGGCTTCGTGATGCCGATGCGGCGCCCCGAGCGCGAGGAGGACTGAACCATGGCGAAGAAGAACACCGCCGCGGCCGCGGCCCCCGAGCAGCTCGCGATCGACATCCCCGAGGCCACGCGGAAGCCGCGGGTCTCGGTGGTGCCGCGGGCGATCATCCATCCGGATCCGCATCAGCCCCGCGTCGACGCGGATGCGGACCTGCGCGCGTCGATCGCGCGCAACGGGATCATCCAGCCCATCACGGTGCGTCCTCACCCGGAGCGCAGCGGCGAGTACATGATCGTGGACGGCGAGCGGCGCTGGCGCGGCTCCGCCGACGTGCTCGACGAGCTGCCGGTCATCATCCGCCGCGACCAGGAGGACAGCGCGCGGCGTCTGGTCACCCAGGTTGTCGCCAACTCCGGGAAGGCCCTGGCGCCGGTCGAGGAGGCGAAGGCCTTCCGCCAGATCGTCGAGGACACGGGCATGTCGATCTCCGATGCGGCCGACTTGGTCGGCGTGCCGCGGTCGACGTTCGCCGAGCGCCTCCGGCTGCTCGATCTCGGCCCGTGGCTCGAGCTGCTCCAGGCGGGGGAGATCACGATCTCCCAAGCGGTGCGCGCTCTCGTGCCGCTCGCGGGGATCCCCGCGAAGTACCACGAGCAGATGATCGCGAAGGTCCGGAAGGACTACCGCTGGGGCAAGCGGGGCGGCCCCGGGATGTCCCTCAGCGACTTCGAGAGCCTCATCCGGATCTGCTACACCCCGCTGATGTACCCGCTCAAGAAATCGAGCAGCTCCTGGCTGAAGCAGCCCGAGTTTCCGACGTCGAAGCATGACGACGAGTGCACGTGCGGCGCCCCGAAGTTCGAGCTGTCGGGCGCGGGCGCGCGGGCGTGCTGCGGGAACCCGGACTGGTGGCGGCCGAAGCACCGGAAGGCGGTGGCGGAGAAGAAGGCGGCGGAGCCGAAGGCGAAGTCGCCGGCGAAGAAGGCGCTGGCGCTCCCCGAGGGGCACACGACGGCGCGGGTCAGCTGGGAAGGCGATGCGCCGAAGGGCGTGACGCTCCTCTCGACCCGTGCGGGGACGTGGCGCACGCCGTCCGGGTACCACAGCACGGAGCCGCGCTTCGATCCCGCGGACCTGGGCGAGCTGGATCCGACGAAGCTGGTGCTCGTCGACTGGCCGAACCGCCGGCCCGGGGAGTATCCCGTCGTCGGTACCCGCCAGGCCGCGGCAGTGAAGCGCGCGACTGAGGCTTGGCA
>JBQCJR010001074.1:0-3505 GCA_051952595.1 Kofleriaceae bacterium
ACCGTCGGCCTGCGAGGGCCGAGGGTTGTCCAAGCGCACTGTGAGCTGCGAACCACGGCGCAACCTGTGCCTACGTTGGCGCAGGTCACAGGCGCGTCATGTCCACAGGGCTCTGCGACTAGCGCCGCTGATCGCGCGATCCGTTCCTCGACCGCCGCGAGAACCGGCATCCGACCAGAAGAATCGCGATGAGAACGAACAGCAGCACCGCGCCGACCAGGGGTGCCGACGCAGGGTGCTCGGTGCGGAGGGCCACCAGCATCGAGACGAGAGACGAGAGCGGGCTCACCCGATCTTCATCAAGCAAGCGACATGCCCGCGACCGCGGCTCAGAACCGGTGCGTCGAGAGGCTGGTCGTGACCTGGAACATGTCCGAGTCGTCGATGCAGCGGGCGACGTCGAGCGCGAGATCGATCTCGTGATCGTTCCACAGCTCGACGGTCATCCCGATGCCGCCGAACAGCGAGAGCGAAGTCTCGGTCCCGAACAGCTGGCGGGTCCGGATCGTCCGCGCGCCGACATCGGACACCGCGATCGCGGGGCCGCCCTGGAGCCACCACCGGCCGGAGCGCACGCGCCAGCCGGCGCCGACCATCAGCTGCGAGGCGACCTGGCCGCCATCGGGGCGGGCGGCGGCCTGAACATTGATCACCGCACCGGAGTCTTCCCGGCCGCCGAGCACGAGATCGGTCACGTTCGCGCCGGACCGGTACGTGGGCGCGACGCCTTCGCAGCTGCCGGCGACCCACGACGAGCACCCGAGGGTCCGAGCGCTCGCCCCGACGCGTCGCACGCCGGGATCCGCAGCGGCTGTTCCGGCGACCACGACCCACGACCACGACAACATTGGAACGAAGCGCATGCAGAACGCGTCCAGGGGCAACAGTGACCGATTCTCGCGCAGGCCGTCAATCGGAACCTTCCCGGGACACGCGGTTCGGGAATCGACCGAGGGCCGTCGGGCGCGTGGCCAGATGCGCTAGGGTGCCGGCGTGGACGCGGACCTCGAGGATGGTGACCTCGAGCCCGGGCCGGACCAAGCCGGGCCCGAGCAACGCTACCAGCTCGCGATCGCTCCGGAGCAGGCCGGCGAGCGCATCGACGCGGTGCTGGCGGCGTGCGTCCCCGAGCTGTCGCGCAGCGGCGCGCAGCGGCTGATCGAGGACGGCCACGTCTCGCTGTGGGGCCAGCCGGTGCGCAAGGCCGGACAGCGGCTGCGCGCCGGCGACGCGGTCGAGGTGGTCGTCCCGGCGCCGGTGCCGCTCGAGCTGGTCCCCGAGGCCATCCCGCTCGCGATCGCCTACGAGGACGCCGAGCTGATCGTCATCGACAAGCCGTCCGGGCTGGTGGTCCATCCGGCGGCCGGACACCCGCGCGGGACGCTGGTCAACGCGCTCCTCCACCACGTCCGCGACCTCGGCGGGATCGGTGGGGCGCTCCGTCCGGGGATCGTCCACCGGCTCGACAAGGACACCAGCGGCCTCATGGTCGTCGCCAAGACCGCGCGCGCCCACGCGGCGCTGACCGCGGCGTTCGCCGCGAAGAGCCGTGGCGAGCCCGGCGGGATCTCGCGCGAGTACCTCGGGATCGCGGCGCCGCCTCCGCCGGCCGCGGGCGGCACGCTGGCCACCCTGCACAACCGCCACCCCACCGACCGCAAGCGGTTCTCGTCGCGGGTCAGCTCGGGCAAGCCGGCGATCACGCACTGGACGCTCGTCGAGCAGCTCGCGGCCGCGGCGCTGATCCGGTTCCGGCTCGAGACCGGGCGCACCCACCAGATCCGCGTGCACGCCGCGGATCACGGCTGGCCGCTGCTCGGCGACCCGCTGTACGGCCGCACGCCGCGCCCGCTCGCAGCGATCGCCGGCGCGCTCGGGCGCCAGGCGCTACACGCCGCGCGGCTCGAGCTCGTGCACCCCGTCACCGGCGAGCGGCTGCGGTTCGAGTCGAAGCTACCCGACGACCTCGAACGCGTGCTCGCGGCGCTGCGCGGCTGAGCCGCGCGCTACCAGATCTTCGACTTGACGTGACCCTTGGACTTCACGAGCACGTCGACGATCGCGCGCTCGTAGATGTGCTGGCCGAAGATGTCCTCGGTGACGCGGCTCTTGAACAGCTCGCGGCCCTCGTTGATCTCGTCGGCCATCACCTCGAACAGGTTGTCGTTGCCGATGCCCTCGAGGATCTTCGGCTCGTGATAGAGGGTCAGGTCCGAGGCGATCGCGCGGGCGAGCTGGCGCGCGCGCTTCGGGTTGTCGATCAGGGTGGCCATGGCGGGATCGTAGGAGCCGCGTCGTGCGCCGGTCAAGGCTTGGCCGCGTCGTCCTCTGGCCCGTCGTCGTGCGAGGGCCGCGCCGCGCGGAACCGCGCGAGGTAGGTCTGCTTGACCCGCTCGCCATCGAGGCCGAGCGCGCGGGCGTACTCCGACAGGAAGCCGCGCACGTACACCGCCGCCGGGAGCTTGCCGAACGACTCGCCCTCGAGGGCGTGCAGGTAGGCCATGCCGATCTTGGAGCGCTCGGCGATCTCGCGCAGCTCCACACCCACCGCCTCGCGGATCTGGCGCAGCAGCGGCCCCGTGAACTCGGTGTGGGCGGAGATCTCCGGCATCGGCGGGCGCACCACGAGCGTGGCCGGATCGTCCACCTTGGCCGGCGCGCGCGTGGGCACCGCGTCGCTCCCCAGCGCCGGCACCGGATGCTGGATCGGCATCGGCACGCCGTCCGGGAACAGCTCGAGGTCGTACTCCTTGCGCTTGGCGGCGTCCATCAGGGTCGTGTACGCGAGGTCGAGCCGGCGGTGCACCGCCTCGAGGCTCGCCGGGTCGTAGAGCCCGCTGATCGCGATCGACTCGGCGCCATAGATGTCGCGGATCCGGCGGTTCGCGCGCCGGATGTCCTCGAAGCTCGCCGTCGGCGGCACCTCGAGCAGCTCGTAGTGCGAGTCCGGCGGCAACACGTCGCCATCGGTCGCCGGCGGGCGCACCGCGAGCAGCCCACGCGCCACCCGCTCGAAGCACTTGGCGACGCGGGTCTCCGGGTGCTCGATCAGCAGCGGGCGGCGGCGGCGGGTCGACGCCCACACCGCCTCGTCGTACTCGAGGTGGCCGAGGTAGCGGATCTGCGCGCCCACCCGGCGGCGCGCCGCAGAGGCCACCGCGCGGCCGAGCTCCATGTCGGACTTCGAGCGCGCCGAGTTGATCACCAGGTGCGGCGAGAACCCCAGGATCGCCTCGCGCAGCCGATCGACGTCCGGCGACTGCTGCTCGACCGCGTCGAGGTAGATCTCGAGCGGGCTCGGCGCACCGCCGTCGTGCTCGGCGTACGCGTGCACGGCGTCGCCCGCGAGGTGGCCGAGGCCGCGACGCTCGAGCCACGCCAGGAACGCCGCCTTGACGAACCGGTGCATCAGCTCGATCGACGTCGGATCGGGCACCGCGACGAGCATCCCGATGTCGGCGTCGACGAACAGCTCGAGCGTCGGGGACGTCAGCCCGGGGCCGAG
>JBQCJR010001075.1:0-6915 GCA_051952595.1 Kofleriaceae bacterium
GCCCTCGATGCCCTCGGCGTCGCGGATCTCGTTGACCTTCGCGGCGGCGACCATCGTGATGTGGAC
The DNA here is from genome assembly GCA_051952595.1 of Kofleriaceae bacterium. Taxonomy (GTDB): domain Bacteria; phylum Myxococcota_A; class Polyangia; order Haliangiales; family Haliangiaceae; genus JABFXX01. The sequence continues at coordinate 67 of JBQCJR010001075.1, forward strand.
CATCGACTCGGGACCCGAGGGGTCCAGCACGGGGGAGCTCGATGCAGTAGCTAGTTCGGTCATGTACGTCTCCTCAGCGCCGCCACCTTACCCTCACGTGAGGGTCATGGCAATCTCCCCTCGTGCCGACCTTTGACACGCTGCTCCGCGACCTTCGAACCCGAACTCCCGAGCTCGATGCGGCGGCGCTCGATCAGGAGCTTCGCGATCGCGGCGGGACCGCGGCGATCGCCGTCATCGATGTCCGCGAGGCGGACGAGCACGCCCAGGGGACGATCCCGCGCGCGGTCCACATCCCGCGCGGCTTCCTCGAGATCCGGATCGAGCGCGCGGTGCCGGATCGCGACACCCCGGTGGTCCTGTACTGCGCGAGCGGCACGCGCTCGGTGCTCGCGGCGCGCAGCCTGGTCGAGCTCGGCTACACCCACGTGCGCTCGCTCGCGGGAGGATTCACCGGCTGGAAGCGCGCCGGGCTGCCGTGGGAGCAGCCGCTCGCGCTGCGCCCGGACCAGGAGACGCGCTACTCGCGCCACACGCTGATCCCGGAGATCGGCGTGGCCGGCCAACTCGCGCTGCTGCGCGCCAAGGTGCTGTGCATCGGGGCGGGCGGGCTCGGCTCGCCGTCGAGCATGTACCTCGCGGCGGCCGGCGTCGGCACGATCGGCTTGATCGACGACGACGTGGTCGACGCGTCGAACCTGCAGCGCCAGATCCTGCACGCCACGGACCGCATCAACACCCCCAAGGTCGACAGCGCCGAGACCACGCTGCGCGGGCTCAACCCCGACGTGCGGGTCGACAAGCACCGCACCCGGATCACCTCGGACAACGCGCTCGCGCTGATCGGCGGCTACGACGTGGTGATCGACGGCGCCGACAACTTCGCGACCCGCTACCTGGTGAACGACGCCGCGCTGCGGCTCGGCAAGCCGGTGGTCCACGCGTCGATCTTCCGGTTCGAGGGCCAGATCACGGTGTTCCCCGCCCACGGCTCGCCCTGCTACCGCTGCCTGTACCCGCAGCCGCCGCCGGCCGAGGAGGCGCCGTCGTGCGCCGAGGCGGGCGTGCTGGGCGTGCTGCCCGGGATCATGGGGGTGCTCCAGGCGACCGAGGCCATCAAGCTGGTGCTCGGCCTCGGGGACACCCTGGCCGGCCGGCTGCTGGTCTACGACGCGCTCAAGACCCGGTTCCGCGAGCTCAAGCTGCGCCGCGACCCGAAATGCCCGACCTGCGGCGACGGGGTCGACCGCAGCCAGATCCCGCTGATCGACTACGAGCAGTTCTGCGCCGGACCCAAGCACTGAGCGTGACGCGGCGCACCTGATACAATCTCGCGTCTCGTGATCGCCGCCGGCCAATCGATCGGCAACTACCGCATCCTCGCCAAGATCGGGACCGGTGGGATGGGCGCGGTCTATCTCGCCGAGCACCCGCTGATCGGCAAGCGGGTCGCGCTCAAGGTGATCCACCGCGAGCTGGCCGGGAACCGCGAGGTGGTGCAGCGGTTCTTCCAGGAGGCCCGCGCGGTCAACACGATCGGCAACGAGCACATCGTCGAGATCCATGACTTCGGCGTCACGCCCGACGGCGACCACTTCTACATCATGGAGTACCTCGACGGCCGCACCCTCGCGTCGGTGCTGGCGCAGGAGCGGGTGCTCGATTCGATGCGCGCGCTGCACATCGGCGCGCAGATCGCGAGCGCGCTGGGCGCCGCGCACGCGGCCGGGGTGATCCACCGCGACCTCAAGCCGGACAACATCATGCTGATGACCCGGCTCGGCGATCCGGACTTCGTCAAGGTGCTCGATTTCGGGCTCGCGAAGATGTTCGCGGAGCACGGCTCGGCGGTGAAGACCGCGGCGGGTGTGCTGCTTGGCACGCCGCAGTACATGTCGCCCGAGGCGTGCGAGAGCCGGCGCGACATCGACTACCGCACCGATATCTACGCGCTCGGGATCCTGCTGTTCCAGATGATCACCGGCGTGCTGCCGTTCGACGGCCAGTCGATGGGCGAGGTGCTGGTCAAGCAGGTGACCTCGCTGCCGCCGGCGCCGCGCGCGTTCAACCCGGCGATCCCGCCGAGCGTCGAGCAGGTGGTGCTGCGCTGCCTCGCCAAGCAGCCGGACCAGCGGTTTCCGACGATGTACGCGCTGCGCGACGCGCTCCGCGATCCCGAGGCGTACCTGCGCGCGACCCCGCCGATCTCGCCGGCCCGCTCGGTCGCAAACGCCGCGACGATCTTCGATCCAGCGGGTGCGATGGTGGCGCCTCGGCAGCCCGTGCTGCCGACCGGCGCGGCGGTGGTGCCCGGGCTCGCGCCGCCGGTCGAGCCGCTCAACCACACGATGCGGATCGCGACGCCGGTCGGGCACTCGTCGCGGCCCGCGCGCCGGATGTGGCCGATCGTCGTCGTGCTCGGCCTGGTCCTCGGGCTCGGCGGCGGCGCGTTCGCGGTCGCGTGGTTCGGGCGAGGCGGGCAGGGCGAGACGAGTGATCCGGCGGTCGCGGGCGGATCGGGCACCGCGCCTGCGAGCTCTCCCGATGCGGCGCCCGCGCGCGCGCCGGTGCCGGTGCCCGTGATCGACGCCGCAATCGCCGTCGCGGCCCCCGCCGACGCCGCAGCGGTCGCCGACACCGCGGCCGCCGCCGATGCGGGCCCTGCCGCCGATGCCGCACCGGCCGCCGCGCGCACCGCCAAGCTGACGATCGAGAGCGACCCGGCCGGCGCCGCGGTGATCGCCCCGGACGGCACGACGCTCGGCAAGACGCCGCTCAAGCTGGAGTGGCCGATCGGCCCCCACGCGGTCTCCTTCGAGCTGCGGCTCGCCGGCTACCGGCGGCGTGCGAAAGATCTGGTGGTCAGCGGCAACACGACGATCCGGGTCGAGCTGGAGCGCGCCCCGCGGGTCGCTCCACCGGTGCCCGGGGGCAACTCCGACACCGGCCTGATGCGGCCGGAGTAGCGCGCGCGGCGCTCGGCCGGAGTATGCTGGCGCCATGATCGTCGCCGTGGTCGCTGGCCTCGTGGTCGCGGTGCTCGCCGCCGTGCTCGCGGCGCGTGCGGCGGCGGCAGAGGCGGCGCGGGCGGCTCGCCGGGTGGTCGACGAGGCGCGCACCGAGGCCGCCGCGTCGACCCGGGCTGCCGAGCTCGAAGCAGCCGCGGCGCAGAAGGCGATCGAGACCGCGGCGCGGGCCGAGGCGCTCGAGATCCGCGGCGAGGCCGACGAGGCGCTCGCGCGCGGCGAGGGCGCGATGGAGCGGCGCGCCGAGGCAATCGCCCGGGCCCAGGCCGATCTGGCGGCGCGCGAGGACGTGATCGCCCAGCAGGAGGACCAGCTGGCGGCGGTCCAGCGCGACCTGCAGTCGCGGCGGGATCGCGCCTCGGGCGTCGAGCGCGATGCCCAGCAAAAGGTCGCGGCCGCGCGGGGCGAGCTCGAGGCGCGCGCCGGGGTGCGCGGCGCCGAGCTGATCGAGCAGCTCGGCCAGGGCTGGATCGAGGAGGCACGGGCGCGCGCGGCGGCCCAGCTGCGCGCGATCGATCAGACGGCCGCCGATCCGGCGCACGACCGCGAGGCGCGGCGGGTGATGGAGACCGCGTCGGCGCGCTACCAGCACCACTACCTGACCGAGCGATCGGCGTCGAACCTGCGGATCGGCTCCGAGCTGGTGGCGGTGCTGCTCGACAACGGCGGCGCGCTGCACGGCGCGCTCGAGCGGGTGTCCGGGCTCCAGCTGCTGGTCAACGACGACAAGGACGCGGTGCGGCTCGACGGCCTCGACGGCGTGGGCAAGGAGATGGTGCGCCGGGCGATCGGCAAGCTGATCAAGAAGCCCGAGACGATCGACGACGCGCGCCGCGATCCCGAAGCGTGGTCGGCGCGCGCCCGAGAGCACCTGGTCCAGGAGATCCGCGCGCTCGGCAAGCGCGCGTTCCAGACCCTCGAGATCCCGAAGGCGCACCCCGAGATCGTCGAGCTGGTCGGCGCGCTCAACTTCCGCACCAGCTACACCCAGAACCAGTGGTGGCACGCCGTGGAGTCGGCGTACCTCGCCGGCATGATGGCGGCCGAGCTCGGGCTCGACGAGAAGCTCGCGCGCCGCGCCACCCTGATGCACGACATCGGCAAGGCGCTGACCCACAAGATCGAGGGCTCGCACGCGGTGATCGGCGCGGACATCGCGCGCCGGCTCGGCGAGTCCGAGGTGGTCGCCAACGCGATCGGCGCGCACCACGCCGACGAGCCGTGCAACTCGGTCTACGCGTATCTCGTGGCCGCCTCGGACGCGATGAGCGGCGCGCGGCCGGGGGCGCGCCGCGAGCTCGCCGAGGGATTCACCGCCAAGATCGAGGATCTCGAGCGGATCGGCATGTCGCGCCGCGGGGTCGCGTTCGCACACGCGGTGCACGGCGGGCGCGAGCTGCGGGTCTACGTGCGCGAGCGCGAGGTCGACGACCTGACCGTCGTCGAGATGACGTCCGAGATCGCGAGCCAGATCTCCGAGGAGATGACGTTCCCCGGTCAGATCAAGGTGACGGTCATCCGCGCGTTCGAGGCGACGGCGACGGCCAACTGATCCGCGCGTTCGAGCGACGGCGACCGCCAACTGATCCCCGCCGCGAGGGCGACCCGCCGCGCGCCGCCGTCACAGCGCGCGGTCGCCCTGCGCGATTTCGCGTCGGACGTCCGTGGATCTCCGAGGCGTGGCGTCGGGAGTCGCGGGGCCGCGCGCGGGTGCGCGCGTGCGCCCGGGGCACGCGCGATGCAAGCCCGCGACCTCCGAGGATCGATCCATGTCGAACCACGACCACAACGGGCGCGACGGCGACGAAGCGCGCACCAGCTGGCGCCCGCAGGACCATGACGAGCGCTCGTTCGACGACGAGCAGCGCGAGCGCGCGCGCGAGCGGAGCCGGGGGCGGAGCCCGTGGGACGACGACCGCGAGGAGGGCTACCGGTCGACCGATCGCTACGGCCTCGGCCAGAGCGGCTACACCGCCGGCCGGGCGAGCGACGACGCGTCGATGAGCGGCAGCCGCAACCAGTCGTACGCTGGCTACTACGAGGATCGCCCCTACCAGGGCATGTCCACCGACGATCGGTTCACCGGGCGCGGCGGCGAGAGCTACTGGCAAGACCACAGCGAGCGCCGCTACCAGCCGGAGCGCGGCGACCGCGGCTACGAGCGCGGCCACGAGCGCAGGCGCCGATTCGAGGGTCGCGGGGCACCGGAGCACACCGGGTACAGCAACTACAACAGCGGCTACAACCAGGGCTCTCCCGGCTTCGGCGGCTATGGGCCGCAGCACGTCGGCTACCAGGGCTCGCCGAGCTACGAGGTCCTCAACGAGAGCGGTTACTACGGCCAGGGCGGCGGCGGGCAGTTCGACCCGCGGCCGTACCGCCCCGGGAGTTCGTACTACGGGCCCAGCCCGCCGGCGTACGACCCGCAGCTCGACCGCTCCGGGCGCGAGTTCAACGAGCACTACCGCGAGGGCGAGACCGCTCGCACCGACGCGTACTACAGCCACCAGGGCCAGCACGGCGACGCGCAGGCCCGGCTGTTCGAGGGGCGCGGGCTCGGCCACCGCGGCAAGGGACCACAGGGATACGTCCGATCCGACGAGCGGATCCGCGAGGTGGTGTGCGAGGCGCTGGCGGACGACGACGACATCGATGCCACGCACATCGAGGTCGCGGTGAGCCACGGCGAGGTGGTGCTGAGCGGCGTGGTCGACGACCGCCAGACCCGGCGGGCGGCCGAGGCGCTGGTCGAGCGGGTCTCGGGCGTGCGCGACGTGCAGAACCAGCTGCGGGTGCGCGGCGCGGAGCGCGGTTCGTCGTCGGGCCGCGACCGCGCGTGAACGCACGCTCGCGAGGCACGGGCGATGCACTCGAGCTTTCGAGCATGCGTTGCTACGAAGAAAGACCGAAGCTGCCGAACCCGGTGGACCCACACGGCAAGGGCAACGGCCGCCGCGAGGCCGACGAAGCGTTCGCGTGGGCCGAGGTCGCTCCGTCGACCAAGAAGCCCGGCGCCGCGCGCGATCTGCGTCGCCACGTTGGCTGCTAGGGCGCTGCGAGGGGCCTCTCGCCAGGCGCCGCGAGCCTTCGCGAAGCGGCGGCTGGCGCTGGCGGGGCTGCGCTCGATTCGGGTACAAGACCGCGGGCTCGTTGCGTTCTCACCGTCGGAGCGATGACTCGTACGTAAACGTGAGGGTTGGCCTTGACACCTTGTGGCTGCGCCCACATAGTGCCCCCAACGTCACTCAACCTTACGTGCGCGTTAGGTTCCGAACATGAACAACGATCCCAAGCTCATGCGCGTCGGAGAGCTCGCCAAGGCGGTCGGCAAGACCGTGCGTGCGATGCACCTCTACGAGGAGCTGGGATTGCTGGAGCCTCGGGCGCGCTCGGAGGGTGGGTTCCGGCTCTACGGCGCCGAGGCGATCGATCGCATCCACTGGATCGTGAAGCTCCAGGCGATCGGATTCACGCTCGCCGAGATCCAGGGGTTCGTGCGCGACTTCCAGGGCGCGGGCTCGGGCCGCGAGGCCACCGAGCGCGTTCGCGCGCTGTTCACCGAGAAGCAGACCCAGATCCGCGAGCAGATCACCCAGCTCCAGGTGATCGAGAACGACCTGTCCGAGGCGCTCGCCTACCTCGATTCCTGCCAGACCTGCTCGACCGAGTTCGCGCCGACCGAGTGTCGCGCGTGCGACCACCAGGGCCATCACAAGGCCGAGGTTCCCCCGCTGTTCGCCGGGCTGTCGCAGCGCCCGACGGAGGACGCGGAGTTCGACGTGCCGGTCACCGTGCTTTTCCGCGAAGGCAATAACTGATGAAC
>JBQCJR010001076.1:0-12930 GCA_051952595.1 Kofleriaceae bacterium
TCGGCGCTGCGGGTCGATGGCGCGGTGCTCTACACGCTGACCTACGACGCCGAGAACCGGCTCGCGCGCGCGGACTTCGCGTCCGGAGAGTCGAGCCCGTTCGACCACGATCCGGTCACTCATCGCCGGACCGGCTACACGATCGAGGCGCCGAGCGCGTCGGGCGGCGTGCACTGGGAGCTCGACCCACGCGGGCTGGTCGAGGCCGAGACCTACGCCCACGACGCGACGACGCACCGGCGCACCTATCACTACGACGGCCGCGGCATGCTGACCAGCGCCACCGTCGGCGCCGATGTCGCGAGCTACAGCTACACCGCATCCGGCCTGCCCGAGCGCATCACCGATCAGCTCGGCACGCGCTCGGTGCGCCGCGCCGGCGCGCTGCAGACGGTCGGCGGGGTCACGTACACGTGGGACGCCGCGGGCCGCGTGGTTGGCAAGGGCGCGTGGACGTTCGAGTACGGCCCCGACGGCCAGCTCGCCCACGCGCGCCGGCCCGGCCGCCAGGTCGATTTCGTCTATGACGATCACAACGAGCGCTTGCTCAAGCGCGTCGACGGCGTGCCGGTGCGCGCCAGCGTCGCCGGCGGGGTCCTCACCGAGGATCACTTTGTCGAGCTCGTCACCGTGGGCGGGGTCGTGGCCGGCGTGCTCGACAACGGCGAGTTCACCGCGCTGCTCACCGATCCGCGCGGCACGCCGTTCGCCGGCGCCGATGGCAGCTACAACCTGGCGTCGCCGTACGGCGTGCGCGGCACCCAGCTCGGGATGTCCGAGGTCATCGACTACACCAGGCTCGGCTGGGACCCCGATATCGACGTCGTGCGCATGGGTGTCCGCGACTACGACCCCAAGCTCAGTCAGTTCTTCACGCCGGATCCGCTGTACTTCGAAGATCTCGAGAAGTGCCAGTCGAGCCCACTCCAGTGCTCGCTGTACGGCTACGCGATCGGCAACCCGATCACCTTCGTCGATCCGTCCGGGACGGATGGCCTGCCGGTGGGGCCGCTATGGACGCCGCCGTCGTGGCTGCCATCGCAGTCACCGACGCCTGCACCGGTGCCGCCACCAACACCGGCGGCACCGGCCCCGGCACCGGCCTTGCTCCCTGCCTTGGCGCGCGTCCTTGGCGCTGCTGGCCCAGCCATCATCGCGGCGGTGACCCTGTGGCCAACGAGCGTCAGCGACGGCACCATGTGCGGGAACTACGGGGTCAATTGTGGCCCGGCAGTGGACACGCAACCGAAGCCGCCGAAGGAGAAGCTCAAGCCGCCAGTGAACCTCGACACCGGCGCGATCGTCAATGCGACCCAGATGAGCAACCGCGGGGTCGAGATCAAGATGGCGTTGTACCTCGCCAACAAGACGGTCTTCGTGACCCAGACGGCGATGCAAGAGTTCCTCGGTGGTACGGCCTTCCGAGACGCGGGGCCCAAGGAGCGCGCGAAGGCCATGAAGTTCCTGCACAGCGCCACCGTCATCCCGGACAACCCGTCGGAGCGCGTCATGAGCATGTCGTGGTCGTCCCAGGAGGAGTTCTTGGCGCTCGGCCAGAAGGACAAGATCATCTTCGGAACCGGCGATCAGCTCGGCATCACGACGGTGACCACCGATGCCAAGTTCGTGAGAGCGGCAGCTGCCAAGGGTGTCATCCTCGACGTCCAGACGTTCAGTCCTGCGTCGTACAAGGGGATCTGAGCGCGAGTCCGCGCAGTGGGACGTGCGGCCCGCGGCCTGCGTCCAGACGCCCCCGATCTAGGGAGGTGAGACTCGCGGGCGACATCGAGCCTCTCGGCGTGCGCCCGACCACTGCCGATCACCCGTGGTGTGACCTTCGCACGCGCTGACTGGTCGTCGCGCGATGTCGGGCATCACATGGCGCGGCAGACTCAGAATGACAGGCTGCCAGCGCAATACTGGAGGACCATAACTTCGCATTCTTGCCCTACAAGCACTGTCGTCTATGCGACAAAGTATCGCTCTTGGTTCAAGAAGACGCAGTGATCGATGGCTCCGCTCGATCGCGGCATGTTCGGTGCTCGCGGCCTGCTCGTCGGAGCCGGAGGCACCCGAGGGGCTCGCCGAGACCAGCGGCGAGGTACAACGCGGCCCCGAGGCGATGGTCTACAACCTGGGCTGGCGTGTCGATCAGCACGTTCGCCTTGCGAAGGACCTCAACCAGGATGGCCGCGGCGACCTGGTGGGCTTTGGCGACGGCGGTGTGTACGTGGTGGAGTCGCAGGCGGGCGGCGGCTATGGCCCCACCACGCTGGTGGTCTCGAACATGGGGCGCAACCACGGCTGGACGAACAAGGACCACGTTCGGACGCTCGCGGACGTCAACGGCGATGGGCTGCTCGATATCGTGGGCATCGGCCCCGGCGCGGTTGGGGTCGCGCTGAGGCAGGCGTCCGGCGGATATGGCGGCTACACCGCGTGGTCCACCGACTTCACGACCAACGCGGGCTGGACGTCCGCGTCCGCGCGCTTCTTCGGCGACGTGACTGGCGACGGCAAGGCCGACGTCGTCGGGATCAATGACTGGGGGGCGTATGTCGCGCCGGCTGGGAGCAGCTGGTTCTTCGAAACCAAGCAGTTGTGGGTCCGCGGGTTCGCCCAGGGCTGGGATCACAGCAAGCACATCCGCCTGCTGACCGACGTGAACGGCGATGGGCTCGCCGATCTCGTCGGGTTCGGGGAGGACGGCGTCTATGTCTCGAAGTCCAACGGTGTGCGGTTCTCCGATCCGAAGAAGGTGTCGTCCGCGTTCGGCTACAACACGGGCTGGCGGGTCGGGCACCACGTTCGCGCCGTGGCGAACCTCAACGGCGACCAGTACGCCGACCTGATCGGGCTCGGCCCCAACGGCGTGCAGGTGGCGCTCGGAAACCCCGACGGCTTCGGGGAGCCGACGGTCTGGTTGAACGACCTCGGCGACGATGGCGGCTGGTACGCCAGCATGCACGACCGCCTGATCGGCGACGTGGATGGCGATGGACTCGACGACCTGGTCGGCGTCAGCGGTTACGTGTTCCTCGCCCGCAACAATGGCAAGGGCAATGGCTTCGAGCCGCTCGTCATCGTGTCCGAGGAGCTCACCACGCCCAAGGGATGGGAATTCACCAAGCACCCGCGGGTTCTCTCCGACGTGGACGGCGACGGTCGGCTCGAGCTGCTCGGGTTCTTCAACGACGCGGTGTACTGGGAACGGCTGATCCCGAAGCCTGCGCTCCCGACGGACTGGACGACCCCGACCTGCGCCGCGAGCCGGCTCGAAGAGCCGGCGTCCCGGGTCTGCGAGGGTCCGTGGCGCTACACGAAGGCGAGGCGCGTCGTGTCGCAACACCCCTCGTGCCAGAAGGTCTGCAGCGCACGCAGTTGGTGCCCGAAGTGGGAGAACGGCGTCACCACGGTGACCACCACGGAGGCGCCTGGGATCGTCGGCACCGACAAGCGGTCCTGCACCCAGACCTGCAATGGCAGCGGCTGCAGCACGCCGAGCTGCACGGGGACCATCACCCAGCCGACCTTCGATTGCCAGGCCGCCGCGAACAGCCGGGTGAGCGCACTCAGGACCGCGGCAGGAAATGCGGTCGCCGCGGAAACCACCTTCGATAGCGCAGCTTCGCAGAGCCAGAGAAGCTCCCAAGCGAAGGACGCCGCGGCGGTGACCCCGACCTACTGGATCCGCCAGTTCGACTACAGCGAGCTCGAAGGGCCGGGCGGCACGCACAAGAGCTGGAGGGAGGAGTGGGTGTGCAACTTGTCGGTCAAGACGCCGACCGCGGTGAACGGGCCCAACGAGGCATGCGACTGCAGCGTCCATGTGGACGGCACCTGCGAGCACGACGAAGGGGAGCCGAGCACGCTGTTCACCGGGCCGGGCGCGCTGCGCCCGTCCGGGCTGGGGATCTCGAAGCAGGAGTGCCTGACCTACGACGATCTTCCGGCGACGACGCCCGAGCAGGTGCAGACCAAGTTCGAGAAGCTGTGGAGCGCGCAGGACATCACGCCGACCACGGTGACCAGCGATGAATTCCGGCGCGCGATCGTCAGCCGCATCAAGCTGATGTACGAGCTGTGGGGCGAGAAGCTGGTCAACCAGCGCACCGAGACCGATCAGCTGCACCGCGCGATGTCGCTGTACCGGACGTTGCCGGAGATCAACCCGAGCTGCGCCGTCGTCGACGCGCCGGTGCCCCCTGCGGACTGCAGCGCGACGTCGGTCACCACGACCCGCGGCGATCTGATCCGCTGCCAGCGGCTGCTTGCCCCCCACGCGTCCGAGGGCGTCGCTTCGATCTCGTCGACCGGGTGCACGGCGCTGCTGAACGGCTATCTGGATCTCAAAGCGGCGACCGCCGACGATGCGACGTGTGGTGGGCCGCACCTGCGCGAGGTGGGGGCGAAGACCGTGCTCCAGCTCGCGAGCAAGCAGCTGGGCGTGATCAAGAGCGCGCCGAGCTCGCTGGGCGGGCTGCCGCGCCAGCTCTGGTTGCTCGACGACTGGTACACGGTGTCCAAGCGCGCTGCCGACCTCGGTGTGTTCCCCGCGCCGGATCAACAGCGCCGCGACACCAGCTACCTGCTAGGGCGGTTCTGGGACCGCGTGCGCGAGAAGTCCGGGGCCGACGACATGCTGAGAGAGCTGTCCGAGAGCTCGACGCCGGAGCAGGCCGAGCAGGCGCTCGGGCTATCCGCGGTCGCGAACCGGGACTCGGAGCAGGCCGTGGTCAGCGCGCTGTTCACCGTGCCCGGCACGATCATGCCCGAGAACGTGACCCTGACCCGGCCGCCGCTGCGCAGCCTGCCGCTGCTCGTGCTGCTTGGCGATGCCCTGAAGCCGTTCATCGATGACCTCGACGGCCTCGCGATGTATCACGACATCGCATGCCAGTTCCGCGACTGCCGCGTTCCGGACGTCAACACGCCGAGTCGCAATGCGTGGAACATCCTCGCCGCGCTCGAGAAGTCCAGCCTGGGCAGCGCCGTGTCGGCCAGTCCGTCTGCGCTCAGCGGCTGGAAGCCCGTGTTCGGAGCGCTCGCGCTCCAGCAGTCCGTGCTGATCCAGGCGATCTCCGACGCGGTCAGCAGGCCGGGTGGCCTGGCCGGGGCCACCGGGGAGGGCGACGTGCACCCGCTGGCGCGGCCGCTGTGGCTGCTCCACAAGCACGCACGGGCGTTCCACGACCACTACGAGGCGACCGGCCTGTTCGAGTCGGCCGCTCCGAATCAGCTCCATGGCTCGCTGCTCTCGCAGGATCAGCAGATCGTGGTCAACACACTGCGCGATCGCGCCAGCGCGTTCGAGCGTACCGTGACCGAGTACCGCAGTGGGCTGATCGCCGCGGTGCAGGCCCAGCTCGCCGTGATGGACACCGGCGCTCAGATCGCAAATCTGAAGAACCAGCGGCTGCGCAAGGCGACCGAGATGACCCACAAGGCGGCGAACGTCGAGGGCCTGCGGGCGAGCGGCGCGGACGCGGCCAAGGCGTTCGGCAGCCTGTCGCAGAGCTTCGCCGACATCCAGGCGGCGCTCGACCAAGGTGCGGTTGTCCAGGTTGGCGACACCAAGACCTTCAGCCTCGACGGCAGGTCCGGCAAGTTCACCGGGTCCCGGGTTCCGTCCGCGGTCGCCGCGCACACGTTCTCTGATCCGGCGGGGCCGCTCAAGGCGGGTGACATGCTGCTCGTCCAGACCTCGGGGTCGTGGACGCCGACGTGCTCGATCAGCACGAAGAACTGGCTGTACGACGAGAACGGCCACGCCACGCCGACGGATGTGAGCAACGCGGTGACCGGCCCGGAGGGCTACACACTGTCGGTGAGCGGGTCGGACGTCAAGGCGAGCTCGTCCAGCAGCTCGCGCGGCACGACGCTGAGCGCGGGCGTGAGCTTCACGTTGTGCGCGGGCACCGGCATCGTCGGGGATGTGTACGGCTTCTCGGCACAGCTGTGCGTCCACACCGGCGTGACCTCGTCGAACACGACCTCGTGGAGCAACAGCGTCGGGACGGAGTCGAGGAACACGGCGGCGTTCGCGACCGGGCTGCGGCTCGGCGACACGCCGTTCCCCGAGGCGCCGGTCGGCAGCTTGCTCGTGGTGCTCGTCGACCCGGCGACCCAGAAGGTGCGCGACGTGCAGGTCGTGCACAGCGGCGGCACCAACATCCTGATCGAGGGCGACAGCACGGCGTACTTCGTGACCAACGACAAGCAGTGCGACACGGCCGCCACCTCGAACCAGCTGTCCGTGAGCTACCGCCGGGCACGCAGCACCACCGCGGTCGCCGAGAAGGGGCTGTTCGCGATGGCCCAGGTGCTCGACCTGATGCGGCAGAAGCAGGAGGCGCTCGCCGCCCAGGGCACGATGCTGCCGAACCAAGCCACGCTGATCCGCCAGCAGGCTGCCCAGTTGCTGCAGGCGCGGCTCGGCGAGATCGGCGCGACCGAGCTGCCGGCCCCGCTGGCGAGCCTGTTCGACGCGTTTGTCACCCACGAGATCGTGGCGACCGAGCGCCGGATCGAGATCGGCGCGGTGCTGCGCTCGCTCGACCTCGATCTCATCGAGATGCGCATGATCGACGACGAGCTGACCGCCGGTGCCGCGAGGGCCCGGCTGCAGCACCTGCTGCCGCGGTGGCTGCTGCGCGATCTCGACCACGATCACCTGCGCCGCAACCTGGTCGATCTGCTCAGCTTGTCGCGCGACTACCTGCGGCCCATCCTCGAGCTATGGTACCCGACCGCGCTCGAGGGGGTGCCAGAGGTCAACGCGCTGCTCAACGCGGACGTCGGCACGTCGCTGGTGTCGCTCGCCGGCGCCGGAAAGACGTTCGTCAACGCCCTGCTCGATCGCTACGCGGGCGCGAAGCTCGGTTCGAAGCCGGATGCGCCGGTGCTGCCGGTCGTGGTGGTGAGCTTCCCGCGGCCGGGCTTCGCGCCCTCCAACTACTCCTGGCGCGTGGCCGACCCGGCGCGTTCTCGGCGGGTGTGGGACGCGATCGACAACCACACCTTCGCGCACTTCGAGATCACGCCGGACGACTTCTACGCGCACAATGGCGGCGACGGGGTCCTGTCCTGCGACGAGGTGGTGCCGTTGATCAGGACGATGATGTTCTACGTCGTGCGCCCCACCGCGGGTGACGACAATGACGAGCAAAACAAGTTCAAGCGCACGTTCCAGGGGTACGGCGGCGCGAATCAGAGCTACGTCACCGCCGAGGGACCGCGGCTCTATCAGCTCGCGGGCCCGACCCCCGGGGCGATGTCGGTGTGGCAGAGCTTCAACATGCCGGTGCGCTACGGCGTATCGGGAGCTGCGCTCACCACGTTCGAAGCGACGGCGCGGCAGACGCGGCCGGTCGGGCTGTCGGCGACGGGCTCGTTCAACATCGACTTCTCGATCCTGGACACGCTGCCGGATGCCGGCAGACTCGGGGCCGACAACCCGAGTCCTGCGACCGAGGTCTTTCTGCTCCTCGAGATCGACTCGGCGGCCAACGGCACGCGGCCGACCTGGGTCTCGCGCTGCCGTAGCACGCCGCCCGCAGCGTCCTCGGACAACTAGAGGAACCTCATGTCGTGTAATACTCATGTACGTGGCTCGGCCGCGCTGCTCGCGCTCGCCGCCACGCTGATCCCGCTACGGTCCACCGACGCGGCGACGTTCAGCGACTCGCTGGTGCAGCCGCCTCGGCTGGCGGCACCGGAGCGCGGCTCGGTGGCAGGCGAGCTGGCCCACCTCGGGTTCGATCCCGGTCACCTCGCGCGCGGCGGGTTCAGCCTGCCGATGCCGATCGCGTTGCCCGGGGGGCGGGGCGCGCCGCTGGTTGGCATCGTGCCGTCCTATGCGCCCGGGAGCGGACAATCCGAGTGGGGCATGGGGTGGCGGCTGGACCTGAGCATCCGCCGGTCGGCGATCGTCGGTGACATCGATCCTGCGGGGAACGAGTTCGTGAGCCCGTGGGGGCGCCTGGTCCAGCGCAGCGATGGGAGCTACGCCCCGACCGGGGCGGCGCCGAGCGTCTCGCTGCGCCGGGTGAACGGCGGCTGGGAGGCGGTGACCAGCGAGGGGAGCCGGTTCACGTTCGCGGCGAGCGAGGTGGTCGCCAGTGGCTACGCGTGGATGCTGAGCCGGGTCGACGGCGTGCTCGGCGACTCCACGGTGTTCAGTTACGTGCGCAACCCGAGCGGCCGGCCGTTCATCTCGGCGGTGGAGTGGGGCGGGCGCGGCGAAGCGCGCCAGTACCGGCTCGAGCTCGATTACGAGACCCTCGCGACCCCGCTCGAGGACTACCGGGCGGGCGTGCTGCTGACCCTCGATCGGCGCGTCAAGGTGGCGCGGGTCGGCGTGCGCTCTGCGGCGGGCACGTTCGAGACGGGCCCGACCTACCAGCTCGAGTACACGACGAGCCCGCGTGGGGCGGCGCACTACTTGACCGGCGTGACCCGGCGCAACCGCGCCGGCGTGGCGGAGCCGACGCAGCGCTACAGCTACGACTTCGGCGACACGACACGCACGACCGCGGCGCTGGTCGACGTACCGGCGCTGAGCGCGGTGCTGGCGGCGTATGGCAGCGACGCGCTCCAGCCATCCAAGTCGACCGGGCTCGACGACGAGGACGACGGCCTGGTCGACTTCGAGATCGCTCGCGATCAGTCCCTGGTCCGCCGGCAGGGCCATGCGTTCACCATCGAGCCGCTCGCGACCGCGGCCGGTGCGAACGTGCTGTGCCGGCCACCGGTGTCGTTGTCCAATACGCCGCGCGTGCTGGCGCGGATGACGGCCGATGCGACCGAGCTCAAGGTGTTTCGCTCGATCTACGACGTCGCGACGAGCGCGACCCGTGTGCTGGTGTGCAACCGGCAGGGGGTGCCGGAAGTCGATCAGCAGGTGCCTGGCGCGTGGGCGCTGAGTCCAACGACGCGGCTGGTGGACCTCAACCACGATGACCGCCCGGATCTGATCCGGGTGTTCTCGAACGGCTACCAGGTGGTCGAGAACGTCAGCGACGAGACGGGGGCTCGGTTCGTGGTCCACCCAGTCCGCAGCTTGACGGAGTCGTTCACGCCCAACTCGACCTGGGTGCAGGACATGAACGGCGACGGGCAGGGCGACCTGGTGATGCGGTCCTCGTCGTCGCTCTCGGTGTGGTACGGGCTGGGGCAGCTCCGGTTCGCGCCGACCCGGCGATCGATGATACTGAAGACGAGCACGGGGCTCACGATCACCAACCTTGGCGAGCGGGAGCTCACGTTCGTGGACATCAACCACGACGGGTTGATGGACGTGATGACGACGCGCGGCCGGGCACTCACCCTGTTCATCAACGATGGCCGGCAGCTGACGGAGGTGCTCGTGCCGGGGCTCGCGGGGGATCTCGGCGTGCCGATCATCGCCGACGTCACCGGCGGGGGCAACGTCGAGGTGATGATCGTCCAGGCCATGCAGGCCAAGGCGATCGATCTCACCACGGCGTCGACCGGCCTGCTGGTGAGCGCCGACGACGGCAAGGGCACGGTGGCGCGGTTCGGCTACGGCCGGAGCACCCCGACGCCGGGCATCCGGCAGCGGACCACGGTGCTCACCAGCTTGACGCTCGAGTCGTCGGGCTACGACCCCGTGTCGTACAGCTACAGCTATGGCGCGCCGGTGATGCACAGCCTCGGCAAGCACCTGGTCGGGTACGCCAGCGTCGACAAGCACGCGCCGCAGGTCACCGAGCACGTCGAGCTCCTCAACGACGACGACGTCTCCGGAGTGCGCGCGCTGTCCGAGACCACCGACGCACGCACGCCGGGCATCGTCCGGTTCAGCCGCGAGCAGTACCAAGACGTCACGGTCGACGGCGTGCGCTGGTTGCGACCCTCGCAGGTCGAGGCCGGCTATCGCAGCGCCGACGGCAACGTGACGCTGGCGACGACCACGCACTACAACACCTACGAGCGTGGGTTCTGCCCGACGGTGACGACGACGCTGTCGCCCGGTGGCCAGCTGGTCCGCACGACCACGCTGACCAGCGTGCCGGCGATCCCCGATGCGGTGCACTGCGTGCCGGCGACGCAGCGGCTGTTCGGCAGCCACGCCAATACCTCGCTCGATTTCCAGTATGGCGTCGACCTCGCGCGCAACGACGTCGGCCAGGTGACGCGGGTCACCCAGCTCGGGCCGCTGATGGAGCCGCTGTTGCTCCAGGAGCTCACCTATGACCCCGAGCGCCGCATCAGGACGGTCAGCGCGCCGGGTCGCGGCACGACCACCGCGCAGTACGACGCGTTCGGGCGCCTCGTCAGCGTGACCGATCCGATCGGGGTGGTGACCCAGGTCGACGAGATCGACCCGGTGAGCGATAGCGTGCTCGCGCTGGCGACGCTGCGGCCGGACGCGCCGCTCACGACCTACTTCCGCTACGACGGCCGCGACCGGCTGGCTTCCTCGTGGGACGACCTGTCGGGCTCCACCGAGGCGATGCCGCTCGCGGCGTACACGTATCAGGACGCGACCGCCACCGCGCCGGGTCGGATCGACCACCGGGCGCTCGCCGACGTCAACGGCAACCTGACGCGCCACGCGGTCGCGCTGGTCGCCGCGGATGGAGAGGCGCTGGTCGGCGGCACCTGGCTCGGTGATCACTTCGCGCTTGGTCACGCCTCGATCGCGAGCCGCAACACGCTCACCCAGCGGACCTCGTTCGTCGGCGCGCTGTCCGACGCGGCGCTCGCCGCGATGACCAGCGACGACCTGCGCGGCCTGGGCACGCCGCTGGTCGAGACCGTGGGCGCCGGGTTCGGGCACGCCGTGCAGACCACCACGACGCACCAGCAGGCGGTCGTGGGCGTGGTGACCACGGACCTGGTGCTCGGCGGCGCCGAGCTGGTGACCCGGGTGCATCAGCCGGGCGGGTTCACCGCCGAGTCCGCGGTCGACGCCGCCGGGCGCCTGGTGCGCAAGACCGACGAGACCGGCGTCACCCATCGCTATGCCTACGACGCGCTCGGCCGGCTGGTCCGCGCCGAGACGCCGGATGGCGCGCAGACGCTGGCGTTCGACGGCTTCGGCCGGCCGTCGAAGATCGCGCGCGCGGGCCTGGGCGCGGTGACCTACGCCTACCATCCGGTGTCCGGTCTGCCGGTGCGCAAGCAACACCTCGACGCCTCGGGCGCGGTGGTCGATGCGTCCGACACGACGTACGACGCGATCGGCCGCGCGACGGTGGTCACCGAGTCCACCCCCACGGCGTCGTCGAGCATCGCGTTCGACTACGATGGCCAGCTCGGCAACGGCTCCGTGCCGGGACAGCTCGGCCGGTTGTCGCACGTCGGTGGCGCGGGCTGGGATCGCCGCATCCTGTTCGATCCGGCGGGCCGCCCGTATCAGGAGCACGTCGAGCTCGCCGGCTGGCGCGACCTGACCAGCGATACGACCTATCGCGCGGACGGCTCGGTCGCCAGCAACACGCTGACGATCGCCGACGCGGCCGGCACGGTCCGGCTCAGCGTCACCAAGGAGACCGAGCTCGATAGCCTGGGCCGGGTCTCCGCGCTGCGGGTCGATGGCGCGGTGCTCTACACGTTGACCTACGACGCCGAGAACCGGCTCGCGCGCGCGGACTTCGCATCCGGCGAGTCGATCACGTTCGACCACGATCCGGTGACCCGCCGTCAGACTGGCTACACGGTCGAGGCACCGAGCGCGTCGGGCGGCGTGCACTGGGAGCTCGACGCGCGCGGGTTGGTCGATGCCGAGACCTACGCCCACGACGCGACGACGCACCGGCGGAGTTATCACTACGATGGTCGCGGCATGCTGACCGGCGCCAACACCGGCGCCGACGTCGCGAGCTATAGCTACACCGCGTCCGGCCTGCCCGACAGCATCACCGATCAGCTCGGTACACGCTCGGTGCGCCGCGGTGGCGATCAGCTGACGGTCGACGGGGTCGTGTACACGTGGGACGCGGCGGGGCGCGTGGTCGGCAAGGGCGCGTGGACGTTCGAGTACGGCCCCGACGGCCAGCTCGCGCACGCGCGCCGGCCCGGCCGCCAGGTCGAATTCCTCTACGACGAGCACAACGAGCGACTGCTCAAGTGCGTCGACGGCGTGCCGGTGCGCGCCAGCGTCGCCGGCGGCGTCCTCACCGAGGATCACTTCGTCGAGCTCGTCACCGTGGGCGGGGTCGTGGCCGGCGTGCTCGACAACGGCGAGTTCACCGCGCTGCTCACCGATCCGCGCGGCACGCCGTTCGCCGGTGCCGATGGCAGCTACAACCTGGCCTCGCCGTACGGCGTGCGTGGCGTCCACCTCGGGATCTCGGAGGTCATCGACTACACCAGGCTGGGCTGGGATCCCGATCTCGACGTCGTGCGCATGGGTGTCCGCGACTACGACCCCAAGCTCAGCCAGTTTCTGACTCCGGATCCGCTGTACTTCGAAGATCTCGAGAAGTGCCAGTCGAGCCCACTCCAGTGCTCGCTGTATGGCTATGCGATCGGGAATCCGGTCACCTTCGTCGATCCGTCCGGGACGGATGGTCTGCCGGTGCGGCTGCCGCTGCCATCGCTGACCCCGACCCAGACCCCGACCCTGACCCCGACCCCCGAGCCCTGGCTCCCTGCCTTGGCGCGCTTTCTTGCCAAAGCCGGCCCAGCCGTCGTCGCGACGGTGACCCTCTGGCCATCGAACAGCCTCGGCGATGGCACCACGTGCGGGAGTTACGGGATCGGTTGCGCGTCGACGAACACGACCACGAAGCAGGAGGAGGAGAAGCGCAAGGAGCCCGTGAACCTCGACACCGGCGCGATCGTGAATGCGACCCAGATGAGCAATCGCGGCACCGAGATCAAGATGGCGCTGTACCTCGCCAACAAGACGGTCCTGGTGACCCGGACGGCGCTGCAAGAATTCCTCGGTGGTACGGCCTT
>JBQCJR010001077.1:0-4400 GCA_051952595.1 Kofleriaceae bacterium
CCGGTCCCAGGCCCGAGCCCGTGCTCGTCCTGGTCCTCGAATGCAGCCGTCCGCGCGCTGGATCGGTGCGCTACCGGCTGAACGAATTGACGGGCATCACGCTCGGCCGTGGCCCCGATCGCAGAGCCGAGCGGATCGGCACCGAGCTGACGGTCCGGGTCCCGGACAAGTGGATGTCGTCACGGCACGCGCGCATCGAGCCGAGCTTCGGGCGCTGGGTGCTGTCGGATACCGAGTCCAAGAACGGCTCGATCGTCGATGGCCACACCACCAAGCGCGCGGTGCTCACCGATGGCTCGCTGATCGAGCTCGGGCACACCCTGTTCATCTTCTTCGAGCGGCTGCCGATCGAAGCGGACGCGCCGAGCCTGCTCGATCTCACCCCGATCGATGGCACCGCTGGGTTCACGACCCTGATGCCGACCTGGTACGTCGAGCTCCAGCGGCTGCGCCAGATCGCGTCGTCCGAGATCCCGATGCTGATCGAGGGCGACAGCGGCACCGGCAAGGAAGTGATCGCGCGCGCGATCCACGGCCAGTCCGGGCGCGGCGGCGCGTTCGTGCCGGTCAACTGCGGCGCGCTCCCCGACAACCTCGTCGAGAGCGAGCTGTTCGGCTACAAGAAGGGCGCGTTCTCGGGAGCCCAGGCGGATCACCCCGGCCTGGTGCGCGCCGCGGACGCCGGCACCCTGTTCCTCGACGAGATCGGCGATCTGCCGCCCAGCTCGCAGGCGGCGCTGCTGCGCGTGCTCCAGGAGCGCGAGGTCATGCCGGTCGGTGGCACCCGCGCGGGGCCGATCGATCTGCGGGTGGTCGCCGCGACCCACCGCGACCTCGACGATATGGTCGCCGAGGGCAGCTTCCGGCACGACCTGTTCGCGCGGCTCGCCGGGTTCCGGGTCACCGTGCCCACGCTGTCCGAGCGGCGGGCCGACCTCGGCCTCCTGATCGGCGCGCTGCACGCCCGGCTGTTCCCCGCCGAGCACCCCGGCTTCGATATCGACGCCGCGCGGCTGCTGCTCCGCTACCCGTGGCCGCTCAACGTCCGGGAGCTCGAGCAGGCGCTCGCGACCGCGCAGGTGCTGGCCGGCCTCGAGCCGATCCGCGCCGAGCACCTCCCGGACTCGGTGCGCACCGGCCGGCCGCCCGGCGCACCCCGCCCGGTCGTGCTCAACGAGACCGACCAGAAGGTCCGCGATCAGGTGGTCGCGGCGCTGCGCGAGTACCAGGGCAACGTCTCGGCCGTGGCGCGCGCGCTCGACAAGGATCGCAAGCAGATCCAGCGCTGGATCAAGCGGTTCGGACTGGACCCCGGCAGCTATCGATGACCGGTGCGCCGGTCGTCTGGCTGGTTGTACCCCTGCTCGCCGCGTGTCGGCCGCCCGCGCCGCCGCTGGCCCCCAAGCCGGCACCGACGATCTCCGACGACGGGGGTCCCGGTAGCCGGGCATTCGTGCGGCTGCGCGAGCTCGCGGGCAGCTGGACCGCCGGCGACGCCGCGGTGAGCATCGACATCATCGGCAAGACGAGCGCGCTCGTGCAGCGCGGTGGATTCGTCGCGATCTGGTACCCGGACGGCGAGGCGATCGCCGTCGCGCTGTTCCTCGAGGACGGCCACCACGCGCGGCTGCGCTCGACCGCGATCCGAGAGCCGCCGACCGGCGAGCTGGGGATCGATCTGGCGATGGTCGAGGTCGGCAACGTGGTGCTCGAGGCGCCGGTCGCGCGCGCCGCGACCCTGGAGGTCGCGCCGGACAACGACCGGATCACCCAGCGATGGACGTTCGGTGACGGGACCACCCACGAATCGCCGGTCGAGCTGGTGCTGACGCGCGCCGCGACGCCCTCTCCGCCACCGCCGCCCCTGCCGGCTGTGCTTCCCACCACGATCTGATCGCGCAGGATCGTGGTCCACCCCACCATGCGACGTCGCAGGGGCCGGCCATGGGACGTCGCGAAGTGAGATACGCCGCAGTGGTTCTCGCGACCTACGCCGGCGGGAGGACGGCCCGACGCTTGCTCTACCGCCCGATCACTCCGCGCGGCCGGTTTTCCCGAGCCTCCCTACGCACACTTGGTTGGACCGGCCGCGCGGCCGCTTATCGACGGACGGTGTGCTGCGCCAGCCCGAATAGCTGGCGCTCCGTCCACTGCGCGACCCGGCTGGGCGTCCGGCCGGCGAGCCGCCGCCGCGCCTGATCCGCGGCGGGCAGCGCGCGCGCTTGCACCGGCAAGCGGCGGTACAGCGCTCCGAATGCCGCGAGCCCGGCGCGGGTCCGCCGCGGCGTGGCGCGCAATCCGAACGCGCGCGCGAGGTGCGGCGGCAGTAGCTCGCACGTGATCGCCTCGCCGATCCGCCCGAGCGGCGGCTGAGCGTCTCCTCCGCGCCCGACCAGGAAGCGCGCCATCTCGCGGGCGCACGGTGCGACGGCCAGCTCATCCGACGCGATCATGTCCTGCACGTAGGCGTGATGCGCGGCCCAATCCGCGGGCCACAGCGCGCGTGGGATCCCGAACAGCGCGGCGAACCGATTCATCTCCCCCACGTAGCGATCGAGCTCGGCGCTCGACGGAGGTGACCGATCGAGTCGCCGGCGCATCGCGATCGTCGTGTCGACCAGCGTCGCGTGGACCCAGCGCAGCGCGCGCGCATCGTTCGCGTGGTACGGCGTGCCGACCCGCCAGCCACCGATCGCCTCGGGGATCGCGCCGTGGATCCGCGCGTGGATGGTGTGCACGCGGCGCGCGGCGGCGAACGCGGCGTCGAGCTCGCCGAACAGCATCGCGAACACGTTGCGAAACGTGCGCTGGAACCTCCCCGCGACGTCGCTGCGCGTGCGCGAGTGGTGATCGATGGCGTAGGCGACCATCGGGTGCGCGAGCTGTAGCAGCGCCGCGCGGCCGCCGCCGAGGAACAGGCCGAGATCTCCGCCGAGCTGCCACGCGATCGATCGCGGACCGAGGATGCCCTCGCGCGGATCTTCGATCTGCGCCGCGACCTCCGCGAGCGAACGCTCGAGCTGCGCCCGATCCACGACCACCACGCGATCATCGTCGGCGGCGGAGCAGCGCACGGTCAAGCGTGGCGCGGGCGCACATCGCGTCCACCGGGCACGCGACCGCGACCGAACCTCGCGTCGCGCCTGGGATATGCGCGGCATACCTGCTGCACGGAGCCGTTGCGGATATGAAGACCATGGTCAGCACCGCAGCGGGAGTGCCCGGGCCGGTCGAGGTCTCGGACGCGCTCCCGGCGGGCGCGAAGGCCGGACCATGGGTGGTGGAGCGCGAGCTCGGCCGCGGCGGGATGGGCGCCGTGTACGCGGTCGTGCACGACGAGATCGGCAAGCGCGCCGCGCTCAAGGTGGTGCACGGCCGGTTGCTGGCGCCCGGGTTCAACCCCGATCGCATGCTGCTCGAGGCGCGGGTGGTGAACCAGATCGGCCACCCGAGCATCGTGGACATCTTCGAGACCGGCAAGCTCGCCGATGGGCGGCCGTACATCGTGATGGAGCGGCTCGACGGCCAGCCGCTCGCGGTGCGCGCCGATGCCGGGAAGCTGCTGCCGGATCTGGTGATCGAGATCCTGCTCCAGGTGTGCGACGCGCTGGTCGCCGCGCACGACGCCGGCGTCGTGCACCGCGATCTCAAGCTCGACAACGTGTTCCTCTCCGACAACCCCGACGATCCGGGCGCGCCGAAGGTGAAGGTGCTCGACTGGGGGATCGCCAAGGTGATCAACCACGACGTGCGCAACACGATCGAGGGCCAGCTGGTCGGCACGCCGCAGTACCTGGCGCCCGAGCAAGCGCGCGGCGCGACGGTCTCCCCGCAGACCGACGTGTACTCGCTCGGCGTGATGGCGTACGAGCTGTTCCTCGAGCAGCTGCCGTTCGAGGCCGAGACCTCGGCGGAGATCATGGCGATGCACCTGCGCAGCGCGCCGCCGCTGCCGCGCGAGCTGTGGCCGGATATCCCGCCGCCGCTCGAGCAGCTGTTGCTCCAGATGCTCGCCAAGCTGCCCGAGCACCGGCCGTCGATGCGCGAGGTCGCGCAGCAGCTCGAGCGGATCCGCGGCGCGCTGCTGCACCGGCGGATCGCGCCCCACCCGCTGCCGACGCCGATCCCGGTGCACCGGGTCGAGTCACCCGCGACCGAGCCGGCGCGTCCTTCGCGCCGGCGGGCGACCTCCGGACTCGCGCCGACCGAGCCCGCGGCGTGGCGCCCCGCACCGCAGCGCTGGCCCTACGCGCTGGGCGCGCTCGCACTGGTCGCGAGCGCCGCGCTCTACGTGGTCAGCCGCACCGGCGACAGCAGCGCCGCCGTGGCCGTCCCCCGCGGCGCCCTGCCCGCCGCGCTCGACACCCTCCGCCCGCCGCCGCCCGAGGCCGCCGCGCCCG
>JBQCJR010001078.1:0-3765 GCA_051952595.1 Kofleriaceae bacterium
ATCGACGGCTCCATTGAAGCAGCGCCGGCTGGAGGATCTCGTCCACCAGGACCTGCTCTCCGTCGATGAAGATCGACGGCTCCATTGGAGCTAGAAGCCCGCGCCGGTGCCATCGCCCTTGATCACCTCTCCGTCGATGAAGATCGACGGCTCCATTGAAGCACCCGCGCGGGTGATCGACCCGCGCGGACGGGAGGCACCTCTCCGTCGATGAAGATCGACGGCTCGGTTGAAGCGGTCGATGTCGTCCCCTGCGGCCACCTTGACGACTACTATCCGTCGACGACGGACGACGGCTCCATTGAAGCTGAGCTACTCGTGGGACCAGTTGATGAGTTGAGCCCGGAGCACGGTCGCGACCCGCTCCCCGAGCGACACGCATGCCGGCGCACTTCATTCCCTCACAGAACCACAACCGCAATGCCGATCGCCGCCGCAGATGCGGCCACCAGCGCGACGCCGATCGCGCGGAGGTGATTTGCTCGCGGTGGCCACACCACGAGACCTCCCGAGAGTGCGACCAGGGGCAACGCGGAGAGCAGGAGCGGGATCTCCATGCCTGCCACGAAGACGACGGCGAGCGCGGCGCCGAGAGCGAGCACGATCACCCGATCGATCCATGTCGCCGCACGGCGATGTCGCGCGATGACTCGATGCACGGCGAGCACGCTCGCCGCATAGCCGATCGACCACGCCAGCCAGAGCAGGCTCGCCGTGTGCGAGCTGATGCCAGAGGCCACGGCGATCGGCGCCGATGCTGCGGGCAAGGCAATCGCGGCGGCTAGCTCGCCGAGCAACGAGTGTTGCGCTCGACGCCAGGCGAGGAAGAGCAGCACGCTTGTCGGAAGGGCGGCGATCGCTGCCATCCGAATCGTATCGAGGTCCGCGCGCGCGAGTCCGAGCACCGCGAACGCGAGCGCGACGGCGCCGAGCGCGAGCAGCCGTCGTCTGGCGCGCGCACCCTCTGCGGCGCGCACGCGTGGGCCGCGATGGCCGAGCACGACGAGCAGCGGCTCGTTGGCGAGAAACGCGGCGCACGCCGCGATCGCGAGCAGCACGGCCGGCATGGTCGGCATGCGCAGCAGCAGCGCTGTGAGGATGGGCGCGGCGAGCTGCGCGTATGCCCCGTGCTCGCGCGGCCACAACGAACGCCGAGTCGCCATCTCCATTACCGTTCCATCAGATCTGGATCGAGACAAGTGTGTAGGAGGCGGCGAGCGTGACGCGGCGAGCGACATGCCCACGGCGACGCGACGAAACGCGCAAGATCTGCGCGAGCGCAGGGCTGGTCGCATCTGAATCGGATGGACGTGTCGGTGCGAGCACGCCTTGCGGCGCGATCGTCTGTATCGTGCGCGCTGTGCTTGGTGGAACCTACGAGGACAAGGCGCGGCTTTCGATCGTGATCCTCGCGGTCGAGGATCTTCGGCGCGCGGTCGCGTTCTACACGGCCGCCTTCGGCTATGCCGAGGTGGTCACGTCGCCGAACTACGTCGAGCTCGAGACCGACGGGACGACCGGGCTCGGCCTCTACGAGCGCGTGGGGTTCGGTCGCAACATCGGCACCACGCCGGTTGCGCCGGTAGCGGGCGAGGTGTCGCGCGCGGAGCTGTACTTCCGGGTCGAAGCGCTGCCGGCCGCGATCGCGAAGCTCGAAGCCGCGGGTGCTCGACTGCTGAGCCCGCCGCAGGCGCGACCCTGGGGCGAGGTCGCGGCGTATTTTGCAGACCCTGATGGCAATGTCATCGCCGTCGCGGTGCCGGCCTGATCGATCCGCACGACTTCACTCGTCGCGCCACTTGTCGCGGGGCACACGGGGCCCGTCGCACGATCTGGATATAGTCGCGCCATGTCGTTCGAACGGATGAAGCTGCACAGCTGGGAGGAGTTTCAGATCTGGCTCGCGAGCGATGTCGAGGCTCGCGACGAGCTGGCGGCGACGATGAAGGCGAAGCTCGGCGTGGGGATCGAATCGCTGGATGCGGTCGAGAAGTTCTTGGTCGGGCGCTACAAGACGATCGCGCAGGCGCTGAAGAGTGACCAGCGCGACGTGCTCGACGGCGTCGCTCGCCACATCGGCCTGGTGTTCCTCCTCAATGTCGACGGCGCCGAGTGGGGCATCGACCTGGAGGACGACGACAACGTGTACTACCAGCTTCCCATCATCCGGATCGCCGACGGCCCCGAGGAGTGCCCTCTGTCGATGGCAACGACCTGCATCGATCGCCGCACGGGGTCCTTCCTGCGCGACGTGGTGCAGAGCTACGCGGACGACTACAACGCGTCGCCCAAGCGGCGCTCGGCCGCCAAGACTGCCAAGGCTCGCCCGGCGAAGAAGTCTGCCGCGAAGGCGCGCCCGGCGAAGGCGGGGGAGCCGTCGGCGGGGAAGAAGTCTGCCGCGAAGGCGCGCCCGGCGAAGGCGGGGAAGAAGTCTGCCGCGAAGGCGCGCCCGGCGAAGGGGGGGAAGAAGTCTGCCGCGAAGGCGCGTCCGGCGAAGAAGTCCGCGAGCACGCGAGGCGGCCGCGGCTGATCCGCGCGAAGGGCCTCGTCATGCCGTCATGGCCACCGCGGGCGGCCCCGACGCACGTCGCATGAAGCGCCTACAGCGCCTGCGCGCCGTGGCTCGGCAGTGATCGTCTGCACAGCGCGCGAGCGCCGGCTCTCGCCGGCTGCCCTCCGCGCTCATCGCGCGTGGGAGCCTGGCCGGGCATGTCTCGGAAACGTCGTGGCGGAGGGCAGATTTGAACTGCCGACCAAGGGCTTATGAGACCCCTGCTCTACCCCTGAGCTACCCCGCCGACAGGGCCGAGAACCTAAAGGGTTCATCGAGATCTGGCAAGACCTCTGGGGCGCCAATCGTTCATTGCCGTCCGGAGCACCCGGATCAAGCTCCCCAAGGAAATCAGTAACATGGGTGGCAAAGCGTGACCGTCTGCGGTATGGTGGCGGCGCTGATCGGGGATCGTCTAATGGCAGGACAGCAGCCTTTGGAGCTGCTCATCAAGGTTCGAATCCTTGTCCCCGAACGAGATGGTCCGGCGAACCCGGCCACGGAACGGACATGAAACTCGATAAGAGCACCTCTCTCTTCTTCGCCACGAAGATCGACAGCAAGCTGCGCGAAGGCCTCGCGCTGTCCAAGCCCGGCGACAAGAAGTACTTCGACGGGAGCTCGGAGGAGTTTCTCCGCGTGATGGAGATCGGCGACGAGAAGGACAAAGAGCGCTGGATCGGCAAGATCATCAAGCCTGGCCCGGCGGTCACCGAGGTCGACGACATCCAGCGCAACATCCTCTCCATTCTCCGCCGCGTCGCGCCGAACGCGCGGATCCCGGCGTCGGCGGTGAAGATCTTCGTGCTGCAGGGCGCGCTCGCGGCGCCGGCGGTGATCGACGACGAAGCGGAGGGCGAAGAGGTCGAAGAGAGCCCGAGCAGCGGCGGCGGGCCGTACATCACGTACTAGCACCGCCACCATCGACTACGCGGGCGGCGGGAGATGCGGCGCGCCGGGCGCAGGCCCCGTGGCGGGCGGCGGGGCGGAGATCAGCGGCTTCACCATCTTGGGCAGGATGATGCCGGCGGAGATGATCGCGGCCATCGCGGCGATCCCGCCCCAGCTCATCGATAGCTTGCGCGACATCTCGCCGAACGTGAGGTGGAACCAGAACGAGCAGGTGCCGAACGCGGCGAGGCCGAGCACGCCGTTGACGAGCTTGAGCTTGATGCTGCGGGGGCGGCCCTTCAGCAGCATGACGCCGCTGTGGA
>JBQCJR010001079.1:0-12715 GCA_051952595.1 Kofleriaceae bacterium
CCTCGCCGGTTTTGGCGGTGCCGAACGCGATCAGGCCGCTCGCCGAGGGCATCGTCCAGGCGTCCAGCGACGTCACGCGCTGCCCGTTCGAGACCAGCGGGATGACCTCGGCCTTCGGCAGCGCGGCGGGCGCGGCGACCGGCGGCGGGCCCATGCCGGCGGCCTTGCGCAGCGTCGCGTGCGCCGTCTCGAGCGCGCCGAGCGCGCCGGGCAGCGGATCGCCCTTGCGGTTCTTCGGCGCGTCGCCGCCCGGATCGACGTGCGACGCGAACGCGACCGCCACCCCGCTGGCCGCGCGATCGAGCGCGTACCAGGCCTCCTCGACCTCGGCCAGGCCGCTCGCCTCCTGGTCGCCGCGGACCAGCGCGCTGATCAGCTTGGTGCAGGTGCCGCGGCTCCACGGATCCGGCGACAGCTCGCGGATCGCGAGCGCCTCGCCGGCGTCCGACGAGCCCGGCCGAGAGCCGAGCAGGCAGCCCCGGGCCGCGGTCCACCGGGTCTCCCACGCCGCGATCTGCTCCTGCGCGGCGCGCCGCGTCTGCTTCGGCTGATGGATGCCGAAGAAGTAGTAGAGGCCGCCGCCGACCACCGCGGCCACGGCTCCGAAGATCAACACCACACGTCCACGCTCGGTCATGGCGCCGCTATAACCGGGGCGCGACGAAAATGCCTCGCCCGCGGCTCGGATTCCTCCGGTCGGACTTCGCCCGTCTCGCCCCGTCTCGCCCGCTTCGCGTGCGCCGGACCGAGTCGCATAGCGGAGCCCCGGGGGGCATAGTTCGCCCATGAACGAGCTCGCACGCGATGGCTATGTCGACGGCGCCTGGGTCACCACCGCGCGCCGGTTCCCGGTCCGCGATCCGTTCGACGGCGCGCTGATCGCCGAGGTCACCTCCGCCGACGAGGCGATGGTCGACGCCGCGGTCGCCGCGGCCGCCCGCGCGTTCCCCGGCTGGCGCGATCGCCCCGGGCCGGAGCGTGGCCAGCTGCTCGCGCGGTTCGCGGCGCGCATGTACGAGGACGAGGCCCGGCTCGCCGAGCTGTGCGTGCGCGAGAACGGCAAGGCGATGAAGGAGGCGCTCGCCGAGGTCCGCTACGCCGCGAGCTTCCTGTCGTGGTTCGCCGGCGAGGCCGAGCGGATCTACGGCGAGACGATCCCATCGACGCGCGCCGACCAGCGGATCTTGGTGACCCGCGAGCCGGTCGGCCCGTGTGCGGTGGTGACGCCGTGGAACTTCCCGTACGCGATGCTGACCCGCAAGCTCGGCGCCGCGCTCGCCGCCGGATGCACCGTGGTGGCCAAGCCCGCCCACCAGACCCCGCTCGGCACGCTCGCGCTCGCGCAGATCGCGCACCAGATCGGCCTGCCGCCCGGCGTGTTCAACGTGGTCCCCACCGACGACGCGCGTGGGATCGGCGGCCGGCTGCTCGGCGCCAAGGCGATCCGCAAGATCAGCTTCACCGGGTCGACCGCGGTCGGCAAGGTGCTGTTCCGCAACGCCGCCGATGACCTCAAGCGGATCTCGCTCGAGCTCGGCGGTAACGCGCCGTTCGTCGTGCTCGCCGACGCGGATCTCGAGGCCGCGGTGGCCGGCGCGATGATCGCGAAGTTCCGCAACACCGGGCAGAGCTGCGTCGCGGCGAACCGGTTCATCGTCGAGGCGCCGATCGCCGAGGCGTTCACGACCCGGCTGATCGAAGCGGTCGCGCAGCTCAAGCTCGGCCGCGGCAGCGAGCCCGGCGTCGATCTCGGCCCGGTGATCGACGACGCCGCGGCGGCGAAGCTCGAGCGGCTGGTCGCCGACGCGCTCGCGAACGGCGCCCGGCTGCGCCACGGCGCGCCGCCCGATGGCAAGTCGCGGCTGATCGGGCCGGTCGTGCTCGACGGCGTCACCCGCGACATGGCGCTGTGGCACGAGGAGATCTTCGGCCCGGTGGTCGGCCTGCGCACCGCGGCGAACGAGGCCGAGGCGCTCGCGTTCGCGAACGACACCGATCAGGGCCTGGTCGCGTACCTGTACGCGCGCGATGGCTCGCGGCAGCGCCGGTTCGCGGAGGGCCTCGAGGCCGGCATGGTCGGCGTCAACGAGGGCCTGGTCTCGGCGGCGCAGGCGCCGTTCGGCGGCGTGAAGCAGTCCGGGCTCGGCCGCGAGGGCTCGCGCCACGGGATCGAGGACTACACGAACATCAAGTACCGCGCGATCCGGCTCTAGCCGCGCCCGAGCGAGCTAGAGTGCGGGAGTGACCCAAGGACCGCGCACTGATCGCGCCCCGCGCGACCCCGCCAGGCCGCTCCACGGAGCGCGCATCGTCGTCGGCGTGGCCGGCGGCATCGCCGCGTACAAGGCCGCCGAGCTGGTGCGGCTGCTCGACAAGGCCGGCGCCCACGTCGACGTCGCGATGACCGCGCGCGCGCAGCAGTTCGTCGGGCCGATGATGTTCCAGGCGCTCACCCGCCGCCCGGTGTTCACCGATCTGTTCGACCTCACCGAGGAGGCGACGATCGGCCACATCGCGCTCGCCGACGCCGCGGACCTGGTGATCCTCGCGCCGGCGACCGCGACGACGATCGCCGAGCTCGCCGCCGGGAGCGCGAGCAACGCGGTCACCGCGATCATCCTGGCGACCCGCGCGCCGGTGCTGCTCGCGCCGTCGATGAACGTGAACATGTGGAGCCACCCGCTGACCCAGGCCAACGTCCGCCGGCTGGTCGACGTCGCCGGCTACCGGGTCGTCGGGCCGGGCGATGGCTTCCTGGCGTGCCGGTGGACCGGGCCGGGGCGGCTCGCCGAGCCGGCGGACATCGTCGAGGCCGCGGCGCACGTGCTGTCGCCGCAGGACCTCGCCGGGACGCGGGTCGTTGTCACCGCGGGGCCCACGTACGAGGCGATCGATCCGGCGCGGTTCATCGGCAACCGCAGCTCCGGCAAGATGGGCATCGCGATCGCGGCGGCGGCGCAGCGGCGCGGCGCGAGCGTTCACCTGGTGCTCGGGCCCTCGGCGGTCCCGCCGCCGGTCGGCGTCGAGACCACCCGGATCGAGAGCGCGTCGCAGCTCCAGCAGGCGCTCGCCGAGGCGACCGGCGGCGCGGACGTCGTGGTGATGACCGCGGCGGTCGCGGACTACCGGCCCGCGGTCGTGACCGGCCAGAAGATCAAGCGCTCGGAGCTCGGCCCGCGGACCGCGCTCGAGCTGGTGGCGAACCCGGACCTGCTCGCCGGGCTCGGCAAGCAGCGCGGCGCGCGGCCCCGCCCGGTGCTCGTCGGGTTCGCCGCGGAGACCGAGGACGTGATCTCGAACGCGCGCAAGAAGCTCGAGACCAAGCGCTGTGATCTCGTGGTCGCCAACGACGTCGCCGAGCCAGGCGCCGGGTTCGCCGTGGACACCAACCGAGTGACGCTGGTCGACCACGACGAGGCGGTCGAGCTGCCCGCGGGGCCGAAGGCGGAGGTCGCGCACCGCATCCTCGATCGCGTGGTGCACCTGCTCGCGCGGCCCGCCGCTCCCGAAACACCGCCGAGCAAGCCGCCGCCCGGCAAACGCCGCGCCACGCCGCGCAAGAAGCGATCTCGCTGAACACGCCCCGTCGCGCGCCGTACGTTCGCGGCGCGATCCGCGAGCCGGCTCACGAACGGGTGTCGTCTGACACGAACCAACACGTTCCAACCACACCGAGACGGCGATCCAGCGCGCGTGATTTTCTGCGCATGATGCGCGGCGTGATGCGCTTCTGGGTTGTGTGGTTCTTGGCTGCGTTGCTTTCCTGCGGAGATTCGAAGGAAGTCACGCCGGACGCCCCGTCGGGGCCCGAGTGCTCGGATGGCCTCGATAACGATGGCGATGGCGACATCGACTATCCCGACGATCTCGGCTGCTCGGACGCGAGCGACACGAGCGAGAACAGCCCACACGCGCCCGCGTGCAGCGACCATCGCGACAACGACGGCGACGGCAAGATCGATTACCCACACGACCCGGGCTGCCCGCTGGCGCTCGCGGACAGCGAGGACGACGACTGCCCCGATGGCCCGGAGTGCCCGCAGTGCGCGAACGGCCGCGACGACGATGGCAACGGCAAGATCGACTATCCCGAGGACCCGGGCTGCACGGCGGCGGCCGACCGCGTCGAGTTCGTCGAGAACCCGATGGCGTGTGGGCCGACCCTGACGATCAAGACGCTGCCGCCCACCGGCCTCGACTCCGGCGATCTCGTCGCGACCAGCAACTCGACGCTGTCCACGCCGTGCGGCGGCGGCGGCGGCGCGGCGGCGATCGCGTACCTCATGGTGCTCGACGCGCCGGCGGTCGTGGTGATCTCCACCGTGGGCAGCACCGTCGACACCGTGGTCGATCTGCGCCGCGCGCCGTGCAGCGACGCCGCCTCGGAGATCGCGTGCAGCGACGACGTCAGCGCCTCGGACGACAGCTCGAAGATCGTCGAGTCGCTCGCGCCCGGCGCGTACTACATCATCGTGCACGGCACCGGGACCTCGCAGACCGGGGCGTACAACCTGGTGGTCGAGAAGTTCGCGGGGGAGGGCGAGCCGTGCGCGATGCAGAGCGACTGCGGGCCCGGCCTGATCTGCCGGATCCCGGTCAACACCACCGCGATGCTGTGCTCCAAGCCGGTGTGCAGCGACGGCCTCGACGACGACAGCGACGGCAAGATCGACTACCCGTACTACCCGGGCTGCGCGACCCCGAACGACGCCACCGAGGACGATGACTGCCCCGATGGCGCGAGCTGCCCCGACTGCGCGGACGGGATCGACAACGACGGCGACGGCGACCTCGACTACCCACACGACGCCTCGTGCCACGCCGCCTCGGAGGTGAGCGAGGCGTGCACCAGCACCGAGCCGGTCGGCCTGATCACCGGCCCGATCACCACCGGCAACACCACCGGCGCCACCCACGACTACGATCCGACGTGCAACTCGCCCACCGCGGGGCTGTCGCCCGATCTGCTGTACCGGATCGAGCTGCCGGCGATGAAGTCGCTGCGGCTCAACACCACCGGGTTCGACACCGCGACCACGCTGTTCGACTCGAGCTGTGGCAACGCGATCGCGTGCAGCGACCCCGCGGTGATGACCGTGACCAACCTCGCCGCCGGCACGTACTACTTCTCGGTCGAGGGCTACTCCACCACGGGCGTCGGCGCGTTCACGATCGAGACCTCCGGCGTGATCGCCAGCGGCGGCAGCTGCGAGGGCGAGCTGTTCGCGGCCGGGGCGCTCGCGTGCGAGCCCGGGTTCCTGTGCGACGGCCCGGCCGGCGCGCGGACCTGCCGCACCCAGTGCACCGACGGGATCGACAACAACGGCGACGGCAAGATCGATTACCCGCTGGACCCCGGCTGCTCGTCGCGCAGCGACAACACCGAGGACACCGTGTGCCCCGGCGCGCAGTGCCCGGCGTGCAGCGATGGCCTCGACAACGACGGGGACGGCCAGATCGACTATCCGATGGACACCACCTGCATCGCGGCGTCCAGCCCCAGCGAGGCGTGTGTGACGTCCGAGCCGATCGGCGTGATCGTCTCGGCGATGACCACCGGCACCACCGCGGGCCAGGTCAACGACAGCACCCCGAGCTGCGGCAGCTCGACGCACAACGCGCCGGACCTGCTGTACCAGCTCGACCTGCCGCAGATGAAGTCGCTGAACCTCACGCTCACCGGGATCGACGGCGCCCACTCGCTGTTCGACTCCACGTGTGGCACCCCGGCGATCGCGTGCAGCGATCCACAATCGATGAACGTCGGCGCGCTGGCCGCCGGCCGCTACTACGTCTCGGTCGACGCCTACGGCACCGCGAGCGGCTCGTTCACGCTCGCCACGTCCGGCGTGATCGCGCCCGGCGGCAGCTGCGAGAACCCGCTGTTCGCCGCCGGCGTGATCGCGTGCCCCGCCGGCTTCACGTGTGACGGCGCGCCGGGCGCGCGGACCTGCCGCACCCAGTGCAGCGACGGCATCGACAACAACGGCGACGGCAAGACCGACTATCCGCAGGACCCTGGCTGCTCCAGCCCGGCCGACGACACCGAGGACACCGTGTGCCCCGGCGCGACGTGCCCGGCGTGCAGCGACGGGATCGACAACGATGGCGACCTGTTGATCGACTACCCGGCCGACACCGCGTGTATCGCCGCCTCGGGCGTGAGCGAGTCGTGTGTCAGCTCCGAGCCGATCGGCGTGATCACCTCGACCACCACGACCGGCACCACCGCCGGCCAGGTCAACGACAGCGCGCCCACGTGCGGCTCGGCGACGGCGCACACCGCGCCCGACGTGCTGTACCAGATCGATCTGCCGCAGATGCAGTCGATGAGCTTCACGCTCACCGGGTTCGACGGCGCGCACTCGCTGCTCAACTCGACCTGCGGTGGCCCGCCGGTGGCGTGCAGCGATCCGCAGGCGATGAACCTCGGCGCACTGGCCGCCGGCCGCTACTTCGTGTCGATCGATGGTTACAGCTCCGCCAGCGGCGCGTTCACCCTGACCACCGCCGGCGTGATCGCGCCCGGCGGCAGCTGCGAGAGCCCGCTGTACGCCGCCGGCGTGATCGCGTGCCCCACCGGCTTCGCGTGCGACGGCCCGGGCGGCGCGCGGACCTGCCGCACCCAGTGCAGCGACGGCATCGACAACAACGGCGACGGCAAGATCGATTATCCGCAGGACCCCGGCTGCGGCAGCCCCGCCGACAACACCGAGGACACCGTGTGCCCCGGCGCGCAGTGCCCGGCGTGCAGCGACGGGATCGATAACGATGGCGATCTGGCGATCGACTACCCCGCGGACACCGCGTGCCTCGCCGCCGGCGGCACCAGCGAGTCGTGCGTCAGCTCCGAGCCGATCGGCCTGATCACGTCCGGGACGACGACCGGCACCACCGCCGGCCAGGTCAACGACTACAAGCCGGTGTGTGGTAGCGCGACCGCACACAGCGCGCCCGACGTGCTGCTCCAGCTCGATATCCCGCAGATGCAGACGCTGACCCTCAACCTGACCGGGTTCGACGGGGCGCACTCGCTGCTCGACAGCACGTGCGGCGCCGCGCCGATCGCGTGCAGCGATCCTCCGCTCATGACCGTGAACAACGTGTCCGCCGGCCGCTACTACGTCGCCGTCGACGGCTACGGCACCGCCAGCGGCCCGTTCACCCTGGCCACGTCCGGCGTCGTGGCGCTCGGTGGCAGCTGCGAGGGCGCGCTGTTCGCGGCCGGCGCGTTCACGTGCCCCACCGGGTCGACGTGTGGCGGCCCCGCCGGCGCGCGGACCTGCCGCACCCAGTGCAGCGACGGCATCGACAACAACGGCGACGGCCGGATCGACTTCCCGTACGACCCCAGCTGCACCAGCCTGTCAGACAACACCGAGGTCGACGTGTGCCCCGGCGTCAACTGCCCGCTGTGCGGCAACGGCATCGACGACGACGCCGACGGCGCGATCGACTTCCCGGCCGACATCGGCTGCACCACCGCGATCAGCACGACCGAGGCGTTCTGCGCCATCGAGCCCAACTACGCCGGCGCGATCACCGCGCCCACGACCCACGGCACCCTCGTCGGCGCCGCCAACAACTACAACCAGACCTGCCAGAGCATCACCGGCAACGACGTCGCGTACTCGCTGTTCCTGCCCGTGCCCGTGCAGCAGCTCGTGATCAGCACGATCGGCTCGACCATCGCCGACACCGTGATCTCGCTCAAGGACGCCGCCTGCGGCACCCAGCTTGGCTGCGACGACGACGGCGACCCCGCCGGCAACCTCTCGTTGCTCACCGTGAACCAGGTCTCCGCCGGCAACTACGCCATCCAGGTCGACTCGTACAACCCCAACGGCGCGAACCACGGCCCGTTCCGCCTCAACGTGCGCGGCACCGTGGTGCGCGGCACCGCGTGCACCTCGCCGCTGTTCGCGAGCGGCGTGCTCGCCTGCGCGTCCGGCTCGACCTGCAACGCCGGGATCTGCCAGTAGGCGGCGGGCGTGGGGTGGACCGAGCTGCACGACGCGACCCTGGAATCGCTGGAGCTGCGTTGGTCGTCAGGCGATGTGGTCATGCGGGTTCGCACCAGCGACCCGACGCATCCTCGACGTGTGGTCCTGGCGTCCGCGGTGCGCCGAGTCCGCTGTGACCGGGAGATGCCGTGGGGATTCAGCGCCTCGATCAACGAGGTGCGCGGCCCCATGGCCGCAGGTGATGATGTTTCCGTGCTCGAGATCGAGATGCAGTCCGGGGATCTGATTCGCATCGAAGCGGGCGCGTTCCGCTTGGAGGACCTGGAGTGACGCTCGTCCTGATGCGAGGTTCTTGATGGGGCGCCATGTCGCTACAACGACGGTGCGATGTCCCCGTTGCGGGACGGATGCCGAGCTGGTCCATGTGGCAGCGTCGCGTCTTTTGGAAATTCGGCTTTGTTCCAGCTTCGCTTGCCGAGGATGCTCTCTTCGTGAGGCATCGTTCGGCCCGGAGCTGACGGATGACGCTCGCCGCGCCTTCTACGAGCTGGAGGGGAGGTGGGCCGTGCGCATGGTCGATCTTGGTCCACGCCGACAGGAAGTCCTGCGCGTGCTCAGGACGCTGCGGAGTGGGACCATCGCCGAGCTTTCGCAGCTCCTCCGAGAAGGAACCCTGATCGCGGAGGGGGCGCTCGTGGAAGTCGAGCGTGTCGTGGATTCGCTCGAGGGCGTTGGCGCAGAGTTGGCGTTGCAACGGATGTCAGAGTAGTGGGGCAGCTTGTCGCGGACCTCGACGTAGATCGGGACATGACGCTCGATGAGCGCGCACGTTCGGTCCAGACGCGCGGAGACCTCGTCGCCTTCGTGGCGGCGCTGCAGGCGGATCTGGTCTCCAACCCCGAAGACTGGACCAACGCGGATCTTGCCGCGTTCCTCGAGGCCATGGCCGCCGGGCTCCAGGACTCGGACGGCTACTACCGGAACACCGAGCAGAACCTGTCCGGATTGCCGCCGTGGAAGATCCTCGCCGACGCGCTGATGGGGGCGCGGATCTACGAGTAGGTTCGCCATGGAGCTTCGACCAGGTCTTCACCGCATTGGCACGTCCCGACGTCGAGGCGAAAGGAGTCGTGACTATGGTCGTTGGAGCTGGAGTTTGACGATGCTGTACATCGCTGGGCTTTGCCCCCTGTGCGAAGCGGGCGTGAGAGGGTTTCGCCTCTGTAGCGATGGCGTGACCATCGTCGCGCTGTGCGATGAGTGCGACTCGATCTGGATCGATCCGCGCCAGCTCGACATCTCGCATGTGGTCGATCACGACCTGGCGACCGGGGATATACCTGGCCTGTCGTGCTCGATCGCGCGGCCTAAGTCGAGATGGGCGACCCGTGCGGAGGTCGAGGCCGCCGGGTGGGCAGACCTCGTTCACGGCGAGACGCGCGGCCCGGGCGAGCCATGACTGTCGCTGCATCCATGAAGGCGATATGCCCGCGTTGTGAACAGGACTACCTGGAGCGTGTGGAGCTCGTCGCTTTGCGGTGTCGGGCGGTCCTGTGCCCGGAGTGCGACGCGCTTTGGTTGGACGAGCACCAGGTGGGGCCGGCCACGGAGGGCAGCTACGGCGTGACCTGGTTCGACTTCGAGACGTTCATGGAGGAGCGCGGGCACCCAGCACGTCATCGTGACGCAGCGGCGAGAGTGCTCGGGCCGCTCAGTCGAGACGAGAGCTGAGTCCAGCCACGCGGGACGACTAGGCGAGCCGCTCAGCGCAGTAGCTGCTCGATCTCGTGCGTCAGCTTCCCGATCGACACCGGCTTGACCAGGTGCAGATCGAACCCCGCGGCGCGGGTGCGCTCGCGGTCGGAGGGCAGGCCGTAGCCGGTCAGCGCCGCGAGCTTGATCGCGGGCACGCGCGCGCGCAGCTCGCCGGCGAGCTCGTAGCCGTCCATGCCGGGCAGGCCGAGGTCGAGCAGGGCGAGCTCGGGCGTGAACTGCGCGAGGCCATCGAGGGCGGCGTCGCCGCAATCTGCGATCCGCACGGCGTAGCCGGCGCGCTCGAGGAACTCGCCGAGCAGCTCGGCGACGTCGAGCGAATCGTCGACGATCAGGATCCGAGGAGGCGCCGCGGGCTCGCTCATCACACCAGGATGCCAGGGGCCGGGAACTTGGCGCACAGCTCGCGGATCTCGCCGGCGATCTTCTCGTGCAGGCCGGCGTCCGCGGGCGCCTCGATCGTCCGCTTCATCCACTCGGCGATCTGCACCATCTCGGGCTCCTTCATGCCGCGGCTGCTGATCGCCGCGGTGCCGAGCCGGATGCCGGACGGATCGAACGGCTTGCGCGGATCGAACGGCACGGTGTTGTAGTTGAGCTCGATGCCGGCGGCGTCGAGCGCCTTGGCGCCGACCTTGCCGGACACGCCCTTGGACGTCAGGTCGACCAGGATCAGATGGTTGTCGCTGCCGCCGGTGATCAGATCGAACCCGCGCTCGACGAGCGCGGCGGACAGCGCGCGCGAGTTCGCCACGATCTGATGCGCGTACGTGCGGAACTCGGCGGTCGCGGCCTCCTTGAGCGCGATCGCGACGCCGGCGGTGGTGTGGTTGTGCGGGCCACCCTGAAGGCCGGGGAACACCGCGCGGTCGATCGCCTTCTGGTGCGCGGCGGTCGATAGCAGCATGCCGCCGCGCGGGCCGCGCAGGGTCTTGTGGGTGGTCGTCGACACCACGTCCGCCACCGGCACGGGCGAGGGGTGCGCGCCGGCGGCGACCAGGCCGGCGATGTGCGCGATGTCCGCGACGAAGATCGCGCCGACCTCGCGCGCGATCTCGGCGAACGCCGCGAAGTCGATCGTGCGCGGGATCGCGGTGCCGCCGGCGAACAGCAGCTTGGGCCGCTCCTTGCGCGCGATCTCGCGCACCTCGTCGAGATCGATGCGGTGCGTGTCCTTGCGCACGCCGTACTGGACCGGCCGGAAGTACGCGCCGGTGATCGACACGTTCCAGCCGTGGGTCAGGTGGCCACCGGCGGGCAGGGCCATGCCCATCACGGTGTCGCCCGGCTTGAGGAACGCGAAGTACACCGCGAGGTTCGCGGGCGAGCCGGAGTACGGCTGGACGTTGGCGTGCTCGGCGCCGAACAGCGACTTCGCGCGATCGATGCACAGCTGCTCGACGCGATCGATGTACTGCTGGCCCTCGTAGTAGCGCTTGCCCGGATAGCCTTCGCTGTACTTGTTCGTCAGCACCGAGCCGGTCGCGGCGAGCACCGCGCCCGAGACGTAGTTCTCCGACGCGATCATCCGGATCTTGTCGCGCTGGCGGCGCTCCTCGGCGGCGATCAGCTCGGCGATCTCGGGGTCGACGGAGGCCATCGTGGCTTGCAGGGCGGGGTGCATGCGCCGTTTGTAACACCCCGTCACGGGCGGCGCGCGGCCTCGTGGACATCGGCGAGGTCGCGGCGCAGCCCGGCGATCGCGCTCTCCGGGATCAGATCGACGTCCTGCTTGTTCGCACCCGGTCGCTTGACCAGCACGTACCCGACAATCCCGGCGATCACCCCGACGATCGCGTAGGCGACCCACGCGGGGAGCCCGAGCGCGATCAACCCGCTGGCCAGCGCGATCCCGAGCAGCGCGGCGCTGACGACCAGCACGCCGATCGCGATCGCGAGCCGCGCGAGAAACCCCTTCAGGTTGGCGAACTCGTCGCCGATCTCGCTGCGCATCCGATCGAGGTGGCCGATCGCGAGATCGCGGGCGTCCGAGATCAACCCGGCGAACAGCGAGCTCGTCGAGGCGGCGGCGATCCGTGCGTGCGAAGGCCCGGTCCGGGTGCTTGCCATAGCGGATCCCGGGGCAATCCGCATGCCGGGCGGGAGCGCCGTGTGCGCCCGAGCACCGGCGATCACCTGGGCACGTGGTGAGCGCCGCTGCCACGCTGCACGGGTGGCGGCACTCCCGTGCGCTCGGTATAACCGTGAGCCAATGTACACGCCGTCGCGGGAGGAGTTCGTCGCGGCCGCCGGGCGAGGCAACCTGATCCCGGTCTATCGCGAGCTGCTCGCCGACAGCGACACGCCGGTCTCGGCGTACGCCGCGCTCGGCGCCGGCGAGCACTCGTTCCTGCTCGAGTCGGTGGTCGGCGGATCGACCTGGGCGGCGTACTCGTTCGTCGGCGTCGCGCCGCGCGCGGTGGTCCGCTGGCAGGCGGGCGTCGCGAACGTCACCTGGTACGACGTCTATCACGGCGGGCCGCCGCGCAACGCCGAGTGGGCGACGCCGGATCCCACGGCGGCGCTGTCCGAGGTGCTCGGCGAGCTGCGCCCGGTCGACGTGCCGGGCCTGCCGCGGTTCTGGGGCGGCGCGGTCGGCTGGATCGCGTACGACTGCGTGCGCGCCTTCGAGGAGCTGCCGGCGCGCGCCAAGGCGCTCGACCTGCCGCCGCTCTACATGGTCGTCACCGACACGCTGCTGATCTTCGACAACCTGCGGCAGACGCTGAAGGTCGTGGCGACGCCGTACGTCGCCCGGCCGGAGCGCGCCGAGGCGGCGTACGACCGCGCCTGCGCGCGGATCGACGCGATCGTCGAGAAGCTCCGCGCGCCGCGCACGCCGCTGCCCGCGCTCGACCCGCCGCGGCTCGGCGAGGCGCCGCCGGACGTGCCGGCGTCGAGCTTCGGCAAGGACGCGTACCTCGCCGCGGTCGACCGCGTGAAGGAGTACATCCTCGCCGGCGACGCGTTCCAGGTCG
>JBQCJR010001080.1:0-7462 GCA_051952595.1 Kofleriaceae bacterium
CGCGGCGGATTCGCGGCTGTCGGTGGTCGCCGAGACCGATGTCGAGAAGATCCTCGCCCACGCGACGGCGCGGCCGCCGGCGATCCTCGCGGTGGACTCGATCCAGACGATCTATACGCCGCTGCTCGACTCGATCCCCGGATCGCTGGCGCAGGTCCGCGAGTGCGCGAGCCGGCTGATGCAGTTCGCCAAGACCACGGGCGTGCCGACGATCGTCGTTGGCCACGTCACCAAGGACGGCGGGCTCGCGGGCCCCAAGACGCTCGAGCACCTGGTCGATGTCGTGCTCCAGCTCGAGGGCGATGGCGGGCCGTATCGGATCCTGCGCGCGCACAAGAACCGGTTCGGCTCGACGCAGGAGATCGGCGTGTTCGAGATGCGCGGCGCGGGCATGGCCGAGGTGGCGAACCCGTCGGCGCACCTGCTGGCCGAGCGGCCGGTCGGCGCGCCGGGCTCGGTGGTGGTCGCCTCGGCGGACGGCGCGCGGCCGCTGCTCGTCGAGATCCAGGCGCTGGTCGCGCCGGCGAGCGCGGCGATGGGCCGGCGCACCGCGGCGGGGGTGGACGGCAACCGGGTCTCGCTGCTGCTCGCGGTGCTGGCGCAGCGCGCGAGCTGCGACGTGCTCGATCGCGACGTGTTCGTCAACGTGGCCGGCGGGATCCGGCTGACCGAGCCGGCGATCGATCTCGGCGTCGCCTGCGCGATCGCGTCGTCGGCGCGCGGCCGTGCGATCGACGCACGGACGGTGATGTTCGGAGAGGTCGGCCTGGCGGGCGAGATCCGCGCGGTCACGCTGTTCGAGCAGCGGCTGGCGGAGGCGGCCCGGCTCGGGTTCAAGCGGGCGATCGTGCCGTCTCAGAACGCGGCGCGCCTGGCGAGCGAGCGGCGGGGGCGCGGGGGAGGAGGCGCGATCGCCGACCTCGGGCTCGAGCTGATCGGCGTCGACCGGCTGGTCGCCGCGATCGGCGAGCTGTAGCGGGCGAGGCGCCGGAGCTCGGCGGCCTCGCCGGGGCTTCCTAGAACGAGAGCACGAGGCGCGCCTGGATCGTGTGCGCCGTGCTCGCGTCGCCGATGTTCCGGATCGCCGGGTTGTCCGGATCGTTGCTGAACCCGAACGAGCCGCCGGTACCGCTGGTGTTCTCGGGGTGGTTGAGCGCACCGAACGGGAACAGCACGCCGTACACGAGGCTCGCCGAGATCCCGTTGGCGCGGTAGCCGACCTCGGCGTCGAACTCGGTGCCGTACATCGTGCTGTTGCCCGGCGTCGCGACCGGCTTGAGCGCGAACGACGTGACGTTCGCGACCCGGAACCCGATCGACTTGGTGAAGTCGTACGCCACCGACGGCTTGATGTACGCCGCGTTGGTGACCGCGCCGATCAGGTAGCGGAACAGGATCTCGTCGACGCGGTACGCGCGGTTGAAGATGAACTGGGTCAGGTCGTTCGGGTTCCCGGGGCCGCCCCACGGGGTCGAGAACGCGATGTTGGTCCGGCCGGGCGGGTTGTTGTCCCACTGGTTGCCCGAGGCGGCGCCGCTCTCGAGCCCGAGCCGCAGCTTGCCTTCCATGCCGCGCCAGGTGAGCCGGCCGACGCCACCGAACTTGCGGATGTCGCCGCCGTTCACGCCGTACTCGTCGAGCCGCTCGACCTTGCCGAGCTGCGCGGCGAACTCGGCCTCGAGCAGGAACCGGCCGATGCCGAGCCGCGCCCACACGTCGGGCGAGTACATCGTCAGGTGGCGCGGCACGTAGCGGGTCGCGGCATCGAACGGGCCGCCCAGCACGAAGTTGCGCAGGTCGTCTTCGAAGCTCTGGGTCCGGTACTCGAAGTACACGCCGTAGTTGAACGCGACCTCGCCGCGGTCGACCTTGTCGCGGAACTCCTGCGGCGAGTCCATCCGCGAGATCACGCCGACCCACGCGTTGGTGTCGTCCTCGTCGTCGAGGTCGAACGGGTGGCCTTCCTGGCCCTTGTTGGCGTTGGTCTGGTTCGAGACCAGCCGGGTCAGCGTCCAGTCGGACGCGATCATCGCGCGCAGGTTGGTGCCGGGGATCCCCGCCGAGAAGCTGACGCGGTCGACCGAGTCGCCGTAGTCCGCCTCGTAGTCGTAGACGCCGGAGACCGGGTCGTAGCCGCCGCCGTTGTAGAGCATGCCGAGGCCCCAGTGGTTCGGCATGCGGCCGGCCTTCAGGATGCCGAGCGGCAGCGCGACCTCGGCCCAGGCGCGCTTGATCAGGATCGAGTCGCGATCGCTGTTGATCCCGGCGATCGGCACGCCCTGGCTGTTGCTGAACGCGCCGAGCGGCGGCAGGTTCACGTCGTTGTAGACGCCGTTGAGCTGCTCGCCGAACGGCGTCGCGCCGAGCACCTCGTTATCGAGGACGTCGGCCTGGATGTGGATCGACGTGCCCTCGTTGAGGTTGATCGTCGGCTCGAGGCGGAGCCGCATGTTCGCGCTCGACAGCGAGTTGTCGCAGCCGGCGTTGAGCGTCGAGTTGGCGCTGCAGTTGAGCGCGCGCGGGAACGGCGCGCCGCCGAGCGCGGGGATGTCGACGAAGCCGAGGTTGAAGTTCTTGAACCAGTCGGTCCGCAGGCGGAAGTAGCCGTCCATCTCGAGCAACTTCCAGCGCTTGCGGCGGCCCTTCGGCGCGGGCAGCGCCGGCGTGGTGGGCAACAGGCCGGTGGTCTTGGGCGCCGCCTCGGCGACGCCCTCCTTCTTCGTTTCCCCAGAGGGTTGCTGGGCGCCACCGCCTGGCATGCCACCGCCC
Organism: Kofleriaceae bacterium; assembly: GCA_051952595.1. Taxonomy (GTDB): domain Bacteria; phylum Myxococcota_A; class Polyangia; order Haliangiales; family Haliangiaceae; genus JABFXX01. The sequence continues at coordinate 2,770 of JBQCJR010001080.1, forward strand.
GGCGTGATCTGCGCCTCCGCGGTACCGACGGCAACGACGAGGAACCCGAGAGCGATGCGTGTTGAATAAGGCATAGAAAGCACGAGGGATTTGGGCATCGCCGTTAGGCGGCGGACTATAGACAGGCCCCGGAAGCGGGGTCAAACGCGCGGACAACGAATCACTGGTTCGCCGGGTCGAGATCCGCCGAGTTATGTTGCATTCGATGCCTAGAGACCGTGATGCGACCGGCCGCGTTGCCTGGCTCGTGATCGCCGCCCTGAGCGCCGCGGGATGCAGGCCGACCATCCGGCCGGACGCCCCCTCTCCTGAACCCGGTCCAGTCTCCCGACTCGACCGGCCGCGTCCGCCGATCGTCGGCGGGAGACAGATCGTGATCGGCGAGATGTGCCCGCAGGCGGCAGCGGGCCGGCCGGCGGTCGCTCCGCTGGTGATGCGCAAGGAGACCTGGATCGATGCCGCTCCTGAGCTCGCCAACGTGGTGGAGCGCGGGAGCGTGCCGCGGTTCGTGGTGTTCGGGGTCGATGGCAAGCCGGCCGGCGCGTTCGACACGATGGGGCTCGCCGATATCGGGCTGACCCAGGCGGTCGCCGCGGGCAGCTACGTCGGCGGAGCGCCGTGCAGCAAGGACGCCGGCGGCGGCCAGCGCACCGATGATCCGAAGTGCGTCGCGGCGACCCGCGGCTGCGGGATCGCGGTCGGCGAGCTCGCGCGCCCCGACGATCCGCCGCCCAGCCCGAGCTTCGGGACCGGCGGCGCGTGCCTGTCCGGCGAGTCGATCGCGGTCGACATCGACGGCGATGGCGCGATGGAGCTGTTCCCGATCGCGAGCGTGCTCGATGGCGCGCGCAGCCCGTCGGCGGAGTGGACGGCATCGCCGGTGGTCGGCGCGTCGTGCACCCCGCAGTTCCAGCTGCTCGGGCTCCAGGTCAAGCCGCCGGCCGATGGCAAGCCGGTCGAGGCCAAGCACCTGGTCGGGCTCGACGTGCTCGGGGTGGTCGACCTCGACGGCGACGGCCGCCGCGAGCTGGTGATCGCGCTCGCGTTCCCGACGGTGCGCACGATCGCCATCTACACCGCGACCGGCTCGCCGCAGCGGCTCGAGCTCGCCGGGGAGGCCCAGTCGTTCCAGCGCTGACTGTGCGCGGGGTCGCGCAACCACGAACGAGGCTCCACACCGCGCGGCCGCGCCGGTACACTGGGGGCCCTATGCGCGCGCTTGCTGGCTTGCTCGTCGCGATCGCGGTGGCCGGGTGTGGCGAGGATCGCGTGCGGCTCGAGATCGCCGGCGATGCCACCGGCGCGACCCGGCTCGACGTGGTGTTCCTCGAGCCGGTGGTCCACGAGCGCAAGCAGCGCAGCAACCTGCCGGGGCCGTCTGGGCTTCCCGAGGGCGGCACCGAGCGGGTCTACTACGCCGTGCAGCGGGCGGCCGCGACGATCGAGCTCGCCCCGCAGGATCGATTCCCGCTGACCATCCAGCTCGACGCGGGCTTCGACGGCCGCTACCTGCCGCTGGTGGTCGCGAGCGACGCCGAGCAGCGGATCGTCGCGATCGGCGCGCTGTCGCCGCCGCAGCTGTTCCCCGCCGAGCCCACCGCGGAGCACGCGACCGCGTTCGTCGAGCCGCGCGCCGACGTGACGATCTTCGAGATCGCGCTCGAGCGGGTGACCGTGGTCGAGCCCGAGCCGGGCGCGGTCCCGGCGGTCCCGGTCGATCACGCGCTGGTGGTCCGCTGCGGCGGCGAGCCGAGTGGCCTCGTGTGGCGGCGGGCCAACGGCCAGCTGCGCGTGGTGCTTCCGCTCGATGGTGGCAAGGACGCGATGCCGCGGCTCGCCGACGGCATCGATCTCGACTGCGATGAATCGACGCCGGGGATCTCGGGCGACGCGCGCCGGGTGCCCGCCTCGGACGATCGCAAGGACTGCGACGACACCTCGGCGGCGTTCCACCCGGGCGCCGCGGAGGCCTGCAACGGGATCGACGACGACTGCGACGGCGAGGTCGCGCCGCTGGCGGTGGAGCACGACTGCCCGCTCGAGAGCTCGCGCTGCTCGACCGTCCGGGTGTGCGACGACACCGTGGCCCACGGGTCGACCGGGGTATGCCAGGCGCCGGGCTCGCCGTGCCTGCGGTGCAAGCCGGCGCTCGAGTCGCGCGACAGCGGTCAGGCCAAGCGCGCGTGCGGCGGCCGCGGCCGGCTGGAGCTGCCGGGCTGCATCGGGGCGTGCCGCGCGACGCTGGTCGACGCACCCGCGGGCTGGGAGGTCGAGATCGGGCCGCTCTCGGACCCCTCGGTCCGGTTCGGGATGTTCGATCGCTTCGACAAGCCGATCAACGAGAGCGGGGTCGCGCTGTACCTCGACTCGGATCGGGACTGGCCGAGCTCGCTTGTTACCGCGGGGACGTTCGCGATCTTCGTCGAGACGCCGGCCAATCAGCGGTTCGTGGTGCCGTACGAGATCTCGCTCGACCTGGTGCTGCCGGAGACCTCGAGTTGCTCCAATGCGACCCAGATCGCGTGCCAGTAGGCTGCGGGTCCGGCCGCCTGCTAGGGTTGCGCGGTGCGTGAAGACGTCGGTCAGCTGCTGTGGGTCGGCTTCGAGGGCACGACCGTGCCCGGTCCGCTGCGCGCGAAGCTCGCGGCGGGGGAGGTCGGCGCCACGATCCTGTTCAAGCGCAACCTCGCGATCGCGGGCGAGGTCTGTGATCTCGACGCGCTGATCGCGCTCAACCACGACCTGCATCGCGCCGCGCCGGATGGCACGCCGGCCCTGATCGCCGTCGATCAGGAGGGCGGCCTGGTCCAGCGGGTGCGCGCGCCGGCGACGGTGTGGCCCCCGATGCGATCGCACGACGGGGTGGCGACCGGGGACGAGGCGCTGGCCGAGCAGGTCGGCGCGGCGCTCGGCGGCGAGCTGCGCGCGCTCGGCTTCGACATCGACTTCGCGCCGGTGCTCGACGTGCACACCAACCCGGCGAACCCGGTGATCGGCGATCGCGCGTTCGGCACCGAGCCCGAGGTGGTCGCGCGGCGCGCGCTCGCGTTCGCGCGTGGGCTCGACGCGGCCGGCCTGCTGGCGTGTGGCAAGCACTTCCCCGGCCACGGCGACACCTCGACCGACTCGCACCTCGAGCTGCCGCGCATCGATCACGCGTGGGAGCGGCTCGACCGGATCGAGCTGCTGCCGTTCGCGCGCGCGGCGGCCGCCGGCCTGCCGATGATCATGACCGCCCACGTGGTGTTCGCGGCGCTCGATCCGGCGCGCCCGGCCACGCTGTCCGAGGCGGTGATCACCGGCCTGTTGCGCGATCGGCTTGGCTACCGCGGCGTGATCGTCAGCGACGACCTCGACATGCGCGCGATCGCGGATCACATGGGCGCGGGCGCCGCGGCGGTCGCCGCGATCCGCGCGGGGTGTGACGCGCTGCTGCTGTGTCGCGACGCCGCACATCAGGCCGCCGCCGAGGAAGCGCTGGTCCGCGAGGCCGAGCGCGATGGCGAGCTCCGCCGAAGGATCGGCGAAGCCGCGGCGCGCGTGCGAGCGATGAAGCACGCGCACGCGGAGAACCAGCAGCGCCGGCCCGCGCCGGGGCGCGAGGTGGTGGGTAGCGCCGAGCACCGCGCGCTCGCTGCGCGGCTCGCCGGCGCGCGCGCGTGACGGTGGCGCGCCGTCGCGCGGGTGAGCGACGACGCGCACCAAAGACGAACGCCACGACCGGCAAGGCCGGCCGTGGCGTGGATGTTCACAGAGGGGGGCTCGTCGGGCGTCAGCGCCCGGGACGGCTTACCGGTGCGAGTAGCGCGAGCCGAAGTTGAAGCGGCCCTGCAGACCCGCGGTCAGGTACACCGAGATGTCCTTGTCGTTGATCTCATCGAACCCGTTGGTCACGCCGGGGACCTTCTCCCACGCGAACAGGGTGAGGCCGGCGCCGACCACCGGCGCGATCGCCACGTCCGGGGTCACCCGGAAGTCCGCGCCGATCTGCACCTTCGCGACGTCGAAGCCCTGCAGCGACGACGACGGCGCGTCGTTGTTCGGGCTGAACCACATCGCGTGCCAGCCGACGCCGATGCCGAGCCACGGGTCGACCGAGTTGCTGTACGGCGCGAAGTGGAGCTCGGTGAAGAGACCCGCCGACACGTCCCAGATGTCCACGTTGGTGGCGGCGATCGGGTTGCGGAGCTCGTTGCTGTTGCTGAAGCCACCGAGCGTACCGTAGGCGCCGAGCGAGACGTACGGCGTCACGCGCGCACCGAGCTTGAGCTCACCGCGGCCACCTTCACCGATCACGTCGCCGACGTCGATGTTGCCGGCGTTGCCCGTGATGTGCGCGTAGTCACCACCGAGCTTGACCTCGAACCCGGACGCCACGGCAGGCTTGCCGGTCGAGATCGGCATCGTGCCAGGCTCGGTCTCGTAGGACGGCCCGTAGGGCGCCGCCGTCGTGGTCGTGGTGGTCGTCGTGGGTGGGGCGCTGGGGACCGGGCACTCCGCGACATCGGGCTCGCATGCCACGGGCTGTGACTGCGAAGGGTCTTGCGGTGGATCGCTGGGCGGCTGCGCCACCGCCACAGTGGTCAACAGGGCGACGCCTCCGGTCGCCAGGAAGCAGGATAGCGAAGCTCTCATGGGGTTTCCTCCTGGCTTGCTGTGGTGCAAGCAGAGGTCCGTCATTCATCTTCGTTTC
>JBQCJR010001081.1:0-8826 GCA_051952595.1 Kofleriaceae bacterium
ACAGCCCCTTGTGCACGTTCGCGGGGATGAAGTCCTCCTTGAAAATCATCTTCAAGGCGTCGGCGACGAAGTGCAGGACGCCCTTCAGCTTGACCGGGCCGATGTTGGCGCGGTTCGGGCCGAGGCGGTCCTGCATCATCGCGCTCTGGCGGCGCTCCATCCAGGTGAGGATCGAGGCGAGCGGCATGACCAGGGCCAGGATCACGAACAGCCACTTCGTGCCCGGCCAGTCGAGGATCGCGTACACAGTGCTCATCGTTAGCCTCTAGGTCCCTCTAGCCTCGGCTGCCTGCGAAGCGCAGCGCGAGCGGACGGGCCTCGCGGGCCCAGGTCAGCGAGCTCCACGGTGGCACCGCGGCCACCATGTCCTTGAACACCTCGCGGGCGTGGTTCCACGCGAGCTTCACATCGATCTCCTGGGCGAGCCGGACCACCGCCTCCCAGCCGGGGATCGCCTGGCCGGGCGGGGGGAAGGCGGCGTGCATGCGCTGCACGCCTCCCGTGAGGTTGGTCGTCGTGCCGGCCGCCTCGGCCCACGCCGCGATCGGCAGCGCCACCTTGGCGCTCGCCACCGGGCCGCGCTCGAACGCGCTGAGCGAGATCACCGACAGCTCCTTGAGCCGCCCCGGGTCGATCCCCGGCAGCACGTCGCCGAGCGCGACGAGCACCTTGATGTTGGCGTCGAGCGCGCCGGGCTCGAACACCTGCTTGGGCGCGAAGCCGAGCGCCTCGGCGATCGCCTTGACGCCGGTGGTGTTCGGGTTGACGTCGGCCACCCGCAGCCGGCCATCGGCGCGCGCCGGGACCGGCGGCTTGCCGGTGTAGAACACGTGGGTCGCGCCCCAGCTCTTGGCGAGCTTGGCGAGCGCGAAGTTGTCCTCGTTCGACGCGAGCGCCGAGAGCACGAAGCCAACCCCGTCCTTGCCGGCTTCCGAGAGCGCGCTCGCGGCGGTGCGGATCGCGCGATCCCAGCCGGCGGGCAGGCCGTCGACCGTCGCCGCGGCGAGCCGCTGCTCGCGCAGGTCGTGGTACGTGAACCGGCCCTCGTCGCACATCCAGTAGTGGTTGACGTCCGGGTTGTGGCGCGGCACGAGGCGCCACGCGCGGCCGTTCTTGTGGTGGATCTCGATGTTGCAGCCGGTCGCGCAGCCGTTGCAGACCGACGGCGTCGCGTCGAGCTCCCACGCCCGCATCGTGAACCGGAAGTCCTTCGAGGTCAGCGCGCCCACCGGGCACACGTCGACCACGTTCAGCGAGTACGGGTTGTCGAGCTGGGCGCCCGGCGGCGTGGTCAGCACCTCGTGGTCACCGCGGTGCGCGAAGTCGAGCTGGTGCTCGCCCGCCACCACGTCGCAGGTGCGGATGCACCGCGAGCACAGGATGCAGCGCTCCTGATCGAGCACCACGGTCGGGCCGAGATCGACGACCTTGTCCTTCTCGACCTTCGGCACGTCGACGCGCGAGTCGTCGTTGTCGTGCTCGAAATACAGCTTCTGCAGCGTGCACTCGCCGGCCTTGTCGCAGATCGGGCAGTCGATCGGGTGGTTGACCAGCGTGAACTCGAGCAGCTGCTTGCGCGCCAGCGTCGACTGCGGGTCGGTCGTGTGGACGACCATGCCATCGCCGCAGATCTGCTGGCAGCTCGGCTGGAGCTTGGGGTTCTTCTCGACCGAGACCAGGCACTGGCGGCACTGGGCCACCACCGGCAGGCCGGGGTGGTAGCAGAACGCGCTGATGTCGATGCCGAGCGCGCGCGCGGCTTCGAGCACGTTGGTGCCCTTCGGCACGGTCACCGACTTGCCGTCGATCGTCAGCGTGACGGTGTCGGGCGCCGGGGCAGGGGCTTCGGTAACGCTCACTTGTCGCACTCCCCGCCGATCATGTTGATCATGCCGAAGATCGGCACGACGTCCGCGATCAGGTGCTTGTGGATCAGTTGGCTCGCGGTCGACAGGTGCACGAACGACGGCGACCGCACGTACGCCTTGTACGGGCGACCGGTGCCATCGGCGACGATGAAGAACCCGAGCTCGCCATTCCCGCCCTCCACGAACGTGTACGACTCGCCGGGCGGCACCTTGATGCCGTCGACGATGTGCTTGAAGTGCCGGATCATCGACTCGATCGTGTTGTAGGTCTCGCGCTTGGCCGGCAGCGCGACCCGCGGATCGTCGACCATGATCGGCCCGTCGGGGATCTGGACCAGGCACTGGCGCAGGATCTTGATCGACTGCTTGATCTCCTCGACGCGCACCAGGTAGCGGTCGAAGCAGTCGCCGGTGGTCCCGAGCGGCACGTCGAACTCGACCTCGGGGTAGACCGAGTACGGGTAGTCCTTGCGCACGTCGTAGTCGACGCCGCACGCCCGCGCGATCGGCCCGACGCAGCCGGTGGCGATCGCGTCCTCGCGGGTCATCGCGCCGACGCCCGCCATGCGGTCGCGGAAGATCTTGTTGCCGTTGAGCATGTCCGCGACCTCGACCATCACGCGCTCGATCTCGTTGAGCGTGTGGGTCAGGTCGGCGTGGAAGTTCTCCGGCAGGTCCTTGCCGACGCCGCCGACGCGCACGTAGCTGTGCGTGAGCCGCGCGCCGGACACCTTCTCGAGCAGCTCGTAGAGCCACTCGCGGCACTTCAGCAGGTAGAGGAACGGCGTGAACGCGCCGAGCTCCATCGCCGACGCGCCGACGCAGGTCAGGTGGTCGGTGACCCGCGACATCTCGCTGACGATCACCCGGATGTACTCCGCGCGCTTCGGGATCCGGTCGGTGAGGCCCATCAGCTTCTCGACCGCCATCGCCCAGCCGCAGTTGTTGATCATCGGCGAGACGTAGTTGAGCCGGTCGGTGTACGGGAACACCTGTGTGTAGGTCGCGTACTCCGACTCCTTCTCGAAGCAGCGGTGCAGGTAGCCCGGCTGGACGTCGCCGCTCACGATCCGCTCGCCGTCGACCGTCAGCACGATCCGCACGGTGCCGTGCATCGCGGGGTGCGACGGGCCCATGTTGACCGTCATCAGGTCGGGCGGCAGCTCCTGCTCGTTGTCCGAGAGGTCCTGCACGTCCTTTCGGCCGAGGACGAGCTGCTTCAACGACGTGACATCGCGTGGGGTCGCCATCAGCGCGCGCTCCCCTTCTGGCCGTCGGCCTTGATCGGGTTGATCGGCAGGTCGTCGCGCCGGACCAGCGGCTGCCGCTTCTCCTTCGGGTAGTCCTTGCGCAGCGGGTAGCCGACGAACTCCTCGTAGAGGAAGATCCGGCGCAGGTCGGGGTGACCCTCGAAGCGGATCCCGTACATGTCGAAGGTCTCGCGCTCCTGCCAGTCGAACGCCGGCCACAGCCCGGCGAGCGACGGGCAGTGGGCGTCCTGCTCGGTGATCGCGACCTTGAGCCGGATCCGGTAGCGGTGCTTCTGCGAGCGCAGCTGGTAGCACACCTCGAACCGCGGCTCGTCCTCGGTCCACTGCGACGCGGTGAGCGGCAGGCCGGTCGAGGTGACCGGACGCCAGTCGAGGCGATCGATGCAGGTGACGAACACCGGGCTATCGAACGCCATCGCCGGATCGGTCTTGAGCCAGGTCGCGACGGCGACCAGCTGGTCCTTCTTGATCCACGCGATCTCGTCGCCGTGGATCGACTCGGTCTTTGCGACCGCGCTGGGGTGCTTTGCGAGGAGCGCGTCGAGAACAATCTGCGCCATGGGAGTGGCTCCCTACTCGTCGTGGTTCTGCGCGGCGGCGATCAGCGCTTCGCGCTTGGTCCGCAGCTGGCTGTGACCGCGGCCCGCCTGGATCCGATCCATCAGCATGATCAGGGCGTCGAGGACCTGCTCGGGGCGCGGCGGGCAGCCGGGGATGTAGACGTCGACCGGGATGACCTGATCGGCGCCGGGCATCGCGTGGTAGTTCTGGTAGAAGCCGCCCGTCGAAGCGCACACGCCAAACGCGATCACCCACTTGGGCTCGGCCATCTGGTCGAACACGCGCTTGAGCGCCGGGCCCTGCTTCTCGGTGATCGTGCCGACGATCATCAGCAGATCGCTCTGGCGCGGCGAGAACCGCGGGAACTCGGCGCCGAACCGCGCGATGTCGTACTTGGGCGCCGCGACGGACATGAACTCCATGCCGCAGCACGCGGTGACGAACGGGTACGTGAACAGCGAGAACTTGCGTCCCCAGTTACTGGCGCGGTCGACGATGCTCTGCTTCGCCCATTTGGCGGCATCTTCGAGACGCGTGGTGGTGAGCTCTAGTCCCATCCGATCGCCTTCTTTCTCCAGACGTAGGCGAGCGCGACAACGAGGATCGCGACGAAGAGCAACATCTCGACGAAGCCGAACACGCTCACGCCGCCCATCGGAGACTTCGAGAGCTGGTTGTAGAGGACCGCCCACGGGTACATGAACGCCGCTTCGATATCGAACACCAGGAACAGGATCGCGACCTGGTAGAACCTCACGGAGTAGCGTCCGCGAGGCGATCCGATCGGCTCGCTGCCGCACTCGAACGGCTTGAGCTTGTCGGGGTTGGTAGCTCTCGGGCCGATCGCGATGGCGAGCACCGTGAACAACCCGCAAAATCCCAGGGCAAAGACGATTGCCACCCCGGCTGGCATGTACGCCTGTAGTTGCAAAGCGAGGCGAGTATATGGCTCGCAATCAGGCGGTCAACGGGGCCGGCCACCCCTTTTCAGAGAGCGATCGCGCGCTTACGCCGAGGGCTGACTACAGGTTCGCCTGCGCGTTGCGCAGCGCTTCTTCGAGCGCGGCGACCATGTACTCGTTGGTGTCGACCAGGTAGATGGTCTCGGGGTTCGGCCGTCGATGCGCGCGGATCTCTTCGACGATCGCGCGCGCCGCTTCGTCGATCGGAACATCGCCGAGGTCGGTGCCGATCCCCGGGATCGCGATGACCTTGAAGCTGTTGCGGTCCGAGGCGATCAGCGCGGCGCGCGCGGCCCGGCGCACGTTCTCGGCGCCGATCTTCATCCCCGGCTCCTCCATCGTCGGCACGTGGATGACGTTCTTGGCCGGCAGCTGGCCGGCGGTCGTCACGAGCGCGGCGCCGACCGCGATCGGGGCCGCCTGCATCGCGGCCTGCTGGATCACGTCGCCCCCCTGGCGGCGCAGCGAGCCTCCGATTCCGCCCCCCATGATTCCGAGCGAATTGGCCGGGTTGACGATGGCGTCGACCGGCAAGTTCCAGATCTCGGCTCGTGCTACGTGAACTTGCATCGCGGTCGACCCCTAGCACGGGACATCGCGCGCCGGCAATAACGCACGAAAGGCCCCCGGGACCACCGGGAGCCTTTCGTCACATCAGCGAAACCAATGTGTTACGCGCAGGCCTTCTCGAGCTCGGCCTCGACCTTTTCCTCCGTCCACTTCCGGGCCACCGCGAGCTCCTTGACGATCAGCTGCTTGGCATTGTCCAGCATCTTCCGCTCGCCGAACGAGAGAACCTTGCTGCTCTTGAGGCGGTACAGGTCGCGGTACACCTCGGCGACATCGAACAGCGAGCCCGTCTTGATCTTCTCCATGAACCCGCGGTAGCGACGGTTCCAGGTCTGCTTGTCGATGTGGACGTCCTTCTCGCGAAGAATATCGAACACCTCGTCGATCTCGGCCGCGGTCGCCACGTGGCGAAGGCCGACCTGGTCCGCTTTCTCCTTCGGAACCAGGATCTGCATCCCGGTGGCGAGCACTTTGAGTACGTAGAAGGAGCACACCGACGTGTTGATCTCCTTCTTCTCGATCCCGATCACCTCGGCCACGCCATGCGCCGGATAGACGGCTTTCTCGCCAATTCTAAAGTCGTTATTCACGTGTTCTCCTCGTGGCGTTCACAGATGTGGCAGCGCTGCGACAAGCAATGCGGGTGCCACCGTTGGGCAGATCCCCAGAAAAGTGCGTGATATTCTCTGGTTGACTCCCAAAACTGACCTAGGGCTCCTCCCTGGCCTCCGAGACAAGCTGTCACGCCTGGCGGGGCCGACTGTGGGAAGGTTCCCCAACGGGGCCCGGAGGATATCAGTCATCTGGCAGATCTCCACCCAAAACGAGACGCGGCCGATGAAGTAGCCGGCTCCCGTTCGAGATTCCAGATACTTGGATCGCGCCGAACTCGGTGAGGCCGGCCCCTGTCTGATAGGCTGAGCGCCGAAGGTGCGAGGTTCGATCGGGCAGATCCTGCTCCAGCGCGGTGTCATCGACGCCGCGGGACTCTCGGATGCGCTGGCGCACCAGGCGCAGCGCCATCCGGTCGCTTCGGAGCTGTACGCGCTCGGCTACGCGTCGGAGCGCCAGCTGTGCAGCGCGCTGGCGACCCAGACCGGGTGGTCGGCGGTCGTGCTCGACGAGTCGACGATCCGGCTCGACGTGCTCGAGCACGTGTCGCCGGAGTGGGCGCGGACGTTCCGCGCGCTCGTCGTGCACGAAGATGCGGAGACGATCGTGATCGCCGCGGCGCGCCCCGAGGACGCGATCGTGCCCGCGCGCGAGCTCGCGGGCGCGCGCGGCAAGCACGTCGAGCTGCGGATCGCGCTCGAGGCCACGCTCGCGCGCACGATCCGCGTCGCGTTCCGCAAGTGGAAGCACGGCGAGCTGTACCTCGCCGGGCCCGAGGTCGAGGGCGGCGAGCGCGGCGCGCGGCTCGCGCTCGTTCACCCCGAGGGTCACGCCGACGAGCACCGCCGCGCCCAGCGCGCGCTCGCCGAGGAGGCGGCGCGCAACCTCGACGAGCTGCCGCCCGAGGATCTCGGCGCGTCGCTCACCGGCGACTGGAACGCGAACACCGCGACCTCGGTCGAGCACGAGGCGTTCGAGGAGTACACCCTGGTGATCGCGTCGCAGATCGATCGAGGGCTCGAGCGCTCGCTCGAGCGCGCCGGCGCCGCCGCGGCGATCGAGGCGACCCTCGAGACCACCGTCGATACGACGCTGGAGCCATCGACCGCGCGCGGGCGCGCGCTGGTCGTCGATCCGGATCCGCATCATCGGATCCAGCTGGTCTCCGAGCTCGAGCGGCTCGGCCACGAGTGCCAGGCCGCGGCGAACGGCGCGCAGGCGATCGAGCTGCTGTCGGCGATCGAGTTCGAGGTCGTGTTCGCGGACGTCGCCACCCCCGAGCTCGACGGGCTGCGGCTGTGCCGCGCGATCAAGTGCAGCCGCCGGCTCGCGCGCTGCCGGGTCGTGGTCACGACCTCGGTGGTCGACTCCGGGCAGATCGCCGACGAGGTGCTGCAGCGCCACGCCGTCGACGGCTATCTGGAGAAGCCGCTCGATCGGCGGCGGCTGCACCGCCTGCTCCGCGAGCTGTCGACCGAGGAGCGCGCCGATCACGAGCTGCTGCTCGCCGATGCGCTCGGCCGCTACCACGCCGGCGACGTCGACGGCGCGATCGGCAGGCTGCGCGGCGCGCTCGCCGGCGATCCCGCGAGTCCCAAGCTGCACTTCATGCTCGCGAACATGCTCCAGCGCTCGTCGCGCTGGGCGGAGGCCGTCGACGAGTACGAGGCCGTGGTCGATCTCCAGCCGGTGTACTTCCCGGCCCTGACCCGGCTCGCGTACCTGTATTTCCGCCAGGGCCTGCACGCGCGCGCCGTCGAGACCTGGCGGCGCGCGTTGCCGGTGTGCGAGGACCCGGCGCTGCGCCGGAACATCGAGCTGTTCATGCGCAAGCTGGTCGCGGATCTGTCGAAGAGTGACTCGGCGTAGCCGGGACGAGGAGGGGCACGTTGGCGTATCTGCACGAGCGTCGCAGCCGTGGGATGGCGGTCGATCCGGATCCACATCGCGCCGCAAGGCCGTTCGAGGATCTCGAGACGCCTCCAGGCTGCCACGCGCGCCGGGCGAACCCGCGCGACGCGTCGGTGGCCGGGATCGTCCGGCGCCATCGCATGATCCGGCGTGGCACGAGCTCCCGGAGGGCGTCCTCGAGGACGACGGCGCGGACCGCGGTTTGATGTTCGCCTTCTTCGGCGCCCACCTCGGGCGACAGTTCGAGCTCGTTCCGTCGGAGTGGATCAACGGCGGCGAGTTCCTCGGCTCGGCGACGCGCGCGATCCGCTCACCGGCGCGAACGACGTTTGAATCCGGCGCCGACCAGGCCGCACAGCTGTACTGCTCGATCTTCCCGAGCTCGAAGATCACCGCGACGTCGCCGACGAGCACCAGCTTCGAGATCGACGGCCAGCGCTTCATCGCGTTCAACGGTGGGCGGCACTTCAAGCTCACGGCGCTGCAGCGCGCGCATGCCGGGCGCTAGTCTCAGAGCGCTGTGGACATGACGCGCCTGTGACCTGCGACGAGATGGCGCCAGGGTGCGCGGTGGTTCGCAGCTCGACAGGCGCTTGGACAACCGTCGGCCCTGGCAGGCCGACGGTTGACCACATGCCCACAGCGCCTGCTACTACCGGGGAGATTTTCGGTTGAGCCGAGAAGAGGAGAGCGGGGAGGGCTAGGACGGCGGACCCGGCGTCTCGTGGATCGAGATCGCTGGGTAGTGGCGCGACCAGCCGGTTGCGAGCAGCCAGGTGCGAGGGGGCGAGACGAGGAGGCGCTGGTAGGTGGCGGGAGGAACGAAGCGGGCGCCATCGAGCTCTCTCCAGGACGGGAACGAGATGGCCGACGAGAACGGGTCGATCTGCCAGGTGCGCGTGTGCGCGGCTCGATCTTCGCGGTGGCGCCGCCAGTTGTTGAGAACGTAGGCCAGGCAGTGCCGCACGGCCCGCGGCGAGGTCAGCGGGCGCGCGTGGTAGTGGTCGGGGAACACCGCGCCGCGGTGGCCAGTGACCGCATTGATGTGCTTCGCCGCGGAGATCTCGAATC
>JBQCJR010001082.1:0-4891 GCA_051952595.1 Kofleriaceae bacterium
CTCGACGGCGACCACGATGCGGTTCGTGGTGTTGGTGGCCTCGGCCTCGAAGCCGGAGCTCGAGAACAGCATCATCGCGAGCACGGCCTGGCCGATCCGCGACTCCTCGCCGATCACCGGGCGCACCGGGAAGATCTGGCGGATCACGTGGGCGCGTGGCTCGAGCGTCGGCGCGGCGAGCCGGAGCGACGCCGACACCACGGCGGACAGATCGATCGGCTGGGTCTCGCTGCGGGTCGCCAGGGTCTGGAGCGCGCGCACGTTGCTCGCGATCCGCTCGGCGCCGGTGGTGATGTCGTCGAGGCAGCGCAGCGCCTGCGGCTGCGCCGGGTCCGGCACGTGCGCGGCGATCTGCTTGCGCATCGAGCGCAGGTTGAGCAGCACCGAGGTGAGCGGGTTGTTGATCTCGTGCGCGAACCCGGCCGAGAGCGCGCCGACCAGGCCGATCCGATCGGCCTCGAGCAGCGACAGCTGCGAGGCCAGGCCGACGTCGCGCATGATCATCACGTACGCGACGCCATCGGGCAGCCGCAGGTAGCCCATCGCGAGCTCGATCGGGACGCGGCTGCCGTCCTTGCGCAGCGCGATGAACTCGAGCGCGGGCGGCACGGGCTGGCCGGCGCGGAACGTCGTCGAGAGCTGCTGCACCAGCGCGCGCTGCTCGGGGGCGATCGTCTCGATCGGCGCGATCTGGAGGAACTCGTCGAGCGAGTAGCCGAGGATCGCCGCGACGGTCTCGTTCGCGTACCACCGCTCGAGCCCCTCGCCGCGATCGGCGATCACGACCACGCCGGTCTTGGTGTAGCCGAGGGCATCGAGCAGCGCGGGCAGCAGCGGCGAGAGATCCGCCGGCGTGCGCGCGGTCATCCCGCCGACTCCAGCTCGGCCTGCATCACGAACGTGCCGCGCCGCGGATCCTTGCGCACGCCGGGGAACTGGAGCACCCGGTTGTGCATCGCCACGTAGACCCCGGGCTGCACCAGCTGCACCGCGGCGAGCGCCTCGGTCAGGTTCTGCAGCGCATCGGTCGAGCGCAGCTCGTAGGGGCGCATCGCGCCGGTGAACACGATCGGCGTCGCGGGGGTGCCGACGAGCTCGACCACCCGCTCACCGGACACCGCGAGCCGGTCGGTGCCGTGCACGACGATCACGCCGGCCATCGCGCGCGCGAGCTGGGTCGCGGTCTCGGCGATCAAGGTGTGGTCCTCGGCGGTCATCTCGAGGCTGTCCTTGTTCATCAGCTGGACGCGATGGACCTCGACCCCGCGCAGCTCGAGCGACGCGAGCATCACGTCGAGCACCGAGACCTTGTTCGCGAGCACGCCCGACAGCTCGTCGTACGTCTTCTCGATCGTTCCGCCAGTGGAGATCAGGGCGATGCGGCGCTTCATCACGTCAGGTGTGGCAAGGCGAAGTACACGGCTGCCGCGGCGATCGCCACGACGACGAGCACCAATACCACGACCCTTGTAGGGCTGCGCCGCTCGGCGGAGCCAACGTCAGCGGGCCCGGCCGGAGGCACCGGCGACGGAGCCGTGGCTGCTGCCGGCGTGATCGGCGGCGCGGACGAGGCTGGGATCGCGACCATGGGCGGCGCCTGCGACGCGGTGCGCGGCCGCATCGCCGGGGCGGACGCGCCGCCGATCAAGGTCGCGCGCGGCGCGGCGAGCTGGCCCGATGGAGACGCGGCGTGGTGGGCGGCGGCGGCGAGCTGTGCCGGCGTGGCGGCGATCTGCGCGGAGACCGGGGCGGGGTAGGCCGGCGTGGCGGCGATCTGCGCGGAGACCGGGGCGGGGGGCGCCGGCGTGGCGGCGATCGGGGCGGAGGCCGGGGCGGAGGGCGCCGGTGTGGCGGCGATCTGCGCGGAGGCCGGGGCAGGGGAGTGCGTGGGCACGGGGCCGGCGTGGGGCAGCGTGGCCGGGCTCGCCGAGGTCCGGAGGCTCCCCGGCGGCGGCGTGGCGATCCCGTGGGACTCGTACGCCGCGACCGCGGCGCGGTACTCGGCGCTGTTCAGCGACGGCGGCGGGCTTGGCTCGATCGAGCGCTGCGCGGTCATCGCGTGCGCCGGGGTGCCGGCCGGGGCCTCGGCCGGTGGTGCGGGCGGGCGGCCGGCCATCATCAGGGTCGCCTGCGCGCTCGCCCCGGGCGTCGGCGTCTCCGGCTGGATCAGGATGCTCGGCTCGTCTCCCAGATCGATGGTCCGGGACGGCTCGCCGAACAACCGGTCGAGCCACGCGACCACTTGCTGGTTGTGCACGTCGAGCTCGAGCCGGCGGGTCAGCGTGGTGACCGCGTTGCGCAGCGCGGTCGCGTGTTGCCACCGCGCGTCCGGATCGCGGGCGAGCGCGGTCATCACGATGTCGTCGATCTCCGGCGGGACGCGCGGGTTGCGGTGCGACGGCGGCGCGATCGGCATCGAGCGCACCCGGTTGACCGTCTCCATGTCGTCCTCGCCCGCGAACAGCGGCCGGTTGGTCAGCAGCTCGTGTGCGATCACGCCGACCGCGAACAGATCGGCGCGCGCGTCGATCCGCCCGGCGAGGTACTCGGGCGCCATGTAGGCGAACTTGCCCTTGATCGTGCCGCTCATCGTCTGCATCCCGGCGGCGGAGGCCTTCGCGATCCCGAAGTCGATCAGCTTCAGGACGCCGCCCTCGGACACGATGATGTTCGAGGGCGAGACGTCGCGGTGGATGATCCCGAGCGGCTGGCCGGTCTCGTCGCAGAGGTTGTGCGCGTAGTCGAGCGCGTCGCAGATCTGGCTGAGCAGGTTGAGCGCGATCGGGACCGGCATCGGGCCGGTGGTCGCCGCGCACCGCCGCAGCACCTCGCGCAAGGTGTGGCCGGTGATCAGCTCCATCGCGATGAAGTAGATGTCGTCGACCTTGCCGAGCTCGTAGGTCTGCGCGACGTTCGCGTGGCGCAGGTGGCTGGCGAGCCGCGCCTCGCGGACGAACGCCTGCACCAGCTCCCGGTTCGCCGCGACGTGCGGCAGCATGCGCTTGAGCGCGACGGATCGACGGAAGCCCTCGATCGTCTTGAGCTCGGCGCGATGGACCTGCGCCATCCCGCCGACCCCGAGTCGCTCGTACACCAGGTACGGCCCGAACGCTTCGGCCGCGCTCACGGCCGCGACTGTATCAGGAACTCACTGGCGACAGGTTGGAATCGGCTGGCCGTGAACGGCCGCCACCAGCGCTTTGTAGTTCTGCTGCATGCCCTGGAGGACGTCGTCCGCGCTGCCGCTGATCGCATCGAGGTGCTCGACGAACCACAGCTCGCTCACCTCGGGATCGTCGGTGTCGAGGATCTGGACGCTGCCCTCGGAGAGCGAGATGAAGTCGCTTCCCTGCACCTTCTGGTGCTTGATGAACACGAGCTCGGGCGCCTCCGCGGTCCCGAGGACCACGTCGCCGCGCCACTGGTCGTCCCACTCGACGGTGAGGATGTCCTCGACGACATAGTGGACCATGAACGTGAGCTCGTACTCGGGCTCCGTGCCCGGGCTGATGACCTGCCGCGTGGTGTTGCACGTGGCGATCATGAGCTCGGGGCGCTTGGACGCCTCCCACAGCGCGGCCGGCGACGCGAACACGGTTCCGCGGCCGTAGACGCGGATCATGTTGTCCTTGATGCTGCGGTGTTGCAGCACCTCCTCGGCGACCTGCGGCAGCGCGTCGGGCGCGTCCGAGTCGGAGAACGGCTCCAGCCCGGGCGGGAACGGCGTCGAGACGTTGTCCTGGCAAGCGGCGACGCCGAGCACCAGCCCGAGCAGCGCGACCTTCATGCCGGCGGCTCGGTGGGCGCGGTCGGCGCGGGCGCCGGATCGCGTGGCTTGAACCGCGCGCGTGCCGTCGGGGCGATCTTGCGGTTGACGAGGATCAGCGTCGAGATCGGAAGCACGAACTGGATCGCGAGCGGACCGATCATCATCGGCGTTTGCAAACTGCGCATCGACTTGAGCTGGTCGAGCACCGGCGAGCATAGGTAGATCGTTACCACGGTCGCGACGACTGCATAGACGATCGCGACCACTCGATGCTGCGGTCCCATGCGGACCAGCTCCCAGCCGGCCCACGCCTGAATCGCCACCAGGGAGACGTTCCACCACACCGAGCGGGCGCCAACCGCGTTCATCGCCAGCAGCTCGCTGAGCCCACCGCCGCCGCCCGACTTCCCTATCACGAGCTGCGGGATCAATAACGACGCCATGAACACCGCGTGACCGAGCAGCAGCCAGCCGAGCCCGGTGAGGCCGGCATCGGGAGCGCGCCGGTGAACGGCCGCCTGATCTCCGGCGAGCAGGTCGGCGAACTGGCGGTCGCTGTAGAACTTCCGAATGATCATCGGCCAGCTCATCAGCATCCAGCACACGCCCGCGACCAGCGCGAGGCCGCCGAGATCGAGCCGCGAGGTCATCGCGACCAGCATCAGCGCGCCGCCGGCGCAAAACGCGGTGATCACGCCGAAGTTCGCGTAGCGGTTCGCGAGTTCCACCGAGCGGTCGACCGAGGTCTCGCGCAGGCCGGACAGACCGGCCTGGACGTGCAGCCCCGACCGGATCACCAGCATGACCAGCGCGATCATCATCAGCACGCCGGGGCCCTGGTTGAGCGCGCGGTCGCCGGACTCGAGCAGCATCAGCAGCACCGAGCCGGTGCCGAGCAGGCCGCAGACGCCGAGCACCGTCATGAGGATCGAGGCGCCTTCGAAGCCCTTGTCCTCGCTGACCGGGATCGACTCCTTGAACCGCGAGAACCGGCCGCTGGCCATGATCCCGAGCAGGACGAGCGGCCACGCCGCGAGCCCGCCCGCGATCCCGACGACCAGCGAGCTCGGCATGTGGAACTTGACCTTGAGCAGCACCGCGACGAGCACGGTGTGCCCGAGC
>JBQCJR010001083.1:0-4313 GCA_051952595.1 Kofleriaceae bacterium
GCGAGCTGGCCGGCGAGTGGCTCGCGGTCGAAGCCGCCGAGCGCGGCGCGTGGGCCGAGCTCGCCGAGGACGCGCGCGCGACGCGCTGGCCGGCCTCGCCGCTCACGTATTTGCTCGAGGGGATCGCGGCGCGGCGCACGAGAGATCCGGGCGCCCCGGGCGAGCTCGCGCTGCTCGCGCGGTGGCTGTTCGCGCCGCATCGCGGGGTCACCAGCAAGCTGCTCGACGTCGGGCCCGCCGCGCGGGAGGCCGGCGAGCGGCCCGCCAATGCCGCCGCGACGACCGCCGCCGCGACCACCACCGCCGCGACCACCACCGCCGCGACCACCGCCAGCTCCGACGACGCTACGACCACGAGCCCCACGAGCCCCGCGAGCCCTGCGAGCCCCGCGCACCCCGCGAGCCCTGCGAGCCCCACGCGCCCCGACGACGCCGGCGCTTCCGCCAAGCCCGCGGCCGCCGCGCTCGCCGCCCTGCCCCACGCGGTCGCCGCGCACCTCGCGTTCCGCGCCCGGCCGCCGAGCGCCGGCGAGCTCGCGACCGCGGTGCACGCGTGGGACATCGCGCTCGCCGACGCGCAGACCCACGGCTGGCTGGCCCGCCGCGCCCTCGAGCTCGAGGCGCCGCTCGGCGCGGTGGATCGCGCGCTGCGCGAGGTCGCCGGCGCGGTGACCGACGAGCTGGCGCGCGCCGCCGAGGCCCACCAGCTCGGCGCGCCGCCCTCACACGGCCCGGTCGGCGATGGGCTCGCCCGCCGGCTGCGCCACGGCCGGCTCGACGCGCTCGAGCACGGGTTCACCCGGTGGGCGCAGCGCCGCCACGACGGCTCGACCCGCGCGGCGATCGACGAGTGGCGCGAGTTCGTCGCGCTGCACGCCGCCTACGCCGCCGCCACCGCGGCCGGAGGGATCGAGCTGCGCCGGCTTGCGTTCCCCCACGCGTTCTCGACCGGCAGCAACATGGCCGCGTGGCTGTGGAACGTCCGCAAGGAGTACGTGGTGTCCCACGCGATCTCGGTGTGGCTGCTCGAGGAGGCGCTCGCCGTCGGCGACGCCGAGGCGATCGAGCTCGGCCACCGCAACACCGAGCTGGTCGTCCCGACGCGCGTCTAGCCCGCGCGTCGAGCCGCGCGTCTGGCCCGCGCGTCTGGCCCGCGCGTCTGGCCCGCGCGCCTGGCGCGCGCGCCTCAGCGGCCCCAGTCGCAGCCCAGCTCGTCCTGCGTGATGTGGCAGCGCAGGCACATCCGGCGGTTGCTGCGATCGAGCGATCGGCACCGCGCGCTGCCGCGCCAGCCCTTGCCGTGCGGCGACACGCCGAGCGACGTGGTCTCCGCCGAGTGGCAGGCCAGGCAGTCCTCCTCGCGGTGACACGACGCGCAGCTGGTCAGGTTGCGGCGCGCCTCGCGCGCGTGCAGGTTCTGCGCGCCGAGCCCCGCGGCCCAGCCGGCCGGGTGGAACGAGCGCGCCGGCTCGCTGCCATCGAACCCGCTGTCGACGCGCATCCCGACGCCCGAGCGCTCGTGGCACCCGACGCAGAACGACTGCGCGCGGTGGCACGCCGAGCAATCGGGCGTGCCGCGCCGGGCCTCGACGCCGTGGGTGAGCAGGTAGTTGCCGGCGTGGAAGTCGAGCGGCTTGGTCACGCCCTGGTGGCACGCCAGGCACTCCGAGCGGTCGTGGCACGCGGTGCACGACGCATCGACCTGCATCGCCTCCTGGCGGTGATCCTTGGCGAACCCGGGGCCGTGCGCGTCGCCGAGCCCGGAGTTGCGCGGCACCAGCGCGCCGTGGGGCAGCTCGGTCTGGAGCAGCCCGCCGCGCCGGGTCAGGTGGCAATCGGCGCAGCCGCGCTCGGAGGCGCCGCTCTTGTGGCACGACAGGCAGGCCGCCATCGTCGGCAACTGGCGCGTGGTCGCGAGATCGACCCGCGACAGATCGCCGTGGCAGGTCGCGCACGGCGTGGCGGCGTGGGCGGCGTGCGCGAACTTGAGCGGCGGCGGCGTCAGGTACACCCGCTCGACCTGCCCGCCCGCGACGTAGCCCGCGTGGCACGCCGCGCAGCGCGCCGGCGGTGCGCCCGCCACCACGCGCTCCGGCTCGCCGCGATCGATCGGGTGGCAGGCGCGGCACTGCGCCTCGGTCGGCAGCAGGTTGTCGACCGCCGAGCGCGAGCTCGCGACCGCCGGGTGGCACATCGCGCAGGTCGCGCCGCGCTGGAGGTGGCGGGCGTGCGAGAAGATCAGCGGCAGCCGCTGCTCCGGATACACGATCGGCGACCACGCCTCGCCGCGATCCGGCTCGCCGTGGCGCGCGTCGGCGAGCATCACCGCGCCGCCGATCACGGCAGCGATCGCGCAGAGGACGAGCATGGGCAGGCGGCGGTTCACGGCTCAGGGCTCCGGCATGAACGCGAGATCGAGCACGGCGATCGCGCGGAACTGGAGATCGTGGAGGTGGTCGTAGCTGGTCTCGGTCACCGCGTGCACGGCGACCGCATCGGCGAGCTTCCAGCTGGCGCCGAGCACGCCCGTCGAGGTGACGTAGCGCGGGCCGCCATCGTCGGGCGCCACGCCGAGCGCGAGGCCGCGGCCGCGCAGCCACAGCGTGGGCGCCGGGCGCCACGCCGCCTCGCCGCCGCCGCCGGCCCGCCGCCCGCCGTAGCCGTCGTCCCACAGCGCATTGCCGCGTAGCCGCCAGCGCGCGATCGCGCGCTCGATCGAGGCGTCCACGCCGCCGGTCCGCGAGGCGCCGCCGCCGTCGTGAGCGTAGCGGCGCAGCCAGGCGTTTGCGGTCGCGCGCACCGCGCCATCGTAGCGATAGCCGAGCCGCGCGTCCGCGGTCGGCTCGATCGAGAACACGTTGAAGATCGAGTCGCCGTCGAACGTGGGCAGGAAGTACTCGACCGCCGGCTCGATCGCGTGGCGGCCGCGCGCGCTCCCCACGCCGGCGTCCGCGCGATCGAGCGCGGCGGGCAGCACCGCGTAGCGCGCGTTGGCGTACGGCCGCAGCGTCCACCGCCCGGCGGCGAGCTGGCCGTGGACCCGCGCGTACAGCCGCTCCTCGTTGATCCCGCTCGACGGCGCCTGGCCGAATTCGTTGGGGTACAGGCCGAGATCGACGCCCCCCAGCCGATCGCGCTCGCCGATCAGCCCGACCGTGCTCGACCAGGTGCGGCGATAGCCGAGCTCGGCGCCGAACCGGCGCAGCCGCGAGGTCGCGACCGCGACGCCGATCGTCGGCTGGAGCACCTCGCGCTGCGGGCAGTACTCGTAGTCACTCGCGAGCCGGGTGTTGGAGATCGCGCGATCGCGATCGATCAGCTTCCACCGGCCGGTGCCCGGCGTCGCGCCCTCGACGTACTCGCGGCACCCCGCGCCGGACGTGCCGTCGAGCTCGTACGCCGAGAGCCCGAGCGCCGACGACGCGCGCACCCGCAGCCCCGCGGTCGCGGTCACCGCGAGCGGCGCCGGCAGCTCGAACCGCGCCGTGCCGCCATCGACGCCGGAGGTGCCCCAGCCGTCGTCGATCAGCACCCGGCCGATCCGCAGCGAGACCCGATCGTCGGCGATCCCGTCGAGCGACAGGTAGCCGTACATCAGGTCGAGCCCGGCGACCGTCTCGGCGAGCTCCGGGATCACGTCGATCGCGTCGCGCCGCGTGCGCTCGGACAGCTTGATCAGCGAGGCGCTGTAGGTGCCGAAGTCGTGATCGATGCGCAGGTAGCTCTGCCACGAGATCCGCAGCCCGCGATCCGGCCGCCGGGCCTGCCGGCGCGCCGCCGAGAGATCGCCGACGTCCCAGATCCGCAGCGCGAGGGTCTGGGTGAACCGCCGCCGGCCGAGGAACAGGTCCGGCCCGACGAGCTTGTAGTCGCGCAGCTGGTAGGCCTGGCCGATCGTGCGGGCCTGGAGCCAGAACTCGTACGCGTGGGCCGGTGTCGCGCAGAGCGCCAGCACGACCGCGGCGACCCACGCGCGGAACATCGCGGGCACGGTACCACGACGGCGACGGATCACCGCGCGACCGTCGCGGTGTCGACGGCCAGCTCCCCGCCGAGCGCCCCCACGCCCCAGGCGCCCCGGACCTCGCGATCGAGGTCGCACCCGGCCACCACGCGGTCGGCGCGGACCAGCTCGACGCGGCCCTGCTCGGCGACCAGCCCGACGACCTCGCCGGTGTCCGGCTCGAACGGCGCGACCATCGCCCCGGTGCACAGCGTGCGCGCGCCACCCGCCGCGATCCGGGCGATCCGGGCCGGCGCTCCCGGCACCAGCTCGCCGATCAGCAGCTCGCCCGGCCCGGTCTGCTGCGCGA
>JBQCJR010001084.1:0-8053 GCA_051952595.1 Kofleriaceae bacterium
GAGGATGGCTCACGGCGCACGAGGCTCTCGGCATCTCGTTCGCACCTCGCGCGAGTACCCCTATCGCGTGAAGGCAGCCGGCCGCGTCAGCAGCGCGCCGATGAGCCGCGGCGTGCGCGTACGCCGCAACGAAACCCGAGGAGACCCATGCCAGCCGACAAACCCGCAAGTGGCGCCCGCAAGGCGATCGGAGACATCGCCCCGAAACTCGCCGACCTCACCGACGAGGTGCTGTTCGGCGATGTCTGGGAGCGGCCGCAGCTCTCGAAGCGCGATCGGAGCCTCGTCACGTGCGCGGCGCTCGTCGCCGAAGGCAAGATCGAGCAGATAAGCTTTCACTTCCCGCGCGCGATCGAGAACGGGGTCACGCGCGAGGAGCTGGTCGAGATGATCACGCACCTCGCCTTCTACGTGGGCTGGCCGAACGCGATGTCGGCCATCGCGAAGGCCCAGGCGCTGCTCGGCGCCGGGCCGGCCGAACGGAGTCGTACATGAAGCTCGCGCGCGCCGACTCCCGGCCGGGCGCTTCAGCGCGTCCACCGAGTGGCTCCTCGCTCGATCGCCACGTCGATCGCGAACGGCGCGCTCGTGGGCCGGCGCTGTAGGTGAGGTGCTGGACCGTTCCATGCGCCGCGGCGCGCTGATCGTGTTCGCAGGCGCGACGACCGCCCGCGTGGTGTACGCGCAGGACGCGTTCGAGATCCAGGTCTACGACGCCGAGACCGCGCCGCGCGGTCAGCCGGGGATCGAGCTGCACGTGAACCAGCACGTCCTCGACGGCGCACGGGACGAGACGCACGTGACGCTCGAGCCCCACCTCGGGGTCGCGCGCTGGGCAGAGGTCGGAGGGTACCTGCAGGCCGCGCTGACGACGGCGGGCGACCTGGACTACGCGGGCGTGAAGCTGCGCGCGAAGGTGCGATGGCCGTCGCGGCTCTGGAAGCAGCGCATCGGGCTGGCGCTCAACGGCGAGCTCTCGGCCGTGCCGGCGCAGTTCGAGCCCAACCTGTGGGGCAGCGAGCTGCGGCCGATCGTCGACCTCTCGGTAGGCCGGTTCTACGCCTCCGTCAACCCGATCCTCGCAACGGACCTCGCAGGCGACCGCGTGGGCCGCCCGCAGCTCGAACCGGCGGTGAAGGTCGCGCTGAAGCTCGCCGACGGGATCTCCGTGGGCGCCGAGGGCTACGGCGCGTTCGGCCCGCTCGACGATCTCGGCGCGGACCACGTGACGCGCCTGCTCGGGGTGATCGACATCGCGGGTGCTCGCTTCGATCTCGATGTCGGCGCGGGCTGGCAGTGGGGCTCGCCGGATCACGTCGTCGCGAAGGTGATCCTCGGCCTGCACCCGCGATCGTGACGCCGGCGCCGACGAGCGGTCGTGCCGGAACGAGGTAGGCTTCCGTCGTGACATCCATCGGTGCACCATGAGGACCGTCGAGGAATGGAAGCGCGTGATGCGCGATGCGCTGCGCGAGGCGCTCCGCGCGCGGCAGCCCCACGCCGTCGCCGTGCTCCGCGAGACCTTGGCGGCGATCGACAACGCCGAGGCAGCAGACGCGAGCGCGGCGCCGCCGGTGCAGCACGGCGTGATCGCGGGAGGTGTCGCGGGGCTGGGCGCGGCCGAGGTGCCTCGGCGCGAGCTGACGGCGCAGGATGTGACCGCGATCGGTCGAGCGCGAGATCCAGGAGCGGAGGGACGCGGCGGCGAGCTACGCAGCGCTGGGCCGGCACGACGAGGCGAGCGCGCTGACGCTCCAGCTCGACGTGCTGACCGCGCTGCGGTGATCGATCGAGCTATTGCGCGGCGCTGTCCTCCGGGATCAGGCCGCGCTTGCGCAGGATCTCGATGCTGTAGCCGCCACGCGAGGATCCATCGTCGTGGAGGTGCACGTAGTCTCGGACCTCCAGAAACGACACCTTCACGCGAGCTCCCACGGCGAGATCGGGAATGTGCAGCGGCTCGTTGTCGAGCAGGCCGTCGATCGCGTCCCCTCGCCACGACACGACATCGACCCACATCCACTCGATGCGGCCCTCGGGCGACCGGAACGGCGCCTTGACGAGCAGCTGTTCGCGGGCGGGACTCCCCGCGTGAACCGCGCGCGCAGCGCCTCGAGCTCGCGTCGCGCGCGCACGCCGGCTTCCAGCAGCTCGGGATCGTCATCGGAGAGGTACGCGACCGGATCGAACGGCGCGCCGACGAACGCGTCGAGGGCGCGCTGCAGGGGCTCGGCGCCAGCACCGCCCGGTGGCTCGAGCGCGAGCATCAGGGCGTCGGAGCCGTGGTCGACTCCGCGGGTCCATCGCACGCTCCACGTCAACCGACCGGTCCCACCGTCGCGCCGGATCGGGTCGACGGACCACGGCTCATCGAGGGTGGCGAGATCCACCGCGAGCTCGCCCGGGCGCGTCAGGTCGCCGCGCTCGAGCAGCGTCTGCGCCGTGGCGTTGACCAGGAACGTGAGCCGATCGAGCTGGCTCCTCGAGGCGGTGGCGACGTGGAGCTCGGGGAAGCCGAGCTGGCTCATGCCCCGGGTCTCGACGACGGGGGGCTGACCGCCGGTGCCTCATCGTCGAGCCATGCCCTCACCGACGCGAACGAGCCGAGCTTCGATCGGCTCGCGGCGCACCTCGCGACGTGATAGCTGGGCGCATGTCCGCCGATACCTGTGCCACCCTGCTCCGCCAGCTCGACATCGCGTGGCAGCTGACGAGCTATCACCTCGACGGGCTCACCACCGAGCAGTGCCTGTGGCGTCCGGCGCGTGCGGGGCTACACGTGCACCGCGATCCGGACGGGACGTGGCGCGCGGAGTGGCCGGAGCGCGAGGGCTACGATATCGGCCCGCCGAGCATCGCGTGGCTGACCTGGCACCTGGGGTTCTGGTGGTCGATGGTGATCGACCACTCGTTCGGGAGCGCGACGCTGGCGCGCGAGGACGTGACCTGGCCGGGCACGGCGGAACAGGCGCGCACGTGGATCGGCGAGCTCCACGCGCGGTGGCGCAGCGAGCTGGAGCGCCTGAGCGACGATGACCTGCGCTCGACGGCGCGGGCGCGCTGGCCGATCCAGGACCGGCCGTTCGGCGACGTGGTCGCGTGGGCGACGATCGAGCTGATGAAGAACGCGGCGGAGATCGGCTACGCGCGGTTCCTCCACGCCGTTCGCACCTGAGCGCGCGGCGTGTCACGATCGCGGGGATGACCGAAGGGTGGCCGAGGCGGGTCGCAGTTCAGGCCATCGTCGTCGCGGCGCTGTGCTCGGCGGCGGCCCACGCGGCGGCGCTGGTGCCGATCTGGCCGTTCACGCTGTTCGAGCACTTCCGGGTCCAGTATGCGGTCGTGGGCGCGCTGGTGGTCGCGGCGGCGGCGGCGCTGCGGGTGCGCATCTACTTCGACGTCGCGCTGATCGCGCTGTTGCTCGATGCGATCCCGCTCGCCGCGGATCTGGGCCAGACGCCGCGCCGGGCCGATGGCGGCGCGCCGGTGCGCGTGCTCGCGCTGAACGTGCTCACCACGAGCGGCGGCTTCGCGCAGGTCCGGGAGCTGATCACCGAGGAGCGGCCGGACGTGATCGGGCTGGTCGAGGTCGACCAACGCTGGCTCGACGAGCTGGCGCCGGTGCTGGTCGACTACCCGGGGCGGATCGAGTTTGCGCGCCCCGACAACTTCGGCATCGCGCTCTACGCGCGCGGTCGGGTGACCGGCGCGATCGAGCAGCTGGGCGGCCCGCTCCCGACGGCGGTCGCGGAGATCGCGCTCGAGCGCGCGCGGCTCTCGGTCCTGCTCACCCACCCGATCCCGCCGATCAGCGACGAGGCGAGCGACCAGCAGGAGCGCCAGCTCGACGCGGTGGCAGCGCGGGCACGCACGATCGCGGGGCCGGTGCTGGTGATGGGCGACCTCAACCTGACGCCGTGGGCGCGTGGGTTCCGGCGGCTGGTCCGGCGCAGCGAGCTATGCGACACCCGCGCCGGCTTCGGGATCCAGGCGAGCTTCCCGGCGGGCATGGCGATGATGCGCATCCCGATCGACCACGTGCTCGCCTCGTGTGACATCGGCGTGCACGATCGCCGGATCGGGCGCGATGTGGGCTCGGACCACCTGCCGGTGATCGTCGACCTGGCAGTTCCCTAGGCGGACGCGTGCCCGGCGCGCGCTCACGGATGCAGCAGCTTGAGGCCGATCTGCGTGCCCATGCCGAGCACGTAGCCGAGCTGGATGTTGAGGTAGCCAAGCGGCTCGAGCAGGCGAGCGTTCGCGAGCGGGCCGGCGTCGATCGCGTCGAAGCCGATCGCCGAGGCCAGCCCGAGCACGGTGCGCTTCGCGGCGGCATCGTCGCAGGCCACGAACGCGCTCAGCGGCTGATCGCCGAGCCGGCCGCTGTCCATGTGCTGTGCGAACACGGTGTTGAACGCCTTCGCGACCCGCGCACGCGGGAGCTTGCGCTGCAGCTCCTCGGCGCCGCTCGTCGAAAAGCCGAGCGCGAGGCTCCGATCCGGCGCGAGCACGTTGGAGACGTCGACCACCGGCTTTCCGCCGACCAGCGGGCCGACCGTGCTCGCGACCTCGTCGAGCGCGCCGAACGGCACTGCGAAGATGACGACGTCGGCCCACTCGGCGGCGCTCCGCACGTCGGTCTTGTCCGCGCCGACCCCGCGCACGTCCTGGCGAGCTCTCGCGAGCCCACGCGCCAGCGCGCCGCCGACGTTGCCCCTGCCAATGATCCCGATCTTCGTGGTGGCCATGTCCCTGCACCTCCACCTCGTGATCGTTGCATCGCGCGCGCCGACCGCACCGCGTCAACGAGGGCGCCGCGCGGCTCTCAGCCCGGCCACGTGAAGCCGGCGTTCTGGCGATAGTCGTCGCGCCGGCGCGCGAGGGCGGTGGCCACGTGCTCGGGCGCGTCCGCGCCGACGAGCAGGCGCAGCGGGCCGGTGCCGCGGGTCACGTGCGCGAGGATCGCGCGCGCGGCCTCGCGTGGATCGGCGCTGGGATCGGCGGGCTGCTGGCTCATGTCCCACGGCAGCTGCGTGGTGCCGAACAGCCGCTCTCGCAGTGGATCATAGGCGGAGATGCCCCGCGCGAACCGCATGCTGCCCCACGCCCAATCGGTCGCGAATCCGCCCAGCTCGGCGATCGTCACGCGGATCCCCAGGTCGGCGACCTCGGCGGCGAGCGCCTCGCTGAACGCCTCGAGCGCCCACTTGCTGGCGTTGTAGAGCCCGAACGTGGGCATCGACCCGACGCCGCCGACCGACGAGATCTGCACGATGTGACCGGCGCGCTGGGCGCGCATCACCGGCAGCACGGCCTGGGTGACCCACAGCGCCCCGAACAAGTTGGTCTCCATCTGGTCGCGCGCCTCGGCCTCGGTGAGCTCCTCGATCGCGCCGAGCACGCCGTAGCCGGCGTTGTTCACGACGACGTCGATCCGGTCGAACGCGGCGCGGGCGTGGTCGACGGTGGCCAGCACGGCCGCCCGATCGCGCACGTCGAGCGGCAGCACGCGCAGCGCGTCCGGGTGTGCCTCGGCGAGGTCGCGCAGCGCCGCGGGCTGGCGCGCGGTCGCGACCACGCGATCGCCGGCGTCGAGCGCGGCCTCGGTGAACGCCCGGCCGAGCCCGCGGCCG
The DNA here is from genome assembly GCA_051952595.1 of Kofleriaceae bacterium. Taxonomy (GTDB): domain Bacteria; phylum Myxococcota_A; class Polyangia; order Haliangiales; family Haliangiaceae; genus JABFXX01. The sequence continues at coordinate 5,634 of JBQCJR010001084.1, forward strand.
GCGCCGGTGACGAGCCACACCCGGGAGGCGGCGGTGGCGTGCTGCGCGGCGGAGGGAGCTTCGGACATGTCAGGGCCCTTTCTGATCTACACGCGAGACGGACCGTCTCGTCTCGCTTGTCTCCCACGCGTTCCGCGGACTGTCAAGCCGCGCGAGACGAGGCGGCGGCACGTGCGCTACGGTGCCGCGCGATGGCGTCCCGCACGGTTGCTGACACGTCCCGGCGCAGCCCCGCGGCGCGCAAGGCGATCCTCGACGCCGCGCGTGCGCTCGTCCTCGAGCTGGGCTACGGGAAGCTCACGATCGAGGGCATCGCCGCGCGCGCCGGCGTGGGCAAGCAGACGATCTATCGCTGGTGGCCCTCGAAGGGCGCCGTGGTGTTCGAGGCGTTCCTCGCGCTCGACGGCGACACCGGGCGCGCGATGGCGCTGCCCGACACCGGCCACCTCGAGCGCGACCTCCGCCTCGTGCTGCGCGCCACGGTGAACGAGCTGCGAGATCCGAGCTTCGACGCGGCGTTTCGCGGGATGTCGGCGGAGATCCAGCACGACCTCGCGCTGGCGCAGGAGCTGGTGCGCATCCTGCTCGGCCCGCAGATGCAGGCCACGGTCGACCGGCTCAAGAGCGCGCAGCGCGCCAAGCAGATCCGCGGCGGGGTCGATCTACGCGTCGCGGCCGAGCTGCTGTTCGGTCCGGTGTTCCATCGCTGGATGCTGCGCACGGCGCCGCTCGACGACGCGTTCGCCGACAAGGTGGTCGCCCTCGCGGTCCGCGCGCTGCGCCCGGGGTGACCCGCGCCGCGCGGTGGGTCAGTCGCGCGCGTCGAGCGCGCCGAGGATCTCCGCCGCGCGCGTCCACAGCAGCGAGCCGCCCTCGCCGGCCACCACGCGCCGGGTCGCCCGCGGCAGCCGCGCCGCGAGCGTGGTGCCGAGATCCGGCGAGTGCACCGGGCTGGTATCGAGCGCGCCGTACCACAGGTCGACCGGCACCTCGATCCGCTCGGGGGCCATCGGCCACGGCTGCATCGCGAGCACGAGATCCTGCACGTAGCCGGCGGGGCCGCGTGCGAACCCTTCCCCGAGCGTCTGCTGGTACGCCGCGGCGAACGCGGGCTGGTCGTAGATCGCGCGATCCGTGGGCGCGCTCATGCCGATGATCAGCGCCCACAGGCCGGCGGCGTCGACGCGCGCCGCGAACGCCTCCGCGAAGCCCGCCGCATCGGCGGCGATCGCGTCGACCATGCCCGCGACCTCGGGGTGGAGCTGCGCCCGGATCGCCGGGTGCGCGAGCTCGTCCTGGCCCGCGACCAGCGCGATCCGCGACGCGTGCGCCGCGAGCGCGAGCGCGAACGGCGCGCCCTGCGAGAACCCGACCACGGCCGGGCGCGCGATGCCGAGGTGGTCCAGCACGGCGGCCACGTCGGCCGCGTAGCTCGCGAAGCTCTTGTCGGGATCTGGCTCCGAGCGGCCGAGCCCCGCTCGATCGATGCACAGCAGCCGCACGCCGAGCCCGTCGAGCGCGGCGGCGCCAAAGCCCATCGAGCTGGTCATGCCGGCGCCGGTGCAGAACACCACCGGCCGCCCGCGCTCGTCGCCCCACTCCGACCAGCCGATGCGGCGGCCTCGGTGGATCACGTGGAGGCCGCGCGCGGCCGGTGCGAGCTGAACGATCATCGGCGCAATCTACGGGGCCCGGCTTCGGCGTCAAGCGGCCCCGGCTCAGCCGTCCTCGGCGAGCGCCGCGACGAGGTGACGGCGCGCACGGCCGACCAGCTCGCGGAACGGCGGCCGGCGCGCCAGCCGCTCCAGCTCGCGCCGCTCGCCGCCGCGGTCGAGCACGACGCACGCCCCGCCCTCGGGGGTCGGCTCGAAGGACACGCGCACGGCGGCGCGCTCGTGGCCGTGCGCGTGCACCGGCTCGAAGTACAGCACCGGCGCCGCGTCGCGCGCGACGAGCACCTCCGAGCCATGCACCTCGAGGCCATCGACGGTCTCCTGATGGAACACGTACGCGCGCGCGCGCTGGACGGCCGGATCGGTGCTGGTCGACCACACCTCGAGCAGCCGCGCTCGCGCCGCGCCGGCCTCGGCGAACCGGCCGAGCGCGTTGGGCGCCTGGACGAGCTTGCGCAGCAGCCAGAAGTCGCGAGGCGCGCGCGCGAGGCCGCGAGACCAGCAATCGAGCGCGCCGACCATGTCGCCGAGGCCGGCGTGGGCGATGCCGGCGTTGTAGAGCCCGTCGACGTCCAGCGGATCGAGCGCCGCGCCGGCCTCCCACGCGGCGATCGCCTCGCGCGGCCGGCCGGCGCGCCCGGGGGCGAGCCCCGCGACGTGGAACCCGGCGGCGGTGTCGGCGGGCGACACGGGCGCGGCAAAGTCTGGACCAGGCGGCGACTCGCCGGCGGGCCCCTCCCCAAGCTA
>JBQCJR010001085.1:0-16993 GCA_051952595.1 Kofleriaceae bacterium
AGTTCACCGCGAGATCGAGGGTGCCCCAGTACAGGTGCACCGGGCTCGCCTTGCCGAGGAAGCCGGCGCGGAACCGCGTCAGCACCGCGGCGCTCTCGGCGACGATCTTCCACATCCGCAGCACGTACTCCTTGTCGTACGCGTGGTGCTGCTGGTCGCGATCGAACGGGATCGGGTTCTCGATCTCCACGGGGACCGGCCAGATCCGGGTCGGGAACCCGGCGGCGCGCAGCTCGGACATCGTCTCGCGATAGAAGTCCGCGACGCTGCGCGGCCCGAGCGGCACGGTGCGCACCGCGGCGTCGTTCGGCGCGATCCGCAGCCAGTCGTTGATGAAGTCGAACTCGAGCTCGAACCACCGATCGCCGTACGGGATCGCCGAGGTCGTGAACCCGCGCGCGCTGACGTACAGCGGCACGTTCCACCAGTGATTGATCCGCGGCGTGAGCTCGAGCCGCACCTTGCCGACGACCTGCATCCAGCGATGCAGCGTCTCGCAGGTATCTCGCCACGCCGGCAGCGGCAGCTCCGGCCAGTCGCTCCGCTCCACCTTCGCCACTCGTCTCGTCGCCATGACCTCACGTTACCAGGCCCCCACGAGCCGGCCGCTGGGCGCTCGGGACGCAGCGAGCTCCTCGCAGTCGCGCGCGCGCCCTCCGCCCGCGTATCCTCGCGCCATGAACACCCTGTGGGTCGCCTTCGGCGGAGCGATCGGTTCGGTCGCGCGGTACCAGGTGGGCCTCGCCACGGCGCGGCGGTGGCCGGGATTTCCCTGGGGCACGCTCGCGGTCAACGTGCTCGGCTCGCTGCTGCTCGGGATCGTGCTCACCCTCGTGCTGCGCGACCGGCTCGGAGAGACCGCGCGGGTCGCGCTCGGCACCGGCGTGCTCGGCGGGTTCACCACCTACTCGAGCTTCAACTACGAGACGTTCTCGCTGGTCCAGGCCGGCGACTGGGGCCGCGCCGTGCTCTACGTCGGCGTGACCCTCGTCGGCTGCCTGATCGCCGGCGGGCTCGGCCACCTGATCGCCCGCGCCTGACGCGTCGCGCGGCGCCGGAGGTATATGCTGCCGCGCTCGTGTCGACGAGCGCCGGAACCACGCACCGCAACGCCCTGCTCCTGCTCGTCGCGTGCGGGCTGTTCTGGAGCACCGGCGGCCTCCTGATCAAGCTCGTCGACTGGCACCCCGTGGCGATCTGGTCGGTGCGCTGCGCGATCGCCGGCGCGATGCTGTGGCTGGTCCGCCGGCCGAGCCTGCGCGCGATCAGCCGCGCCGAGTGGGCCGCCGCGATCGCGCTCGCCGCCACCACCGGGCTGTTCATCCTCTCCAACAAGCTGACCACCGCGGCGAACGCGATCCTCATCCAGTACTCCGCGCCCGTGTGGGTCGCCGTGCTCGGCGCGTGGTTCCTCGGCGAGCGCGCGAGCCGCCTCGACTGGGTCACGATCTTCCTCGTGCTCGGCGGGATCGCGCTGTTCTTCCTCGAGCAGCTCACGATCGACCACGTCGCCGGCAACCTGGTGGCGCTCGCCGCCGGCGTCGCGTTCGCGTTCAGCGCGATGACCCTGCGCCGGGTCGCGCTCGCCCACCGCGACGACGCGCCCGCCGATCCGCTGCGCCCGATGATCCTCGGCAACGCGATCGGCGCGGTGATCGGGGCGCCGTTCATCGCGCTGGCGCCGGCGCCCGGGCTCACCGGGTGGGGCGCGCTGGTCGCGCTCGGCGTGGTCCAGCAGGGCGCCGCGTACCTCTGCTACGCGCGCGCCGCCCGCCACGCCACCGCGCTCGAGGCGATGCTGATCCCGATCATCGAGCCGATCCTGTCGCCGCTGTGGGTCGCGCTCGCGTTCGGCGAACGGCCCGGCCCGTGGGCGCTGATCGGCGGCTCGATCGTCGTGGGCTCGGTCGCGCTGCGCGCCGTGCTCGCGCGCCGCCGGTGAGCGCGCTCCCGCCACGCGCGCCGCGGTCACATCGGTTAGGCGTCCCGTAGGCGTCGCGGCCATCCGTGCGCCGGACCGTAAGGTCCGCTGGTCATGCTGTCGCCTTCGCTCGCGCTGGCGTTGCTCGTGGTGTTGACCGGCCTGATCGCGATCGCCGTGCTGGTGTGGGCGTTCCTGCGCGGCTGGATCGACGAGGACGCGATCACCCAGCAGTCCACCTCGATCCTCGACGCCGACGACCTGCGCGCGACCCGCCCGTGGGAGTCCGAGGACCAGCGCCGCGAGCGCGTCGCGCTCTACGGCGATCCCGTCGAGCCCACCCCGGGCGCGTTCGGAGGTGCCAAATGAGCGAGCCGAGCGAGCCGAGCAAGCCCGCCGAAGCGAGCAAGCCCGACGAGCCGAGCAAGCCGGCCGAGCCGACGAAGCCGGCCGAGCCGCCCAAGCCGCTGCGCACCGCCCCGCCGCCCGAGCTCCGCCGCCCCAAGCAGGACGAGGTCGACGCCCCCGGCCGCCGCGTGGTGACGATCGCGTTCGCCGCGGCGCTGGTGTGGCTGCTGATCGGCTCGCTGTTCGGCGACATCGCGAGCCTCAAGTTCCAGTTCCCGGACTGGCTGACCAGCCAGGCCTCGATGACGTTCGGCCGCGTCCGCACCGCGCACCTCAACGGCATGGTCTACGGCTGGGCGTCGCTCGCGCTGGTCGGCGTGGCGCTGTGGCTGGTGCCGCGGCTCGTCCACGCGCCGCTGCGCTGGCCGCTGTTCTCGATCGTCGGCATCGCGCTGTGGAACATCGGGCTCACGCTCGGCGTGATCGGCGTGCTCGCCGGCTACACCGATGGCCTCGAGTGGCTCGAGATGCGCCGCTCGTTCGCCGATCCGCTGATCGTGCTCGGCGGCGGCTGCATCGGCCTGTCGATCCTCGGCACCCTGGCCCGCTCGCGCGCCGAGCACTACTACGTCTCGCTCTGGTACATCGCGAGCGCGTTCCTGTGGTTCCCGCTGCTGTTCGTGCTCGGCAACCTGCCGTGGTTCCGCGGCACCGAGCAGGGCGCGGTCAACTGGTTCTACGCCCACAACACCCTCGGGTTCTGGCTCACCCCGGTCTCGCTCGGCGCGGTCTACTACTTCATCCCCAAGGTGCTCGGCCGGCCGATCTACTCGTACGGCCTGTCGCTGCTCGGGTTCTGGTCGATCGCGTTCTTCTACGCGCTCAACGGCATGCACCACCTGATCGGCGGGCCGCTGCCGCAGTGGATGATCACCACGTCGATCGTCGCCAGCATGATGATGATCATCCCGGTCGCCGCGGTCGCGATCAACCACCACATGACGATGGTCGGGCGGTTCTCCGCGCTGCGCTACTCCCCCACCCTGCGGTTCGTCGTCGTCGGCGCGATCGCGTACACCGCGGTCTCGGTCCAGGGCATCTTCACCGCGTTCACCGAGATCAACCGGATCACCCACTTCACGCACTGGACGATCGCGCACTCCCACGTTGGCGTGTACGCGTTCGTCACGATGGTGCTGTTCGGCTCGCTGTACTACATCGTGCCGCGGCTCACCGGCGGCGAGTGGCCGAGCGGGCGGCTGATCAGCATCCACTTCTGGCTCGCGGCCGGCGGGATCGTCGCGTACGTGGTCGCGCTGTCGGTCGGCGGCGTGCAGCAGGGCCTCGCGCTGATCGATCCCAAGCGACCGTTCCAGGACTCGGTCGACGCCGCGCGCCCCTACCTCGCGATCCGCACGCTCGCGGCGCTCACGCTCACCGCCGCGCACGGCGTGTTCGCCGCGCACGTGTGGCTCGCGTTCCGCCACCGCGGCCGCGCCGGCATCGTCTCGTGGCACCGCCCACGTCCGGTGGTCGTCGACGCCCCCGGCCGCCACGGGTCGCCGCCACCGGCGGCCAGGTCGGGAGGCGAATCGGGAGGTGACGCGGGAGGTGCGTCGTGACCCGGCTCGGCCTCTTGCTCATGGGCGCGGTGGCGCTCCTGGTGTTCGCGGCGGTGATCCTCGTCGTGATCCCGGCGAGCAGCCTCGATCGGATCCCGGCGGCCCACGGGCTCAAGCCGTACAGCGATCGCGCGCTCGCCGGTCGCGCGGTCTACATCCGCGAGGGTTGCGTGTACTGCCACTCCCAGCAGATCCGCGACCCCGCGTTCACCAACGACGAGCGGCGCGGCTGGGGCCGGCCCTCGGTGCCCTCGGACTACGTGTACGACCAGCCGCACCTGCTCGGCACGATGCGCACCGGCCCCGATCTGCTCAACGTCGCGGTGCGGCTCCCGGATCGCAAGTGGCACTACATGCACCTGTACCAGCCGCGGCTGGTCGCGCCGTGGTCGGTGATGCCGTCGTTCCCGTACCTGTTCGAGGTCAAGGATCGGCCGGGCCCCACCGACGAGGTCGTGCAGCTGCCGGCGGGCGCCGGGCCGCGTGGTCAGGTCGTGGTCGCGACCGAGGACGCGCGCGCGCTGGTGGACTACCTGCTCGCGCTCGACCGGAGCTTCCCGCCCGCGGTGCCGCCCGAGGAGCCCAGCGCGCCCATGACCGTGCCGGGCCCACGCGCGGGGCCCGGCGGCGGCGCCGCACCCGCGGCAGGGGCCGGCGCGCCCGCCGGAGGAGCCGCGCCCGCCGCAGGGGCCGCACCCGCCGCAGGGGCCGCACCCGCGGCAGAGGCCGGCGCGCCCGCCGCAGGGGCCGGCGCACGAAAGGAACCCGCGCCGTGACCCACCCGATCGGCGATCCACCGGTCGACGTCGAGGAGCTGCACCGCCCCGCGGCGCACGTCCCCGCGCCGCGCCGCCGCGAGCTCGCCGAGCCCACCGAGGGCAGCGAGCCCCCGCCGTGGTGGCTGTGGGCCCTGGTCGTCAGCAGCATCTTCGTCGGCGGCTACTACCTCGGCCGCCACAACGGCGGCTTCAACGCGCGCGCACACACCGGCTTTCTGCCTCCGGTCCAGCCGCAGCGCGAGCGCCCCGAGCTCAAGCTGCCGGCGACCGGCCCCGACATCTACGCCATGCGATGCGCGTCCTGCCACCAGGCCGACGCGCGCGGCCTGCCCGGCGCCTACCCGCCGCTGGTCGGCGCGGAGTGGGTCATCGGCCCGCCCGAGATCCCGATCCGGATCGTCCTGCTCGGACTGACCGGCGAGATCACCGTCGCCGGCGCGACCTACCGCGGCGACATGCCGACCTGGCGCGACCAGCTCTCCGACGAGGAGATCGCCAAGGTCGTCACCCACATCCGCGAGCTCGGCAAGGCCGGGCCGGTCTCCACCGAGATGGTCGCCAAGGTGCGCGCCGACACCAAGAGCGAGCCGGTCCCGATGCAGGCCGAGACCCTGCGGACGCTCGCCAAGAAGGCGGCACCATGAGCGAGCACGGCCACGCGATCTCGGCGCTGTTCACCAGCCGCGATGACGTCGAGCAGGCGATCAGCGATCTGGTCGAGGCCGGCGTGCCGCGCGACCAGATCGAGGTCTCGGTGTCGCCGCTCGGCAACGAGGCCCACTTCCGCGGGCGCGCGCGCCGGCTCGGCTCGCAGACCGTGCGCTACGCCGCGGCCGGCGCGCTGATCGGCCTGCTGCTCGGCATCGTGATGTCGCTCGAGATCATCCTGGTGTTCCCGGGCATCGAGCCGCCCGCGCACGAGCTCTCGCTGGCCCAGCTGCTCGGGCCCAACGTGGCGATGATGATCGGCCTGGTGCTCGGCGCGGTGGTCGGCGCGTTCCGCAAGCGCAGCGGCGATGGCCCGGCGGCGCGGATCGCCGACTCCGACGACATCCTGGTCGCGGTGCGCTCGCAATCGGACGCCCGGCTCCCGGAGCTCACCCGCCTGCTCGCCTCGGCCGGCGGGCGCGAGCCGCTGGTCCAGGCCGAGCAACGCCACCGCTCACGGCGGTGGTACCTGGGATAGCAGCGCCGCCATCAGCACCACGCAGACGACCAGCCACAGCTCGAGCGTCGCGAACGCCTGGAACCGCCGCCAGTCCGGCGCGCCGCGCGCGAGCCCGTGGAAGCCGCTGCGGCGGTGCGCGACCGCGATCGCGAGCGCGCCGGCGAACCCCACCAGCTTGATCCCGAGCGTCGCGACCCACGTGGGCGCCGAGCCCTCGCCGCTCGCGAGCGACAGCGCGCGCACCGCGCCGGTCACCGCGATCGCGATCACCAGCGCGAGCGCGACCCGGGACAGCCGCCGGACCTCCGCGGCGCTGGGCGGCCGGCGCGCCAGCTGCTCGACGAGCGCGCTCAGCAGGCCGAGCCAGCCCACCACCGCGGCGGTGTGTGCGACCTGGATCGCCAGCTGCGCGCCCGATTGCAGCGCCGCGTGGCCGAGCCGGGCGAGCGTGCCGAGCACGGCGAGCCCCACGAGCGGCGCCCCCACCGCCCCCGCGCGATCCGCCCGCGCGATCAGCCCGCCGAACGCGGCGCAGGCCGCGAGATGGACCACCAGCGCGTGCCCGTACGACGTGCCGCCCACCACCGCGAGCGCGTCGTCGAGCGACCACCGCTCGGCGAACGCGAGCATCGCCCCGATCACCGCCAGGCCGCCCGCCCCGGCCAGCAGGATCCACGCCGCGAGCCGCCGCCCGCGCCCGAGCGCCGCCGCGCCGCCACGACTGCCGCCGATCGCGAGCGCCCACAGCCGCGGCCCGAGCGCGATCGACAGCGCGAGGATCACCGCGCTGCGCACCAGCACGCCGTCGACCAGGTGATCCGTCATCGGATCCGGATCGAGAACCGCAGCGCGCCGCGGATCCGGTGGCCATCGCGCGACACCACGCTCCACTGCAGGCGGTAGTCCCCGGGATCGAGCGCGCCGAGCGGGATCGCGAGCTCGGTGGTCACCCCGCCGCCCGGCGGCCCTTCGAGCCGGCGCGCGCTCCCGCCCGCGCGCTCCAGCACGAACCGCGCGAACCGCCGCTCGACGCCGCCCTCGAACACCAGCACCACCTCGGCCGGCGCGGCCTCGAGCACCTCGCCCTCGGCCGGCGTGGATCGCGCGAGCCGGGCGTGCGCCGCGGCGTCACCCGCGATCAGCGCGACGGCGATCGAGACGGCGATCGCGATCGAGATCGACACCCCGACGCCGCACCCGAAATCCCGCACCCCCCGGTGTATCGCGCCGCGCGCCGGTCGCCACGCGCCCCTCGCGATCGAACCGGCTCACCTCAGCACACGCGGTCGCCCGCGCGCTGGCGGCACGACTCGTCGAGCTCGCAGGCCTCGATCTGGAGCGTGGCGTGTGCGATCCCGAACCGGTGCTCGATCTCGTGCGCCGCGTCGCGCAGCAGCTCCGGCGGGCACGCCTGCCACGGCACCACGAGGTGCGCCGTGAGCGCCACCTCGGTCGTGCTCATCGACCACACGTGCAGATCGTGGACCTCCTGCACGCCCGGCAGCGCGGCGAGGTAGCCCTCGACCGCGGCGATATCGATGTGGCGCGGCACCGCGTCGAGCAGCAGGTCGAGCGCCTCGCGCAGCAGGCCCACGGTGCCGATCAGGATCACCGCGGAGATCACGAGGCTGGTCACCGGATCGACCCAGTCCCACCCGGTCTGGATCACCAGGAGGCCGGCGATCACCACGCCCGCCGACACCGCGGCGTCGGCCACCAGGTGGAGGAACGCGCCGCGCACGTTGACGTCGCGGTGGCGGCCACGCGCGAACAGCATCGCCGCGCCGCAGTTCACCGCGACGCCGATCGCCGCGACCACGACCATGATGCCGCCATCGACTGCGGCCGGGCTGCCGATCCGCCGGATCGCCTCCCACGACACGCCGCCCACCGCCACCAGGATCAGCACCGCGTTGCCGAACGCCGCGAGGATCGTCGTCCGCCGCAGGCCATAGGTGCGGCGCGCCGAGCGCTTGCGGCGGGCCAGCACCATCGCGCCCCACGCCATGCCCAGCCCGAGCACGTCGCCGAGGTTGTGCGCCGCGTCAGCCAACAGCGCAGTCGAATCGGCGATCACCCCGGCGAGCGCCTCCGCCACCACGAACGCGACGTTCATCGCGATCCCGATCGCGAACGCGCGCCCCGGGTCGGCCGGCGGCGCATGGTGGCCGTGCGGCCCGTGGTCGTGATCGTGGTCGTGGTCTGACATCGGCCCGCCTCTGGGGTTTACCAGCTCGCGGCAAAACCGCAGCTCGAGGACCCAAAAACTCCGAGCCGAGCCAGCGTTGAACCTCCGACCGCGCCGCCCATGCTTCGAGGGTCATGGTCGATCTGCTCGACGAGTCGATGCGTCGCCGGTGGTTCGGCGACGGCGCGCCACGCGTCGCGGTTCGCGCGCGCCCGCTGCGCGGCGGGATCGAGGCGTGTGCGGTCCACCTGATCACCGCCACCGGGCTCGATCCACGGCGCCGCCGGATCGTCCGCTGCTACGTCCGCAAGGTCGCGCACGGCGCGTCGGCGCGCGAGGTGGAGATCTACCGCCGGCTGGTCCACCCACACGCCCGGGCGTTCGCTCCCGCGCTGCTCGGCATCGAGCGGCCCGCGCGCGGCACCGCCGTGTTGTGCCTCGAGGTGGTGCGCCGCGATCATCCGTGGCCGTGGTCCAGCCTCGACGCCGCGGCCGCGGTGCTCGAGCGCGTGGTCGGGCTGCACGCCCTGCCCGAGCCGCACCCCGTGCTGCCGCCGTGGGACTACGACGCCGAGCTCGCCCGCAGCGCGGCCGCGACCGTCGAGCAGGTGCGCCGGCTCGCCGCCCGGCCCGCCACCGCCGAGCTGGTCCGCGGCGCCGCTCCCGCGATCGAGGCCCTCGCCGGCGCGCTCGGCACGGTCCGCCGCGAGCTGCTCGCGTCGCGTCCGTTCGGCGGCAGCATCCTGCACGGCGATCTCCACCCCGGCAACGTCGTGGTCCACCGCCGCGGGCCGGTGCTGATCGACTGGGCCCGGGCCCGCACCGGCTCTGCGCTCGAGGACGTCTCGTCGTGGCTCGAGTCGCTCGCGTACTGGGAGCCCGAGGCGCGCCGCCGCCACGACACCCTGCTCGTCCGCTACCTCGCCGCGCGTGGGCTCGACGCGCGGATCACCGGCGAGATCCGCGCGCAGTACTGGCTCGCCGCCGCCGGCAACGCGCTGTCCGGCGCGCTCGGCTACCACCTCGCCGTCGCCGCCGAGACCCGCGGCGCGATCGCCGCGCGCTCCGCCGCGTGCGCGCGCGACTGGATCCGGATCGTCCGGCGAGCGCGCGCGCAGCTCAGGTGACCCGAGGGTCCCGCGCTGCGGCGGGCGCGTTCTCGGTGCGCGCCTCCTCGACGGGGCGCGCGCGGAACCACTCGGCGATCCCCTCCATGTGTGGCTCGAAGTCGCCGGGCACCGAGATGTTGAGCGCGCCCGCTCGCTCGGCGGTGCGGTTCTGGAAGTCGTGCGGCGTGCCGCCGGGCGCGATCACCAGCGAGCCCTTCGGCGCGTCGAACCACTCGCCGCCCACGCAGAAGCTGATCGTCCCCTCGATCACGAAGAAGACATCGTCCTCCTCGTGCTGGTGCGCGCCGGGGCCACGCGTGTAGGGCTCGAGCCACCACTCCGAGATCGAGTACTGCCCGCGCGTCTCTTCGCCGTCGGCCTTGAACACGGCGCGCACCGGGCCCAGGTCGTACGGGCGGCCTGCGCCCGGTGGCACGTGGACCAACGCTCGCTTCTTCTCTTGCGTCACGGGCCGAGCATAGCCACGCGGCGGAGCGGCCGCCAGCGCACGCGCGTCCGCTAGGTCCACAGCTCCGGCGCGAGGTGCGCGCGCACGTCGAACGTGCGGACCACGCCCACCCCGCCGCACCAGTCGAGCTCGGTCGTGCTCGCGTGGCCGACCCGGAACGCCGACCAGCGCGCCGGCCGCACGCCCTCGATGTGGCCGACCAGCTGCGTGATCACGCCCGCGTGGGTCACCACCGCGACCCGGCGCCCGGGGTGGCGGCGCGCGATGTGATCGAGCGCGGCGATCGCGCGGCGCCGCAGCTCGACGTAGCTCTCGCCTTCGGGCCACCGGAACTCGTCCCAGGCCTCGGCCTCGTGGATCGCCCACAGCGCGGGCAGCTCGCGGCGGACCTCGGCGATCGGCGCGCCATCGACGCGACCACACCCGATCTCGCGCAGATCCGGATCGCACGCGAGCGCGCCCGGCGCGCGCTCGACGAACCGGGCGGTGTCGCGCGCGCGCCGCAGCGGGCTCGAGTAGACGACCTCGGCCGACACCGCGCCGGCGAGCGCCGCCGCCTGCCGCCGACCAACCTCGGTCAGCGGCAGGTCCACCCAGCCCGACATCACGCCTTCGGCGTCGGCCTGGCCATGGCGAACCATGACGATACGCGTGTCGTGCATCGCGAGGAGCTTTGCACGCCGCGCGCAGCTTTCGAGCCGTCGCCGCCGGCTCGGCGGACGCCCGATCAGTGCATTCCGGTGGTGCTGGCGTACTCCGAGCCCATCCCCTGCGAGACCGCGTAGCGGATCGCGTCGACCAGCCGGTCGCGGAACAGGTCGTGGAGGCGCTCCCTCACCGCGTCCGCCACCCGCTCGCGCAGCGCGTCGCTGATGTGCGAGCGCACCGAGTCCGCGAACTGCTCGGGGTCGAACGTGCCGAGCACCTTCTGCTCGGCGACCGAGGTCCGGATCGCCGCCGACAGCCGATCGCGCAGCGTGTCCTCGAGCTTCTCGCGCACGACCGACGAGATCCGATCGCGGATCGAGTCCGTCAGCCGCTCGCGGATCGACTCCTGGATCTGCTCGCGCAGCGACTCGACCATCTGGACGTTGTGCGGGCTGTAGCTGCCCCACCCCGCCCAGCCGGTCGCGCCGTAGCCGCCCCAGCCGGTCGGCCCGTAGCCACCGCCGTACTGGCCGGTCGGGTACTGGCCGGTGCCGTAGCCGAACTGGTTCCACCGCCGGCCACCGCCCTGCTCCGAAACCGCGGAGCGCAGCGCCTCGTCGAGCCGCTGGCGCACCACCTCGTCGAGCCGGTCGCGCACGACCTCGCGCAGCCGCTCGCGCATCACCTCGGACACCCGCTCCTCGATCGCCTCGCCCAGCCGATCGCGCATCACGTGGATGGCGCGCTCGGGATCGAGCTGGCCCGCGCGCTGCTGCTGCGCCGCCATCTCGAGCGCGTCGCGCAGCCGATCGCGAACGCCCTGCGCGATCCGCTCGCGCACCGACTCTCGGAGCCGCTCGCGCAACGCGTGGGCGATGCGCACCGTGAGCTCCGGCTCGAACCGCTCGCGGATCCGGCTCGCGAAGCGCTCCGGATCGTCGGCCAGCTGCATGCCGGTCCACGACTCCCGGATCGCCTCGCGGACGGTCTCGCCGAGCCGCTCGCGGATCGCCTCGGACGCCCGCTCGCGGACCACGTCGGCCACGCGCTCGGTGATCGCATCGCTCAGCCGATCGCTCAGCCGCTTCTCGATCCGCCCGAAGTCGAACCCGCGCTCGCTCTGCGCCTCGAGCAGCCCGACGCGCAGCTCGGACGCGAGCCGATCGCGGATCGCCTCGCGCACGCGCTCGCGGGCCGCCTCGGCGATCCGCTCGTGGACGCGCGACGCCACGCGATCCTTCATCACGTCCTTCAGCCGGCTACGCAGCTGATCGAAGCTCTCGCCACCGACGACCGGACCGTGCTCGATGCCCTGCCGGCCACCACGGCTCTGCACCGCGCGCATCGCGGCCTGGATCGCCCAGTTCAGCTTCTGTACGTCACCCGTCTCGATATCGATCATCACCCTATTCTCCTTCTCGGTGTTTGCGACCAAGCGCCTCGGTTGCTCCTGCGGCGCCGACAGCCAGATGAATGCGAAGCACCCCGTGCTCGAGCTCGATGCGCGGCGCATCCTCGACGGGGAACGGCAACGGAATCGCGCGACTGAACGGCCCGCGCGGGATCTCGGAGTGGAACGCGCGCCCGGCCACGCCGTCGCGACGCACGCCGTGCACGACCAGCCCGCCGGTGCGCCGCACGACGTCGACGTCCTCGCGGCGGACGCCGGGCAGCGCCAGCTCGAGCACGACGGTGGTGTCCGACGCGATCACGTCGAGCGGCGGCGTGAACGCGAACGGCGGGACCATGGTGCGCACCGCCGGGATCGAGCGCGCCGCCGCGTCGAGCTCGAGGAACCGCCGCGCGATGTCGTCGGGCGGCACGGCCGGATCACCGGTGATCGGATCGCCCGCGTTCGACTCGCCCGCGATCGGCTCGCCGGTGTTCGGATCGATCCTCGCGCCCGGATCGCCTTGGGGCCCCTCGGGGACATCGGTGCCCGTGATCGCGCGATGAATCGCGCGCACGTGGCTGCGCATCATGTGAACCAGCTCGGCTTGCATCACGCTCCTCCTCGCCGCCGCGCGTCGAGCAAACGGCGGACCTACCCCGCGCGCGGGAGCACAGCGAGATCACGTGGCCCCTCGACGCAGGAGTGACGCACCGAGGCGGCGGCGCACGGCGCAGATGTGCGCTTCCTCCCTCGGGGTGCATCAAGAGCACGCGTGGAACCCGCGCGCCTCGCTAGCGGCCAGCACGTGGGAGCGACTACCGTCGATGATGAGATGAACTATCCGCCGGCTCCCTGGCATACCCACGGTCGCTCGTTCATGCAGCCGTACCTGGTCGACGCCTCGAGCGTGCGCGTGCCCGACGGGTTCGCGCCCGTCGCGATCGCCGGCCGCGCGAACGGGCTGCTCGGCTTCGTGCAGTACGTCGAGCCGTCGCCGCTCGTCTACTCCGAGCTGGTGTGGATGCCGTGCCTGGTCTCCGCGTCCGGCGCGCGCGGCTACTACGTCGACGCGATCTACGTCGACTCCGAGCCATCGCTCGAGGCGGGGCGCGAGCTGTGGGCGTTCCCCAAGCAGATGGCGCGGTTCGAGGTCGGCGCGCGCGAGGTCGCCGTCGAGACCGACGATGGCGTCTCGCTGGAGCTCGAGCTGATCCAGCGCGGCCCTTCGGTGCGCGTGCCCGCCGGCACCGCGAACCTCCAGGACGGCGGCGACAGCGTGGTGCGGTTCCGGTCGAGCGGCAGCACGCGGCTCGGCTCCGGCGGCATCGCCGTGCGGACCGCCCGCGGCGTCGAAGGGTGGTCCGGCTGGTCGACCGCGCGCCGGATGCCGGGGCTCGGCGCCGCGATGACCGACTTCGAGCTCACGATGCACCCGCCGCGCAGGCTGCCACGCCGCCCATAGTCGGCTACGCTGCGCTCCCGATATGGGCCAGCTCGACGAGACGCGATTCGAAGCCGCCACCCGCGGCGGTTGTCAGGCGTGTGGTGCGGCGACGGTGGAGATCCGCAGCTACATCGACCGCAGCCTCGTGATCATGGCCGCGACGCCGAACGACGACGGGCGGTGGGCGCACGACGGCGAGAAGTTCGTCGACGGCACGTACCACATCGCGTGCGCCAGCTGCGGCCACGTCGCGTTCTCCGACGACGGGTGCCCGCGCTGCCACGCCCCCGGTGGGCTCGCCCGCGCGCTCGGCGAGCCGAGCCGGCTGACCGCCCCCAAGCGGTGCGCGAGCTGCAACGAGCTCGAGCTGCTCGCCCTCGCGCTCGTCCCGGCGACCGCGCGCTACGGCGGCGGCCACGCGCCCAAGCCCGCGCCGCTGGTCGAGCTCGGCGACCCCGGCTACCACCTGGTGGCCTACGCGTGTGACGCGTGTGATGCCGCCGTGGTCACCCAGCGCTGCCCGCTGTGCGACGCTCCCGGCCCGCTGCGCCCGCGCCCGTGATCACGAAGCCACGGCGCGCGGATCGGTCTCCAGCAGCTCCTCGAGCGCCGCGATCTGGAACGGCTTGCGCAGCACGCGGACGTGCCCCGGCACCTTGCCGTCCGATCCGGTGACCACCACCACGTCGACGGCGGCGAGCCGCGGATCGCGGCGCAGCTCGCCGAGCACCTCCCAGCCGTTCATGTCGTCCATGTGCAGATCGAGCAGGATCAGGCTCGGGGTGTCGAACGCCAGGAACGCCAGCGCCTCGGCGCCGCTGCCGACCGCCACCACGTCGTAGCCGCGCCGCTCCATCGCGTCCTGGGTCGCCTCGCGGACGTCGTCATCGTCATCGACGATCAGGACGCGGCCTCGGCGAAGCGGGGTCGATGGGCGCGGACTCGGCACGACCGAACCGTAGTCGGTCCACCACCGCCGCATCCAGTGTCATTGGGTGAGAACAGCGTTGGCACCCGACGAGCGCGCGCGAGCGCACGCCGGCGCGGTGCGCACCCGGTGGGGCGCTGTCAGGCGATGCACGAGCCGCCGAAAAGAATTCTCCGGTCGCTCGTCGATCGTGCGAGTGCCGCCGCGCGCCGACCGATGTCCGGTCGCCCGGCGGTGGGGGGGAACATGGCGCAGCGAGTCGTGGACTACGTGTTTGGAGATCAGGTGGCGAACGCGGATGGCAGCCGGCCGGCCACCGTGCAGGGCACACGCGCGGTCGCGGGGCCCGGCGCCACCGCGCTCGGCGATCGGCCCAGCGCGACGGCGTTTGGCCCCGGCGTATCGTGCCGGGTGCAGCTCGCGCCCGGCCTCGTCGATCCGCAGCGGTTCGCGATCCGGATCGCGTTCCGCGCGACCGCGCCGGTCACCACGCGCGGCAACCTCGCCGAGAGCACCGGGCTGCCGTTCGCGCTGACCGTCGAGCCCGGCGCCACCGCGCAGCGGTTCAACGTCGTCGGGTACGTCCAGAACGGCGCCGCCGGGTGGACCGCCGCCGGCACCGCGAACCGGATCGCGCTCGAGGTCGGCCGGTGGTACGTGGCCAGCCTGATCTACGCGCGCGACACCCTCGCGCTGGCGATCGACGACGAGGTCCACGCGGTCACCGCGTTCCCGCGCGGCGGCCTCGCCGCGGCGACCGGCGATCAGCTGTACGTCGGCACGTGGGTCGACGGCGGACGGTGGCCGTTCCTCGGAGAGATCGCCGGGCTCGAGGTGTGGAACGACCTCCCCGAGGCGCTCGAGGCGCGGCTCGACGCCGAGCGCACCACCCCCGAGTGGTACCTGACCCGCAAGGAGAGCGAGGTCCGGCCGACCCTCAACCTCGGCCCGCGCACCGCCGACTTCTACTTCGACCCGCAGACCGGGAGCTACATCCAGCCGTTCGCGCTCGCGTCGATCTCGTACACCGCGGCCCACGGCGCCGCGTTCGTGATCTACGGGGCCATCCTCGCGAAGTGGCGCTCCGACGAGAACCTGCGCCGCGAGCTCGGCCCACTCGCGTCCGACGAGATCCCCGGGCGCGCCGCCGGCTCGCGCAAGAGCGTGTTCCGCGGCGGCTGCATCTACTGGTCGCCCGCGTCCGGCGCGTTCCCGGTGACCGGCCGCATGTACCTCGACTTCGATCTGCTCGGCGAGGGCGCCGGCCCGATCGGCCTGCCGGTCGCCGACGCCGAGGCGATCGCCGGCGGGCGCACCCAGCGGTTCCAGGGCGGCCGGATGTACCTGCGCAGCGGCGCGAGCAACGCGTTCGAGGTCCACGGCGCGATCCTCGCGCGTTACGAAGCGACCGGCGGCCCCGCGCAGTGGGGCTTCCCGATCAGCCACGAGCTCGACGTGCTGCGCGACCGCACCTCGATCGGCAAGCAGAGCGAGTTCGAGCGCTGCACGATCCTGTGGAGCCCCGCGACGCCGGCCGCGATCGTCTACGGCGCGATCCGCGACACCTACCGGGTCCAGGGCGGCCCCGGCGGCGACCTCGGGTTCCCGACCTGCGACGAGTCCACGATCCCCGGCGCGAGCGGGTTCGCGCGCTACAACACGTTCCAGCGCGGCAGCATCCTGTTCTTCGATGGCCGCTCGATCGTGTGCCGGCCGTTCAAGGTGTTCCTCGGCCGGCTCGACACCAAGGAGGAGGATCGCGACTTCCTCGACTTCGACGGCCAGAACGACCTCTATTGCCGCGTGTGCGTCGACGTCAACGGCGGCCGGGTGTTCGACCGCAAGATCCCCGAGGGCGCGAACCACTACCCGTCGGCGAACATCCTCGATCTCGCGTACAGCGTGCCGTACGAGGTGGTGCCCAACCGGCCCGATCTGCGGGTCCGCGTGCGCGTCGAGGTGTGGGAGAGCGATGCCGGCCAGATCTTCGGCGGTGGCGACGCCGCGCTCGGCACGTTCACCAAGGAGCTGTCGATCGCGAACGCGTGGGGCCTGCTCGAGAACGAAGCCGGCGTGTTCCGCGCCAGCCAGTTCGGCCCGTGGATCAACCACCTCGACTGGTCGCTCAAGCCCACGGTCGGCGCGAACACGCCGCTCGACAACTTCGGGGTCACCAACCGCGGCACCGCGATCGTCGAGTGGAACGAGTACGCCGCGGCGTTCGGCGACGTCGATCCCGAGCTCGAGCTCGACTTCGGCCTGCTCGATGACGGGCTCAAGGCGCTCTACTACGAGCTGGTCGTCAAGGGCGTCGCGGCCGGCGGCAACTGCTTCGGCATGGCGACCGAGGCGATCTACGCGCACAAGGATCTCAGCCGGCTCGGGCGGCCGCTGGCGCGGTTCACCCGGTGGAACGACGTCGAGAACGACTTCAACGTCAAGCACGCGTACCAGGTCGGCGCCGATGCGATCTGGTGGTTCCTCGGCCAGTTCCTGAGCGGCCACACCCACGATCCGAAGGGCGTGTTCCAGGCCACCTGGGACGCGTTCAACCGCGGCCTCAACCCGGTGGTGTGCATCGCGCAGAACTACGACTTCTCGGGCGCGCCGCACTGCATCTTCCCGGTGTCGTGGGATCGCAACGTCACGCCGTGGCGGATGGAGTGCTTCGATCCGAACCGGATGAACACCCGGGTCCCGGTGCTGATCGATCCGGCCTCGAACACGTTCACGTACGACAACGGGGCCCACTACGAGGGCGGCGAGTGGTCCGGCGGCCGGCTGCACTACATGCCGTGGTCGGTGCTCAACCACCGCCAGCGCACGCCGGTGTGGGATGCGGTGCTGCTGCTGACCGGCGGCGTCGTCGCGATCTTCGGCGACGCGACCGACGTGGCGTCGCTCGCCGACGACAAGGGCAACGACCTCGACGCGCCCCGGGTGACCCGCCGCGACGCGCTCGGCGGCAAGCTGCTG
>JBQCJR010001086.1:0-10907 GCA_051952595.1 Kofleriaceae bacterium
CGGTGCTGTAGTGCCAGGTGCGCGGGCCGGTGGTGGCGATCCGGCTCAGCCCGCGCTGGGCGAGGTACTCGACGGCGCGGCCCTTCGGATCCTCGTTGAAATCACCGGCGACGATGGTCGGCAGCGCGCCGGTGGCGTGGCCGAGCCGCTGCCAGTGTGCGTCGATCTCGGCGCGCCGGAGCGACCGGGTGGTCAGGTATCCCTTGAGCCAGCTGCCGCCGTCGATCGCCGGGCGCAGGTGGACGTTCAGGATCTGGAGCTTGCCGAGCGGCCCATCGACGACCAGCCGCTGCGCCGGGAACATCGCGCCGGTGCGCGGCGGCGGCGCCCACAGCTCCTCGTCGACGATCGGGTGCTTCGACAGCACGGCGAGCCCACCGGCGAGCCGGTGGTCGGGGCGGTGGTAGATCCGGTGCGGATAGCGCTTGGCGAGCCGCTGATCGATCGCGCGCTTCCAGGCGTCGTTGGTCTCCTGGAGCAGCACCAGATCGGGATCCTCGCGCTCGATCGCGTCGAGCGAGGCCTTCGGATCCGGGTTCCCGAAGTTGACGTTGTAGCTCATCAGCTCGAGCGACCGGACCGCGGGCACCTCGGCGGCGGCGGGCGGGGCTGCGGCGAGGGCGACGAGCAAGATCGGGAGCGCGCGCACGGTCCTTCGAGCATAGCGAGAACCCGGTGGCGCGCCGCAGAAGATCGAGGGCCGGCCGCCGGGGCTGCGAGGAATCTGTGACTCCCGGTGTGCTAGCTTGCCCAGGTGCCGATTCCCGCGGATCGCCGCCGCAGCTTCCTCGCGCGCCAGGTCGCGACGATGGCGCTGTCGCACGTCCAGGTCGACACGCCGATGGCGATCGTGCGCGCGTCGGCGTGGAGCAACTCGCTCGCCCGGATGGGCGTGCACCTGCCGCTGTTCGTGATCCACGACATCGGCGTGATGCTGTCGATGACCCGCGGCACCGGCGGGTACACCCTGCGCGCCCGCGAGGCCCAGCTCGCGCGGATCCAGGTGCCGCAGAACGCCCGGCCGCAGCTCGAGCAGTACCGCCGGTTGCTCGAGAACATCGCCGCGTCCGAGGTCACCGAGCGGCTCGCCGGGCTGCGGCTGCGCGACGAGATGGTCGCGGTGCTGCTGTCGCGGATCCTCGG
Organism: Kofleriaceae bacterium; assembly: GCA_051952595.1. GTDB lineage: Bacteria > Myxococcota_A > Polyangia > Haliangiales > Haliangiaceae > JABFXX01. Next base: position 1,144 of record JBQCJR010001086.1, read on the forward strand.
CGACACGTACAACCGGTGGCGCGATCGCAGCAAGAGCGCCGGCGCCGAGCCGCTGCCGCTCGATCTCGGGATCCTCGGCGAGATCGACTTCGCGGAGCACTTCCGCGACTTCGATCCACGCGGGCTGTGGGCGTTCCTCGAGCACCTGGTCGCGCAGTCGATGCACATCTACACGCAGGTCGAGCTGATCGATCTCGACACCGTGCGGCTGCTCGGGTTGTTCAAGGAGGACAGCGCGTCGGGCAGCGAGGCGCTCGGCGGCGCGATCGACCTCGTCGATCTGTTCGCCGCGCTGGGCTCGCCGGAGGCCAACGACGTCGCGAACTTCTCGCTCGACCTGCTGCCGAGCGTGCTCGAGACCCGGCGCTCGACCGGCAGCCAGACCTTCGCGGTCGATGGCTACGCGTCGATCGAGCGCAAGGGCAACATCGACTCGATGGTGCTGTCCGAGCTCGCGTACGACCGCGAGATCTTCGAGCAGAAGGTGGTCGACAACGAGCTGCTCTACTACGGGCGCGACAAGCAGCGCGAGGACGAGCGCCGGCTCCAGTACCTGCTGATCGACTGCTCGGCGTCGATGCGTGGCCAGCGCCAGGTGTTCGCGCGTGGCCTCGCGCTCGCGCTGATCAAGAAGCTGTCGCTCGAGGGCGACGAGATCTGGGCGCGGTTCTTCGATTCGCGGCTGCACGAGACGGTCAAGGTCGGTCGCTCGGGGCACGTGCCCGTGCCGTACCTGCTGTCGTTCCGCAGCGAGCGCGGCCGCAACTACGGCAAGGTGTTTCGCCAGCTGCTGGTCGAGGTCACCCGGCTGCGCCGCGAGCAGAAGCGGCGCGTCGTGCTGTACGTGATCACGCACGGCCAGTGCCACATCGAGCCGGAGCTGGCGACCGCGCTCAAGCAGCAGGCGTTCCTCTACGGCGTGGTGGTGCTGCCGTCGAGCGAGCAGCTCCCGGAGTTCGTGCAGCTGCTCGATCGATCGCAGATCGTCTCGGGCGACGTGCTGACCAGCCGCGCCGAGCGCCAGCGGCGCGCGCTCGACATCGTCGGCGACGCGACGCGGGTCCACAAGGTGGTGCAGCCGTCGAGCGGCCCGGCGACCACCGAGAGCACGGTCGGCCGCAAGCTCAAGGTGCAGAGGTAGCGTGGCGCGCCAGACGTTCAACTCGATCGAGTCGACCCAGGATCAGGCCGAGGCGCTGGTCCAGCAGGGGCGGTGGCAGGACGCCGAGCGCCAGTACCGCGAGCTGATCGGCCAGACCCACGTCATCAACTACGAGTACGACGACTGGCTGCGCCGGCTCGGCGAGATCTATCGCCACCTCGGGCGGGCGCGCGAGGCGGCGTTCGTCTACCTGTACCTGCACTACTTCGACATGGCGCGCGGCCAGCTCGCCGGCGACGACCACGTCGGGCTGCGCGCCCGGCTCGCCGAGATCGAGAAGAAGTGGTCCGAGGCGGCGCAGCTGTACCAGCGCGCGAAGCTGCCGGTGCACGCCGCGGTCGCGTTCGAGCGCGCCAAGCAGTACCCCGAGGCGGCCGCGGCCTGGAAGGGGCTACTCCACGCGCCGGGGCTGACCCACCGGCCGTACGAGGCCGCGCTGATCCACTTCGACTACGGGCTCGCGGCGGTGCGCCTCGACGCGCGCGCCGAGCCGGGCGCCGAGGCGCGGCGCGCGCTCATCGAGAGCCAGCGCAAGCTCGAGCAGGTGGCCGATGACTTCGAGCAGGCCGGCGAGCTCGAGCGCGCGTTCGACTGCTTCCAGATCCTGCTCAAGCTGGGCAAGGAGTCGGGGCAGTTCGAGAACCTCGCCGAGGGCTACGTCAACTGCATCCGGGTGCTCCGCGAGGACAACCTGAAGTTCTACGTGCTCCAGTACTACGAGGACTTCATCAAGCTCGCGCTCGAGCGCGGCGAGCTGCACGCCGCCGCGACGCTGTACCAGGAGGCCGCGGCGTTCGCGGCGCGCGCCGGGCTGCCGTACGATCGCCACTACCAGCACAAGAGCGCGCTGACCTGGATGCGGTGCGCCGACAAGTTCGTCGAGACCGGCGTGCCGGTCCAGATGACCGAGAACGCGCTGCTCGCGGCGGCCTCGCAGCACTCCGCGGTCGGCGACTACCCGGCGGTGCGCGAGTGCTTCGAGAAGCTCGCCGGGCTCGAGCTGCCGGATCGCGCGCGCAAGCGGTTCGCGACGATCGCCCAGCGCTACAAGGGGCTGACCGCCCCGCCGGTCGAGCTGCCCGGGCTGCCCGACTACCTGAAGCAGCAGCACGCGTACGCCGATATCTGGTTCGTCGATCTGCTGGAGTGGGAGATGGACGGCGATCCGTTCGCGGTCGCCGCGTCGATCGTCGGCGATCTGCGCTACCCGAACGGGATCCGGCGGCGCGCGCTGGTCGTGCTGCTGACGCTCGCCGACGCGCAGGCCCGCCAGGCCGAGGGCGAGACGGAGACCCTGGTCCACGTCGCCGATCTGCTCGGCGAGCTCCAGTCGTACGCCGCGCTGTCGCCGCTCGAGAAGCTGTTCGCCTCGGCCGATCCGGCGATCCGGCGCGCCGCGGTGCGCGCGCTGCGGTTCCTGTACTTCAAGCGCTCGTTCGTGATCGTGCGCAAGGCGCTCGCCGACGCCGACCCTCAGGTCCGCGAGGCCGCGCTGGTCGCGATCGGCGGGCTGCACTTCCCGCACGCGTTCAACCCGCTCGCGCGGATCTACCGCGAGAGCAACGATCCGCGGGTCCGCGCCGCGGCCCTGCAATCGATCGGCAAGATCCAGACGGTCGAGGCCGGCGAGTTCCTGGTCATGGTGCTGCGCCAGGAGGGCGGCCACCTGCGCGAGGCGGCCTACGCGGCGCTCGCCCAGATGGACAACGCCGACGTGCTACCGATCCTGCGCCAGCACCACGAGATCGAGACCAACCCCGCCGTCCGCGACACGCTCGGCGAGCTGCTGCGTCGCCAGTAGGTCAGGGCAGCACGCTCTCCTCGAGCGAGCTGACCCGCACGCCATCGGCGTCCGCGCCGTCGGCGCTGAGCGACCGGGTCGAGCGGGCAGGGTCGACCAGCCACGCCGCGTCGAAGCCCGGGGTCGAGGCATCGAACGCGAGGTGGGTCGCGCCGAGCTCGCTCACGTACGCGGCGGTGGCCTCGACGAGCTGCTGGGCGCGGACGGGGGCGCCGAACGGCGCGATCCGGAGCCCGACCTTGTCGTGCGGCGGCAGCGCATCCCACGACGCGACGAGCTGGGTGCCCTCGATCGCGAACCGCGGCGCGCCGAGCGGGTCGGGTAGGGTGAACTGCGCACCGGTGCCCGGGAGGTCGCGGGTGAGCGAGCGATAGGTCATCGACCTACCGGAGGTCGCGCTCGCGCTCACCTCGAGGGTCTGCTGATCGCCGGCCCGCAGGATCGAGTCCGGCGCGCGGTGCGCCGTCGCCAGCGCACCGTGGTAGACGAACACGTCGAGCGTGGGGCCGGTCGACAGGGACACCAGCGCGTTCAGCTGCTCGCCCGGGCCCGCCGCGCTGGCGGTGACCGGTGTGGCGACCAGGGCCTCGCCCTCCTGCGCGACATCGATCGCCCCCAGGTCGAGCGCACCCTGGATCGCGAGGTCGCGGCGGATCGCGATCGCCGCGTCGGACACCGCGACCAGGTCCACGGTGCCCGCGGCGGCGCGGATCCCGAACGGCCAGTTCGTCGCCGCGCCCGAGGACGAGCGGAACCCGAGGTGGACCGCGCCGGGCTGCACCATCGTGCCGGTGATCTGATGCGGCGCTGCGGCCCCGCCACCACACGACAGGTCGATCTCGAGCGGATCCGCCAGCGAGCGGGCGGTCTGGTAGGCGTACGCGAAGTTTCCGTCGTCGCAGACCCGGGTCAGCCGGTACGGTCCACCCACGGTGGCCTCGTGCACGCCGGGCGTGGTGGGGAGGACCTGCCAGGCGCCGGCGGCCTCGTCGAGGACCCCGACCAGCGCCGGGTTCGTGATCGTCACGCGGATCGTCAGCGGTTCGGTGCCGTCACCACACGCCGCCGCGAGACCGAGGAGCCCTACACACCACATCCGAGCGTTCATGCCCGCAGGCTACGGGATCTCCAGACACGAGCGGCGAATCAATCGCTGACAGGGCGGCGACCGCGCGGCCGGAGAGTGTCGCAGGCTTCCCGGCTACCGCAGCTGGCGCATCCAGCTCGACGGCGAGCGGAGATCCCCCGCCGCGCGGACGCGGGGCGACGGGCGGCGCTGCTGGTGGGGGTCCGTCGACTCCCTGAACTGCGACACGGCCTGCTCGTCGTCGAGCTTGGCGACCGTCAGCTCGCGGTCGTACCAGCCCGTCAGATCGAGGCGCCACGCCGGCTGGAAGCCGGGGATCTGGGTGTCGAGCGTCGCGCGTGCGATCCCGGTCTCGGCGACGAACCGCGCGCTGATCTGCTTGGTGTGCCGCCAGTCCTGCGAGAAGTCGTCGGAGTAGCCCTGCGCGACGATCTCGACCGTGTCGTGGGTGGGCAGCGTGCCCCAGCTCGCGACGAGCTCTCCGCCCTCGACGGTGAACCGGACATCGCGCAGCCCGTCCGGCAGGGTGAACGCAGTTCCGGCGTCGAGCGCGCGGCGCACCGCGCGGCGGTAGGGGCCGTTCTCCGTGGACACGATCGCGTCCTGGCGATCGGTCGCGAGCAGCGCCGAATCCGGCAGCTTCGTCGCGCTCGCGAGCTCGTTGTTCGACACCACCATCAGCGGCGTGGACGGCGTCGAGAGGACGATGATCGCGCTGGCTCCCTCGTCGGGCTCGAGGTTGGTCGCCGTGAGCGGCGAGGGCGCGAGCTCGATGGCCTCGGCGTCCAGGTCGATGTCGGGGGTCATCCAGGTGTCGCCGTTCACCACCACGTTGCGGCGGAGCGCGAGCTTGCCTTCGGTGATCGCGGCGAGGTCGTAGCTGCCATCGGGCAGCGCGACGTCGAACTGCCACGGCGCTTCGAACCCGAACGCGAGCGTGGTGCCGACCATCACGAGACCGGGCTGGTCGACCATGCCCGAGAGCAGGCTGTAGTTCGTGAACGCCGGCGCGCACGGCAGCTCGAGCGCGCGCGGATCGTCGGGCGTGCGCGCGAGCTGATGGACGGTCACGCCGCCCTCGCCGTTGTCACACACCACGGCGACCTCGTACGGCCCGTGGACGTCGAACGCGTAGCTGCCGGCCGAACGCGGCTCGGCGGTCTGCCAATCCGCCTCGAGGCCGTCGCGGAACGCGACCAGCGCGGGATCCGTGGTGGACAGCGCGATCTCGGCAGGAGGTGGCAGGGCCGGTCCGCCGTCGTCGCCGCCGCCGCACGCGGCGATCGAGAAGGAGAGAGGAGCGAGCAGGAGAGCGTGAGCTTTCATGGCGCGCCCGTGGAGCAAGCGCGAGGCCACGCGACGCGCGTCACCTTCCCGTCGCGCACCACCGCGACACGTCGTTCGTTCGACCCGCCGGCGTGGAAGAAAGTCATCGAGTCGCGGACGCCACGTTGCTTGCCGGATACGTCCGGCGCAGCGCGCGGAGCGCATCGACGATGCGGTGCGCGCGCTCGCTCTGGATCGACGGCGGCGCGAAGGTCGGATTCATCCAGAGCTCCGAGGTCGCGATCTCGTCGTTCGCGCGGAGAACGATCACCCCCAGCTTGCGGATGAGCCGATCGAGCCCGATGCGCCAGCTCGGATCGAAGCCGGGCTGATCGGTCTCGAGCCGCGCCGCGTGCGCGCCGGTCGCCGCGAGGAACGCCGCGGTGAGCTGCTTGGTGTGCGTGTGATAGGTCGCAAAGTCGTCCGAGAAGCCCTCCGTGCTCAGCTGGACCACGTCGTTCGGAGGCAGGTTCGTCCACGATCCGGTGACCTGGCCGCCCTCGGCCGCCAGCGTCACGCCGGTGAGCTGCGGCAGCAGGGTGAACGTCGTGCCCGCGGAGAGGGGGCGCTGGATCGTCCGGTTCACCGTGGCGTTTCCGGAGACCACCGTGGCGAGCTGGAGATCGGTCGCGAGCAGCGCCGACGCGGGCACCTGGCGGCCACCGGTCTCGCCGCTCGTCGAGACGTACATCCGGCTGGTCGATGGCGTCTCGATCGAGACGTGAATCCCGATCGAGTGGGTGGGATCCTCGTTGGTGACCTCGAATGGCACCGGCACCAGCCGCACGCCGGTCCCATCGACATCGAGCACGCCCGGCACCGCGGTGGGCCCTGCCACCTCGATCCCACGCACGATCTTGACCCAGTCGGTGGTCATCGCGAGCAGGTCGAACGTGCCGGCCGGCGCCTGGATCTCGAACTGCCACGGCTGACCGTTGCCGCCGCCGTTGTCGAACCCGTTCGGGCCGAGCTGCAGGATGCCGCTCTGCTTCATCGTGCCGGTCACCGCGTGGGTCGGCGGCGCGGGCACGGGGCAGGGCACGGCGAGGTCGATCGCGTCGTCGAGCGTGCGCGCGCGCTGGTGCACGTCGAGCGCGCCGGGGCGGCGGCACACCACGGTCACCTCGTAGGGGCCATGGACGTCGAACGCGTAGCGGCCGGGCGCCTCCTCCGTCGGGGTCTGCCAGGCGGCGGTCGGGCCGTCGCGGAACGCGATCAGCGCGGGCGCGGTCGTGGTCGTGACCCGGATCGTGCCGGCGGCGGGTGCCGGTGCATCCGGGTTCGGTGTGGCGTCGGGGTCGGTGTGGGCGCTATTCCCACACGCAGCAGCCATGGCCAGGCCGAGGCTCGCGATCCAGGTCGAGGAGGTGTTCATCGATGTGCGGCCGTGAGAGCAAGCGGCACACCTCGGCACGGCGTGCGATGTACGTCACGGCGGAGCGCCCTAGGTCCGCGATCCGGTGACGCGAACGTGCGTCGCGCCACGTCGCGCTGTCGACGGACGGACACTCCATTCGTGCGCACGACGACGGAGCCGCCATGTCATCATCGGCCGGCATGGGTGATCACGATCTCGGCACCGGGCCGATCGAGATGCCGGCCGCGCGCATCCACCCCACCGCGCGACGACGCCACCGCCCGATCACCGGGACCTCCGGGATCTTGTTGTTCGCGTGCCTGTTCCTCCCCGCGATCGACGGCTGCAACCGCCCGATCACCCCGCTGCTGCTGCCGCCGCTGTGGCCGCCGTACCTGTACGGCCTGGTGTTCGCCGCGATCGCGCTGATCCGCACGCAGCGCGGCCTCGATGGCGGGCTGTTCGCGCTGCGCGTCCTGTCGTGGCTGGTGGTGGCCACGGGGATCGCGATGACCGCGATCGCGCCGCCGATCGGCGCCATCGAGCTGGCGTCCGGGATCGCGCTGGTCGCGACGCTCGGCTGGTCGAGCAACTCCGAGCGCCGGGCGGCCACGACCGGCGTCGTGGTCGGCGCGATCAGCACCGCGTGCTTCGGCCTGTGGTGCACGAGCTCGGACGCGCTGCACGGCGTGTATCTGGCGTTCGCGAGCTCGGTCGCGCTCGTGATCGGCGCGCTGATCTGGCTCGCCGATCTGGCCGCGCAGCCCCGGCAGGTGCTGCCCGACGCGGTCGCGCGGCGCGCTCGCTGAGCGGCCTGTCACGGCGCGTCCGGCAGCGGCTGGAACCGCTCGGCGTACGAGGACACCGCGCGAGTCTCGCCGACCGTCATCGCGGCGAGCTGCCGCTCGTGTGGGCGCGACAGGTCGACCCGCCACCGCGGCTCGAAGCCGAGGATCTCGCTGTCGAGCCGCGCGCGCGACTCGCCGGTCGCCTCGACGAACCGGGCGGTGAGCTGCAGGGTGTGGAACGCCCGCGACGCGCCGTTCGCCGACTCGCCGTTCGCCCACAGCTGGAGCTCGTCGTACGGCGGCGTGGTCGTCCACTGCGCGGCGAGCTGACCGGCCTCGCCGGAGAAGCGCACCGCCCCGAGCGGCGCGGGCAGCACGAACGTGTCGTCGCCGTCGAGCGGCCGCTGGAGCGATCGCTCGCTCGGCCCCGAGCGCGCGGTGAGCTTCGCGAGCTGCTGATCGCCCGCCGCGAGCGCGCCGGCCGGCAGCGCGCGCCCCCCCGAGGGATCGCCGGTGAACACCGCGACGAACGGCGTCCCGCGGGTGCTCAGCGAGATGTGCGCGGTGACCGACTCCGCGGCGTCATCCGCGTTGGGGACGACCAGCGGGGCCGCCACGAGCTGCACGCCCTCGGCCTCGACGTCGATCGCCGGGCTGACCTCCACGGGGCCCTGCACCACGAGGTCGCGCCGGAGCACCGCCCGATCATCCGAGATCGCCACCAGATCGAACGTGCCGGGCTCGGTGAACAGCTCGAAGCTCCACGGCGAGCTCAGCGACTGATCGTAGTCACGCGCGCCGAGTCGCACGACGCCCGGCTGGATCATCGTCCCGGTGACCGGGTGCGCGCTCGACGGCCGAGCGCACGACAGCTCGATCGTGCGTGGATCCTCCGGCGTGCGCGCGACCTGGTACGTGGTGGACGCGCCGTCGCCGGCGTCGCACACCACGACGAGCTGGTACGGGCCGTGGACCTCCCGCTCGTAGCGCCCGGGCGATCGCGCGGTGAGGCGCTGCCACGGAGCGTCGAGGCCATCGCGGAGCGCGATCAGCGCGGGTTCGGTCCCCGTGGAGACCTGGATCGAGGACGGCGCGTCGCCATCACAGGCGACGGCGGCGAGCGACAGTAGCGAGGCCGCGAGGGCGGGGGCACGAGTCATCGCCCGAGCGCTCAGCAAGCGGGAGGCCACGCGGCGCGCGTCACGAAACCCGGCCGTGCGCGCCCCGCCGTGGCGGACCATTCACGATGCGCCGGCCACACTGAGACGCGCGGACCACACCGATCCGCGGATCGCGGTGGTGAGTTATGCTCGGTGCCATGAGGGCTTGGCTGTGCCTGGTCGCACTGGCGGCCGGTTGTGATGCGCGCGCGACCGCCTCGGAGCCGGGGGCCGGCGGGCGCGCCGAGCAGAAGTCGCGCGAGTACGAGAGCTGCGGCGCGAGCATGCAGTGCCAGGATCACCTGCGCTGCTTCGATCAGGTGTGCCGGCGCACCGCGCGCTCCGCGGTCGGCGACTACCACGCCGCGCTCGGCGCCGCCGCGCACGCGCGGGGCGATCACGAGGTGGCGATCGCGGCGTACGCCCAGGCGCTCGGCCAGTACGACGCCGAGAAGGTCGCGCTGCCACCCGAGATCGATTGCGCGTACGGCGCCGCGCTGGTCGCCGCCCAGGGCAAGAAGGAGCACGCCGAGCTCGGCGCGCGGGTGCTCCACCGCTGCGTGCTCGCCGTGCCGGTGGGCAGCGCGCTGCGCGACCGCGCGATCAGCCAGCTCACCACGCTCGGCGACGCCGGGCTCGATCCGATCCTGCTCGGCGCGAGCAAGACCGCCGATCTCTACCTGACCAAGGCCCCGAGCCGCCGCCCGTCGGATCGGGTGAAGGTCGAGCTGACCGCCGCGCCGCCGCCGACCGCGCGGTCGTTCCCGCTGGTCACCGGCAAGCTGACCGAGGACGCCACCCGGCCGGACTTCGTTGCATGCTGGGAGGCCTATGCCGCCGCCACCCACAAGGCGGCCCTGTTGGTCACCCTCGGCATGAAGGCGTCGTACGTCCAGGGCGAGTACGAGGACGACCCGGGGGTGTGGGTGATCAAGCTCGAGCCGGCGTCGTCGAGCCTCGCGGGTGCCGAGGCTATCGCCGATCGGTGCGTCCGCCAGGTGGTCGAGCCGGCCCTCAAGGGCCTGAAGACCACCGACGGGTTCCAAACCAAGCTGACCCTCCAGATCTATTAGTCCGGCGGCT
>JBQCJR010001087.1:0-5157 GCA_051952595.1 Kofleriaceae bacterium
AGCTCGGCAAGCACGACGAGCTGGTCGCGCCGCTCCAGCGCTCGGTCGCCGGCGATTTCGGCAAGTGGGGCCACGCGTCGCTCGAGCAGCCCGCGCTCCAGCCGTTCCTCGCCACGCCGCTCGGCGAGGCCTGGAAGCGCCGCCTCGACGAGGATCAGCCGGCGTTCCTCGCCGCGCTCGCCCGCGCCGTGGTGGTCACCGCGGGCGGCGATCTCTACGCCTACGATCCCGAGGCGCCGCGCTGGTACCGGCTCACCCGCACGCTCGGCGCGGTGATCGGCGGGCTGCGCGTGCCGGCCGCGAACAAGATCCTCTACGTCACCCGCCAGCGCGCGAAGTCCCGCACGACGCTCGCCGTCGGCATCCTCGATCTCGCGCGCGGCCGCGCGATCCGGCCGATCGAGCTCGGCACCCCGGGGCCGGTCGAGATCGCGTACGCGACCACCCGCCGGCCCGGCGTCTGGATCGGGAGCGGCGCGCCGCGGCGGACCTGGCGCCACCTGGACGACGACGGCCGGCTCACCGCGCTGCCCCCGAAGTCGACCCGGCCCGCCGGGCCGTGGCTCGAGGCCAACGGCCAGGCGGTCGTGCCCCACGCGATCCCGGTGCCCGACGTCACCGCCGATTTCGACGACCACGGCCTCGCGAGCGCGTTCCGGATCGGCAAGTCGCACCGCGTGGTCTCGGTGCCGAGCCCCGGCGTGGTCGACGGCCACACCGCGGCGTGGTCCGCGGATCGCGCGCACCTCGCGTTCGTCGCCGTGCTCGACGATCGCTGCGTGCCCGGCGCGACGGATACCGCGGCGTTCGTGGTCGATGCCGCCACCGGCGCGCTCCAGGAGCTCGAGCGCGGCGCCGCCGGCCTCGCGGTCGAGTGGGTGGCCGAGCGCAAGCTCGCGATCGCCGGCGATCGCGGCGTGGCGATCCACGATCTCGATGGCGCGCCGCCGTTCGTGATCGGCGACGCCGATGGCCTGGTGACGCCGCGCAAGCGCCCGGCGTGTGCGCCGGTCGAAGGCAGCGCACCGGGTGCTCCCGGCGAGCCCCCGCCGTCCGGCGACGATCCGGACGGCAGTGACACCGCAGTCGTCCAACCGACTGACGCTGGTGTTGTCGGACCACCTTGACCCGTCGAGGGTTTGACACCCGGCGCGTGTCGAATCGCCGGGTTGCCGGACCACCGGGCGTGGCATGCCGGCTGCTCATCGGACTGGGCGTGAACCCCACCCGCGAGATGCTCGCAGCCGGCCTCGGCGGCGCCGTCGCGACCGCGATCGATGTCACCGCGCTCGTCCTCCTGGTCGAGCAGCTCGGCGCACCGATCGCGGGCGCGGCGTTCGCGGCATCCACCGCGGGGGCCGCGGCGTGCTTCGCGATGAACAAGTACGTCGCGTTCCGTGATCGCTCGCCGCTTTCGATCAATCAGGTCGCACGCTTCGGGGTGGTCTCCGTGGCGACCGCGCTCCTGATGGCGTTCGCGATGCAGCTGGTCGCCGTCGAGCTTCGCGTGCCGTATCTGGCCGCGAAGATCGTGTGCGCCGCGGTGGTGTTCGTGGTGTGGACCTATCCCGCGCAGCGCCGGCTGGTGTTCCGGCGCCCCGCGCTCGCCGGCTAGCCCGCGGCTGTCGGCCGTTCCGTGTCGCGACCCGCGTGGGTCGAAGGAGCCCGTATGTCGTTTGTCGACCTCTCGATCGTCGTGCCCGCTTACAACGAGCAGCTCCGGCTGCCCCCGACCCTCGATCGCCTGCACGCGTTCCTCGCGAGCCAGCCGCTGCGCGCCGAGATCGTGGTCGTCGACGACGGCTCCACCGACGAGACCTGCGCCGTCGTCGAGCAGGCGATGGCGCGGATCCCGAACCTCCGGCTGATCCGCCAGGTCCCGAACCGCGGCAAGGGCGCGGCGGTGCGCCGCGGCATGCTCGCCGCGCGCGGCCAGATCCGCGTGATGTGCGACGCCGATTGCTCGATGCCACCCGAGCAGCTGCCGCGCCTGCTCGCGCCGCTCGTCGGGTGTCGCGCCGAGATCGCGATCGGCTCGCGCTACGCCGAGGGCGCGCGCAGCGACATCAAGCAGCCGCGGTACCGCGTGATGTGGAGCCGGCTGTGCAACAAGGTCGTCCAGCGCTCGCTGGTGCCCGGCGTGCGCGACACCCAGTGCGGGTTCAAGGCGTTCACCGCCGAGGCGGCGCGCGATCTGTTCCAGCGCGGCCGGATCGATGGCTGGGCGTTCGATCTCGAGATCCTCGCGCTCGCCCGCCGCCGCGGCTTCGCGATCGAGGAGGTCGGCGTGGAGTGGACCGACGACCGGCGGTCGCGCGTCAACCCGCTGCGCGACATGTGGAAGGTGATCCGCGAGGCGCTGGTGATCCGCCGCAATCTGAAGAACGGCGTGTACAACCGGGCGCTCCCGGCGTGAGGCAGATGTGGTAGACGTTCGAGGCCCGTACGGCGGAGATGTCGAGATGACCGCTGGCGGCCGCGCGCGAGCGCAGCCACGAGAGGAAAGTCCGAGCTTCACAGGGCAGGGTGCTGGCTAACGGCCAGTCGAGGCGACTCGCAGGAAAGTGCCACAGAAAACAAACCGCCTGCCGCGAGGCAGGTAAGGGTGAAACGGTGCGGTAAGAGCGCACCGCCCCTCCGGTGACGGAGGGGGCACGGCAAACCCCACCCGAAGCAAGACCAGACAGGGGTCGCGTTGCCCGCGCGATGACTCCGGGTTGGTCGCTCGAGCCCACCGGCAACGGTGGGCCTAGAGGAATGGTCATCCACGACAGAACTCGGCTTACTGACCTCTCCGCCGTACGGGCCTCTATATGACAGGTAGGTGCGCGCCGCAGCCGCACCGGTGAGCCGTGATACCGTGATCCCTTGGGGACCATGGACAGCGATCGTTCGCCGGTACACGACATCGTGAACGCGTTGTGGCGGGCCCTCCACGAGCTCGGCTCGCCCGCGACCATCCCGGAGATCGAGGCGTGGGGCTTCTCGATCCACGCCGCGCTGTCCGCGGCCGGGCGCGAGTTCCACAACCACGACCACGTGGTGGACATGATCGCCGATGGCGATCCGCTCGAGGTGATCGCCGCGCTCTACCACGACGCGGTCTACATCCAGGTCGATCAGGGCCCGCCGCGGTCGATGAAGGCCGAGCTCGCGCCGGTGCTCGCCGTCGAGGCCGAAGGCTGGCGGGTGCTGCCCGGGGCCGCGGCGGTGATCGGCGACGTGCTGGCGGTGTTCGACCGGCAGGTCGGCGACGTGGTGACGCCGACCACCGGGCTCAACGAGCTGTCGTCGGCGATCGTCGCGGCGATCCAGCTCGCCGGCGCGCTGACCCGCGAGCAGCGGATCTGCGTCGCGGCGTGCATCGAGCAGACGATCCCGTTCCGCGTCGATCCGGTGGCTCCGCTGCACGACCGGCTGCGCGGGCTCGGGCTGTCCGGCGACGCGCTCGACGAGGCGGTCCGCCGCGCCGTCCGCGTCGGCAACCGCGACATCGAGAACTTCGCCGACAACGATCCGGCGCGCGTCCTCGACAACACGTGGAAGCTGCTGCCCGAGAGCAACCCGGCGCTGCACTCGCCGATGGTCTACACCGTGCGCGACTACCGGATCGCCCTGCAGAAGATGGAGGGGTTCCTCGCGTGGCTGCCGGCCGATCGCGTGTTCCACGCGTGGGGCGGCGAGCCTCGGCCGGAGCTGCACGCGCGGCGGGTCGCGCGCACCACCGGCAACCTCGAGCTCGCGGTGCGCTACCTGCGCGCCAAGCTGTACTCGATCGCGGTGGTCGAGGCGCTCGCCGAGGTCACCGGCGGCGACGTCCCGCTCGACTACTTCATGGGCGGGATCAAGTCGGCGGACCGCCCGTCGATGCGGCGGATCGAGCAGTTCCTGCCGGCGGCGGACGCTGCGGCGGGCGAGCTCGATGGCTCGCTGCACCGCCTGCTCGCCGAGGGCCGCGCCTCGGAGTCGAGCTTCGATACCGGGCCGTCGCCGCTCGCCGCGTTCCTGCACGCCGCGATCGGCGAGCCGGCGGTGATGAGCGGGGTCGCGCGCGCCAAGCAGTGGTGGGGCGGCGCCGGTGATGCCGCGAGCTTCCTGGCGAGCCAGCCGGCCGCGCCGATCGCGGGGATCGCGCGGGCGGCGGCGCACATCCTCGACACGCGGCGCGATCCGCTGTTCGCGCTCGCCGAGCGGCTCGAGCGCTGAGCCAGGCGAAGGCTGGCTACGACTTCGGCGCGTCGTCGCTCGGCGGAGCGGCCTCGGCGGCCGGCTCCGGCTTGGGCTCGAGCAGCTCCTTGCGGTAGACCAGGCGGCCACACCGCGGGCAGGTCTCGATGCTCTCCATCCGCGCGAGGATGTTGTTGAGCTGCGGCGGGAGCGACATGTGGCAGCCCTGGCACACGCCCTTGATCACCGGGGCGACCCCGTAGCCGCGCTTCTGCGCGACCGAGTCGTAGATCTTGAGCCACTGCTTCTCGACCTGGCCGCGCGCGGCATCGCGCGCGCTGCGCGCCTCGCCGAGCTCGCCCTGGATCGAGGCGAGCTGCTCGGCGATCGCCGCCTCGCTGCTCGCGAGCTGGCTGCGCAGGCCCTCGACGTCGCCGGTGCGCGACGCGAGCTGCGCGTTCGACGCGGTGGACGCCTCGCCGATCTTCTTGAGCTCGCTCTCGCGATCGCTGATCGACTTGCGCTTGTTCTCGACCTCGCGGCTCGCGGCGCCGAACTCCTTGCTGTTCTTCGACGCCTGGAGCTTGCTCTGCGCGAGCTTGAGCGCGTCGCGCTCGCGATCGAGCAGCTCCTGCTGCGACTTTCTCCACGCCTCGGTCTCGGTGAGCTTGGTGCGCTCGGCATCGAGCATGCCCTGGAGCTTGGCGAGGTCCCGCCGGAGCGGGTCGAGCTTGCTCGGGAGCTGAGTGACCGCAGTCTCGAGCTCTCGGACTTTGACGTCCGATTGTTGGAGCTGCAGGAGGAACACGAGCTGTTCGCGCACTTCGTACCCTTTCGACGTTCAGATTTCAGGCTCGTCCGTGGGCCCACCTGGGTTTGAACCAGGGACCCACCGGTTATGAGCCGGCCGCTCTCACCGCTGAGCTATGGGCCCGCACGCCGAGGGTGCCATCAACTGTGGATCACCGCACGGATTGCGACCGGGACACT
>JBQCJR010001088.1:0-3430 GCA_051952595.1 Kofleriaceae bacterium
CGCAGAGAGCGTGGGCGCGATGACCGCCCAGCAGCGTAACGCCCGCGGCTAGCGCCGCCACCGCGATCGCGGCCGCGTAGATCGCGCGGCGCCGGCGGCGACCGAGATAGCGGCCGAGCTGGTCGGCGAGCACCTGCATCGAGGGCCACCGCGCGGTGGGATCCGGCGCGAGCGCGCGCTCGAGGATCGCGAGCACCCGAGGCGGCACGCGGCGCGCCGGCGTCGCCAGCGCGCGAGCCCGCTTGTCCTGCGCGAGCTGGTCGAGCGTGCTCCCGGTGAACGGCTTGACCCCGGCGAGCACCTCGTAGAGCGAGAGCGCGAGGCCGTACTGGTCGCTGCGCTCGTCGGCGATCGCGCCCGCGTGGATCTCCGGGGCCATGTAGAGAGGCGTGCCGAGCAGGGCGCCGGTCGTGGTGGTGTCGCCGGCCGCGGCGGGCAGCGCGCCGCGGACCGCGGGCGCGTTCGCGAGGCCGAAATCGACGACGCGGACCCGACCATCGCGACCGATCAGCAGGTTGGCAGGCTTGACGTCGCGGTGGATCAGGCCGGCCGCGTGCGCCGCGGCCAGCCCGCGCGCGGCCTGCGCGAACGCCGCGATCACCTCGTCGGCCCCGCGGGTCTGATCGCGCCAGGTCGCGAGCGCGCCGCCATCGACGTACTCCATCGCGACGAACACCCCACCGCCGAGCTCGCCGACGTCATGGACCGCGACGACGTTGGGGTGGGCGAGCCGAGCGATCGCGCGGCCTTCGCGGAGCAGGCGAGCCCGCGCGTGTGCCCACGCGGTGTCGCGGAGCTCGGGCCGGAGCAGCTTGATCGCGATCCGCCGATCGAGCTCGGGATCCCACGCCGCGTGCACGACGCCCATCCCACCGTCGCCGAGGTGCTCGAGCAGCAGGTACCGGCCGACCCGCATGCCCTCCACGAACGCGTGGGGCTCGCCCAGAGCGCCCGGCGCCGAGCCGCGAGCCAGCGCGGAGACCACCCGCCGGCAGTCCTCGCAGCTCGCGAGGTGCGCGTCGGTCTCGGCCAGCGCGCCCGCGGCGAGCCGTCCCTCGACGAAGTCGAGCACGATGTTCTCGTCGGGGCACTGCATCGCCGGCCCCCTCACGTCGCGGCGCGCATCACGGATGGGCGGTGGTCTCGGCGGCACCGCGCAGGTCGTACGGCGCATCCTTGAGCCCCTTGGGCACGTAGAGCACGCCGAAGATCGGCCAGATCAGCGAGATCGGCCGGAACTCGGTATTGAGCTTGCCACTCGCCACCACCTTCTCGCCCTGCAGCACCCGGTAGCGCGCGCCGCCCCAGCCGAACGCCGACATCTCGGCGGAGCCATCGTCGTGGACCGCGATCCGCTCGCCGTTGACCTCGAGCTGGGAGCCCGGCGGCAGCAGGAACTTGCCCTGGGTCGAGGCGCTGCACCCGGCGATGGTGGTGGCGGTGGTGGCGGCGAGCACGAAGGTCGCGAACGGGACACGTGGAACCTGGAACATGGGATCGTCCTTTTCCGGAGCGCAAACCGCCCCGCATCCCGTTGAGTCGCCGCGCTCGGGGTTTTGCACCGAAATCGTACGAACGTTCATTCGGCAGGACGGACCAGCAGGCTGATCGTGACGTCGAGGCGGCTGCGGACCAGGTCCATCAGCTGCTCGAACTCGGCATCGGACACCGCGAGCTGCTCGCGCACCGCGGCGCGGGTCGCCTCGAACAGCTGGCGGCGCGCGGCGGCGATCCACCGCGAGATCGTCGAGAAATGGACGCGGTAGATCTGGCCGAGCCGCTCGACGCCGACCCCGTCGCCGTAGTGGAGGCGGATCAGGTTCCGCTGGCGGTCGTCGAGCCCGCGCAGCGCTGCCGCGAAGCCGCGACGGAAGTGATCGCGATACGCCGCCTTGAGGTAGTCGAGCTCCGGCGAGCCGATGGCCGCCAGCGCTTCGAGCTCGTGGTCGCCGCCGTGGTCGCGCTCGGCGCGCTTGCGCAGGCGGAGCGCCTCGCGCGTCGCCGTGACGCGCAGCCAGCCATCCAGCGGCCCGCGCCCGGCGTAGCTGCCGATCCGCGGCGGGGCCCCGTCGCGAGGTGCGAGCACGAGCGCCCGCACCTCGCTCTCCAGATCGTCGGCGAACCCGCCCGACGCACCGTGGCTACGCGTCACCGCGGCGACCTCGCGGCGCACCCGCTGGTCGATCCGCTCGATCGCCGCGCGGTCGCCGCGCGCCGCTGCGATCGCCACGAACAGATCCTCGACGTGCAGCTCGGCGAGCGCGGCCACCGGATCGGCCTCTTCCGCGAGCGTCGCGGCGAGCCGCTCGGCGAGCACCCGCTCGTCCAGGTTCACGCCCGGCGCAGCCGCGCGGGCCCGCGCGCACGCCTCCGCCAGGGCGGGCTCGAGCTCGTCGGCGGCCCGGAACATCCCGCGATTCATACCAAAAAGCGGCTCGGCACACCGCGCGTGCTAGCGCCGGTGGTCGCGGATCGCGGGGCCGCGCGAGCGGTGCTCCCAGCCGCCGCGGCGGTAGCTGCGCACGCCGCGATCGTTGGTCCAGCGGCCGCGCACGTAGACGTGCTCGCCGCGGTCGCGCTCCCAGGTGCCGTTGACCCACACGTGGCCGCGGCCGCGGCGATCCCAGTAGCCGCCGGTGTAGACGTAGCCGGGGCGGTGCGTGGTCCACTGGCCGTCGACCCACACGTTGTTGTTCCAGTAGCCCTGGACGTAGACGTAGCCGGGGCGATCGGCCTCCCAGTAGCCGGGCTGCCAGACCCACTGGCCGTTGACCCAGGTGTGGCGGCCGTTGATGTACACGTGGCCGGGGCGGTCCTCGTGATAGAGGTCCACATCCAGATCCACGACCGCGGGCGGCGGCGTGCTGTAGCTGACCGCCGCGGTGGTGCCGACGTACGCGCCGGACGAGTAGCCGGCGGAGCCGTAGCCGTAGCCGGTCGCGTAACAACCCGCGCTCGTCGCGAGCGCGATCCACAGTGCCCCGAGCTTGTTCATCGAGGGATCATGCGGCGGGTGTTCTTCTGATTCAAGACCTGTGATTTTCGCTACGGGTTTGTCACGTGGTACCTACGTAACGTGGTCCGCTACGCGATCGGCGACATCCAGGGCTGCATGGCCAGCCTCGACCGGCTGCTCGCGCTGATCGACTACTCGCCCGCCTCGGACCAGCTGTGGCTGGTGGGCGACCTGGTGAACCGCGGGCCGCGCTCGCTCGACGTGCTGCGGTGGGCGCGCGAGCACGAATCCTCGGTCACCTGCGTGCTGGGCAATCACGACCTGCACCTGCTGGCGCGCGCGGCGGGCGCGGGAGCGGCCAAGAAGCGCGACACCCTCGACGAGATCCTCGCGGCGCCGGACTGCGACCGCCTGATCGAGTGGCTGCGCCACCGCCCGCTGGTCCACCTCGACGACACCCACCTCATGGTCCAC
>JBQCJR010001089.1:0-9076 GCA_051952595.1 Kofleriaceae bacterium
CGTTCCCCAGTAGCGAGGCACGACCGCGACATCGAGCTTGCCGTACGGGTAGTCCATGTCGAAGTAGTCCTCGAGCGCGGCGACCACCCGCGGCGTGACCTGCTGGGCCCACCGCAGCTCGCCGGCGCGGCCCTGCGGGATCACGAAACGCACCGGCGTCTTTACCCGCCCCGCGGTGCCGCCGTCGATCACCTCGAACGGCCCGACGACGAACGCCACCAGGTAGCTCGGGATCGGGCGCGACACCGCGAGCTCGACCCGCTTCATGCCGCCCGGCTCGTCGGTCTCGCGGACCACCGGCGCGTTGGCGAGCGCGACGTGGTCCTTCTTGACGTGGAACGTCAGCTGCCACGGCACCTTGTAGGCCGGCTCGTCGAAGCACGGGAACGCGCGGCGGGCGTCGATCGGCTCGAAGAACGTGTAGACGTAGCGGTCGTCGCCCTCCTTCTCGGAGTAGATGCCGCGGCTGCGCTGCGGGTCGATCGCCCCCGTCCACGCCACCTCGATCGGGTGCGGGCCGGGCGGCAGCTCGGCATCGAGGGTCAGCCCGACGAAGTCGTCCCCGCCGGGGATCACGCGCGCCGGCCGCCCGTCGATCGTGGCCCGCGTCACCTTCAGATCGGTCGCGTTCAGCCACACCACGCGGGTGGGGCGGACCACGTCGGCGGCGATCGTCACGCGGCCGGTCGCGACCGGCTCCTCCGGGACGATCGTCAGCTCGAGGGCGTACTGGGTCGGGCGGACGTCGCCGGGCAGCCGCAGCGCCGGGGGCGGCGGATCGGCCGGCCGGGCCTCCACAGGCTCGGGCCGGGCGGGGCCGGGCTGCGCCGGGGCAGCGCCGTGGTTCGCCGACGAACACGCCGCCGCGCCGAGGGCCGCAGCGAGGAAGAGGGGCCTCATGGCCCCGGACGATACCGGACCTGCGGACCGGCGGGCGGACTTACTCCGCGAGCGACTCGAGGGCCTTGACCAGCTCTTCGGGCGACACCCCGGCCTCGACCACGCACTTGGCGAGCTTCTCGCCGGCCGCCGCCGCCCGCTTCTCGTCGCCCCGGGCGTCCTTGAACTTCGCCAGCTCGGCCAGCACCTTCTTGCCGCAATCGGCATCCTTGCAGGCGCACGCGCGATCCGCGAGGTTCTCGAGATCCTTGGTGGAATCCTTGCAGCCGAACAAGGACAGACCAGCGACGAACAACAGAGCTCTCATGGCCCCTCGTATCACGAACCTCTCGCACGCTTCGAACTAACTTGCCGGGATCGTAGGCGTTCAGTGCTCTTGCTGGCCGCGGCGCGCGCGTGCTAGATCCCGCGCGTCCTCGAATTGGCGGGGAACAACGCACGACATCCGAGATCGCCCGGGCGTGGCCCTCCTAGGGGTTTCCGGCGATCGACGACGGTGTCGGTGGCAACCAACGCAAAGGATCGACATGGAAACGATGGCAGAGGCAACGGGGCAGAACCCCATCAGCATGCGCGCGCTGCTCGAGGCGGGCGTGCACTTCGGGCACAACACCGGCCGGTGGAACCCGAAGATGAAGCAGTACATCTTCGGCGCCCGCAACGGCATCCACATCATCGACCTGCAGCACACCGTCAAGCTGTTCCGGCAAGCGTTCCAGGCGGTGATCGACACCACCTCGCGCGGTGAGACCATCCTGTTCGTCGGCACCAAGAAGCAGGCGCAGGACGTGATCGTCGAGGAGGCGACCCGCTCCGGTCAGCACTACGTGACCCAGCGCTGGCTCGGCGGCACGCTCACCAACTTCCGCACCGTGAAGGGCTCGCTCGAGCGGCTCCGCTCGCTCGAGAAGATGGAGGAGGACGGCACGCTGTTCGCCCTCACCAAGCGCGAGCAGGTGATGATCCGCCGCGACCGCGACAAGCTGATGAAGTCGCTCGGCGGCATCAAGGGCCTGTCGAAGGTCCCCGGCATGCTGTTCGTGATCGACCCGCACAAGGAGCACATCGCGGTCGACGAGGCGCGCAAGCTCGAGATCCCGGTGGTCGCGATCACCGACACGAACTGCGATCCGGACCAGATCGACTACGTCATCCCGGGCAACGACGACGCGATCCGCGCGATCAAGCTGTTCGCGGCTCGGATCGCCGACGCGGCGATCATCGGCAACAAGGTCTACAAGGAGACCGCGCGCACCCGTGGCCAGGAGCGCGAGGAGCCGGGCGAGCGCGTGATCCACGTGTCGTCGGGCGGCGATGGCCCGCGCGTCGAGATGTCGACCGGCGCCAGCATCTTCAACCCCGAGGCGTCGGCCTCTCCGAACCAGGAGTAACGTCGTGGAAGTCACTGCAACCCTGATCAAGGACCTGCGCGAGCGCACCGGCGCGGGCATGTCGGACTGCAAGAAGGCGCTCGTCGAGGTCGGCGGCGACATCGACAAGGCGATCGACTACCTGCGCGCCAAGGGGCTCGCGAAGGCGGCCAAGAAGGCCGGCCGCGAGGCGACCGAGGGCTCGGTGACGTCGTACATCCACGGCGGCGGCCGGATCGGCGTGCTCGTCGAGATCAACTGCGAGACCGACTTCGTGGCCCGCAACGAGGACTTCCAGGCGTTCTCGCGCGATGTCGCGCTGCAGATCGCGGCGATGAACCCGCAGTTCGTCCGCAAGGAAGAGGTCAGCCCCGAGCTCGTCGAGCGCGAGCGCGAGGTGCTGCTCGCCAAGGCCAAGGAGTCCGGCAAGCCGGAGCAGGTCGTCCAGAAGATGGTCGACGGCCAGATCTCGAAGTGGATGAAGGAGATCTGCCTGCTCGATCAGGCGTGGGTGAAGAACCCGGACAAGACGATCGACCAGGTCCAGCAGGAGCTGATCGCCAAGATCGGCGAGAACATCCGAGTTCGCCGGTTCGTCCGGTTCGAGCTCGGCGAGGGCCTCGAGAAGAAGAAGGGCGACTTCGCTGCCGAGGTCGCCGCTCAGGCCGGCCTGGCCTGAGCTCGCTACTTGACCTCGACGAGGGCGCCGTCGCGCATCGCGAACGCGTGACGGCCGATCGATAGGCAGGCGCTCGGCGGGATGCCGCTGGCGCTCTCGACCTCGACGACCAGCGTGCGGCCCTCGAGCCGCGTGCTGGCCGTGCAGTTGCCGAGATCCGGGAAGTACACGCTGAGGTGTGGCCCCTGGATCTCGGCGAACTGCTTGTTCTCGATCCGGCGCACGACGACCCAGTTGTCCGAGCCCATCGGGCCGTGGGCGCTGCGCCGCCAGGTCTCGAGCACCTCGTCGATGCCGTCGCCGTCGAGATCCGCGGCGGCGTAGTCGAGGACGCTGGTCGCCACGCCGAGCCTGCGCTCGACGAACGGCACCAGCTCGGTGACCCGATCTGCGGCGAGCACGCCGATCCGGATCGACTCGTCGCGGGAGCCCAGCGCCTCGACGAAGTAGCCCGGCTCGGGAAACGTGCCGGCGGTACAGCGCACCACGAGGTGGTCGACGACGTTCCAGCGGGCGCGCAGCGCGTCGGTGATCTCGGCGACGCGATCGTCCGAGCACTCGGGTGGCGGCGGGGGTGGGGCGCGGTTCTCGACGACCGCCGGCGGGGGGCTGCCCGCACACGCGAACCCAAGTACGACGAGCACGCGCAACCGCATGGGGAGATCGTACCGGATCGCCCGGGGACGCGTCGACGGGAGCTGGCGTGCGCCGTTGCCCGCGCCGCGCACCGCGCGTCCACCGCGCGCGCACCGCGCGGCCCAGGGGCGGGCGCACGTCGACACGCGATCTCGAACATGCGTGGCGCACCGGCTGTGCAGGGCTCGTCGCGCTGCGGTATGCCTCGACGCTCGAGGTTCGTATGTCCAACGCCAAGGCTCAGACGGCGATCACGCCGACCCGCAACGAGAACTACACCGACTGGTACCAGGAGGTCATCAAGGCCGCCGACCTGGCCGAGAATTCGGACGTCCGCGGCTGCATGGTGATCAAGCCGTGGGGCTACGCGCTGTGGGAGAACATCCAGCGCGCGCTCGACGACATGTTCAAGGCCACCGGCCACGTCAACGCGTACTTCCCGCTGTTCATCCCGGTGTCGTACCTCGAGAAGGAGGCCGCGCACGTCGAGGGCTTCGCGAAGGAGTGCGCGGTGGTCACCCACCACCGGCTCGAGGCGCGCGAGGGCAAGCTCGTGCCGGTCGGCGCGCTCGAGGAGCCGCTGGTCGTGCGCCCGACGTCCGAGACGATCATCGGCGCGTCGTTCGCGAAGTGGGTGCAGAGCTATCGCGACCTGCCGCTGCTCATCAACCAGTGGGCGAACGTCGTGCGCTGGGAGATGCGCACGCGGCTGTTCCTGCGCACCGCCGAGTTCCTGTGGCAGGAGGGCCACACCGCGCACGCCACCGACACCGAGGCGGTCGAGGAGACGATGCGCATGCTCGGCGTCTACGCCGACTTCGCCGAGAACTGGATGGCGATGCCGGTGATCCAGGGCGAGAAGACGGCCGGCGAGCGGTTCCCCGGCGCCGTCCAGACGTTCTGCATCGAGGCGATGATGCAGGACCACAAGGCGCTGCAGGCCGGCACCTCGCACTTCCTCGGCCAGAACTTCTCGAAGGCGTCCGGCATCAAGTTCCAGGACGACAAGGGCGCGGTCGTGCACGCGTGGACCACGTCGTGGGGCGTGTCGACCCGGCTGATCGGCGGCATGATCATGACCCACGCCGACGACGACGGCATGGTGGTGCCGCCGAAGCTGGCGCCCCAGCACGTCATCATCATCCCGGTGATCCGCAAGCCGGAGGACCGCGCGCGCGTGCTCGACTGGTGCAAGGCGCTGAAGAAGGATCTCGAGGCGCAGTCGTTCGCCGGCCGGCCGGTGCGCGTCCAGCTCGACGATCGCGACATCGCCGGCGGCGACAAGGTCTGGGAGTGGGTGAAGAAGGGCGCGCCGATCCGCCTCGAGATCGGCCCGCGCGACATCGACAAGGACTCGGTGTTCATGGGCCGCCGCGACAAGGCGCCCAAGGACAAGACCGGCGTCGCGCGCGGCGAGTTCGTCGCGAACATCTCGACGATCCTGCAGGAGATCCAGGACGCGCTGTTCGCGCGCGCGCAGGCGTTCCGCACCGCGCACACCCGCCAGATCGACACCCAGGAGGAGTTCTACGCGTACTTCACGCCTCCGAAGGTGAAGGAGAACGAGCCCACGCCGATCCACGGCGGGTTCGCGATGACGCACTTCGACGGCGACCCGGAGCTCGAGGCCAAGATCAAGGCGGACCTCGGCGTCACCGTCCGCTGCATCCCGCTCGAGCCTGGCGAGCCCGGCATCTGCCCGTTCACCGGCAAGCCGAGCGCGAAGCGCGTCGTGTGGGCCAAGGCGTACTGAGCGCGAGTCGGGTGAGCCGCGGCCCGGTCGCGCGGCGCGCCGGGGTAGGATCGCGCGATGTCCGCCGCGTCGAAGCTTTCCTCGATCTCGGCCTCGATCTCGGCCTCGTTGTGCGCGCTGCTGCTCGCCGCTTGCAGCGATGACGGCGGCGCCGGCCCCGGCCCGCGCGATGCCGCGCCGGACGCGGCGGCGATCGACACGCCGCCGAACACCTGGACCTGGGTCCCGTTCCCCGGCACGACGTGTGGGAACGGCACGCCCGCCGGGATCGGCGTCCATCGCTCGACCACGTCCGACGATCTGTTCGTGTACTTCTCGGGCGGCGGCGCGTGCTGGGATGGCCCGACCTGCTTCGTCCAGAAGTCGTCGATCCACATCGAGGATACCTACGACACCGCGACGCTCGCCGCCGAGGTCGCGTTCCTCCAGCCGGATCGCTCCGATCCGAACAACCCGCTGTCGCGCGCGACGTTCGTGTACGTGCCGTACTGCACCGGCGATCTCCACGCCGGCGTGCAGACCCGGACCTACCCGGTCGGCGGCGGCGATCGCACGGTGCACCACACCGGCGCGACCAACACCCAGCAGTTCGTGGAGCGCCTGCGCGCCACGCTGCCCGGCGCGGCGACGATCTACCTCGCCGGATCGAGCGCCGGTGGCTACGGCGCGACGCTCAACTTCCACCGGTTCGCGAGCGCGTGGCCGGCGGCGCAGGTCCACCTGCTCCAGGACTCGTCGCCGTTCGTCGAGGTGCGCGCCAGCTACGCGGCGTGGCAGGGCGCGTGGGAGCTCCAGTTCCCGCCGGGCTGCTCCGACTGCGCGGCGTCGTTCCCGTCGGTGGTCGGCGCCGTCGCGTCCGCGCACCCCAGCGCGCGGATCGGCCTGCTCCACTTCGACAACGACGCGGTGATCCGATCGTACTTCGGCTACACCGACTCGCTGGTCCCCGCGACCGACGCGCTGCTCGCCGCGCAGTACGCGCGTCCGAACACCAAGTTCTTCGTCCAGCCCGGCGACGGGCACACGATGATCGGCGGGCTCGCCACGATCCCCGGGCTCGGCGCGTGGGTCGCGCAGTGGATGCTCGGCGACCCGGCGTGGACCAGCGTGCGGTAGCTATCGAGACCCGGTTCGGTTCGTGCGTCGCGCCTGGTCGCGCGTGGTCGGCGGCGACGAGGTCGCGCGCGGGAGCGAGGGGCGCGGCGGGCGCACGAGATCGAGCGCGGAGGCGATCATCCAGCCGCGCCGTTCGCCGTGCTCGACGGCCGCGACGCCGCGCCCCTCGAGCCAGGCGGTCGCGCCCGGCTCCGACGTGAGCCGGCAGATCCGGTGGGCGCGGAGCAGCACGTCGAGCTGCCGGACCACGAGCACGGCGACCACGAGCTCGACGCGCCACGCGGCGACGCCGCCGAGCATCGCGAGCGCGAGACTGCCGCCGATCAGCAGCAGGCAGATGCGGACCGCGGCGCGGGCGCGGGCGTCGTTCGCGAGTAGCGCGATGTGTGCGAGCGGCCGCGGCTCGCGCGCGCGCCGGCGGGCGGATCTCGCGAGCCAGCGCGGCGCGGCGAGCAGGCACGCGAGCGCGGCGACGAGCGCGGCGCCGAAGCGCTCGTCCGAGCCATCGGTGCGCGCGGCAGCTCGTCGCGCGGGCGGCCCGTCGTCGTAGCGCACTGGCGCGCAGCGCAGCACCGGCGGGCTCTCGTTGCCGGCGAGGTCGATCGCCGTCAGCTCGACGCAGCTGGTCCCCCCGCGATCGAGCTCCGCGCGCAACCAGCACGAGGTGGCGTCGTACCCGGTCCACGGATCGTCCAGCTGCGGCGGCACGAACATCGTGGCGGTGCCGCCCTCGGCGTGCGCCGGATCGAACACGCGCGCGCGCACGACCGCGGCATCGGGCGAGAGCCGGAGGTCGAGCAAGATCGCGACGCTCTCCTGGCAGCCGTCCACGTACGAGGGAGACGCGCGGATCGCCAGCTCGGGCGCGACCGGAGGCGCGTGGTCGGGCGCGTCCGCGGTGGTGAACCGCGCGAGCAGCTTGCCGTCGCGCAACACCTCGTAGGCGTGCATCGGCGCGAGCGACGGCAACCGCAGCTCGTCCAGCTCGGCGCCGTGCTGCACCGAGACGTCGAACACCCGATCGCCATCGCGCAGCTGGTACGTGCCGGGGGCGCTCGACCCGATCCACATGCGGCTGTTGAGCGGCGCCGGACGGCTCGGCGAGGGTGCGTGGCCGACCGTCGTGCAGGAGGGCGCCTCGGGCGGCAGGTCCAGCGAGTCCACCCACATCAACAGCGGAAGGAGCCACTGCATCGGTTCCAGCGTACGCGCACGGGCGCTGGTCGTGCCGCAAACGACGTCTGTCCACGCGAGGCCCGGGGGCGCCGTGGTGTCGCAGCCGCACCGCGACGACCATCCCGAGGGGGCGCGGCGGGTGCAGCTCCCGAGGTCGCGGCCCCAGTCGGTTCCCTTCAGAGGCGCATGACGCTAAGGTCGGCCCGCCATGGCGAAGCCGGCATACAAGCGCGCGTTGCTCAAGATCTCGGGCGAGGCGCTGATGGGCAACCAGGGATACGGGATCAACCCCGAGGTCCTGGGCCACGTCGCGAGCGAGATCGCGGAGACCGCCAAGCTCGGCGTGGAGATGGCGGTGGTGGTCGGCGGCGGGAACATCTTCCGCGGAGTGTCCGAATCGGCCCGCGGGATGGACCGCTCGAGCGCGGACTACGTGGGCATGCTCGCCACGGTGATGAACGCGGTGTCGCTCCAGGAGGCGATCGAGCGGCGCGGCGTGGTGACCCGAGTGCAGTCGGCGATCCCGATGTCGCAGCTCGCCGAGCCCTACATCCGGCGCCGTGCGATCCGCCACCTCGAGAAGGGGCGCGTGGTGATCTTCGGCGCCGGGACCGGCAATCCGTTCTTCACCACCGACACGGCCGCCGCGCTCCGCGCGATGGAGATCGGCGCGGAGATCCTGCTCAAGGCCACCAAGGTCGACGGGATCTACGACAAGGACCCGAAGCGGTACACCGACGCGAAGCGCTACAAGACGGTCACGTTCACCGATGCGCTCCGCCAGGATCTGAACGTGATGGATGCGACCGCGTTCGCGCTGTGCCGCGACAACGAGATGGGCATCATCGTGTTCGACATGACCAACCGGGGCAACATCCAGCGCGTCGTGTGCGGCGAGCCGGTGGGTACCACGGTGGTCAAGGACAACCAGCAGACCCTGTTCGCGAGCTGACGGCGCGGGGCGGGCTCGCAGGTACAATCGAGGGGATCATGATCAACGACATCACCAACGACGCCGAAGAAGGCATGAAGAAGGCGGTCGATTCGTTCAAGCGCGATCTGACGAAGATCCGCACCGGCCGCGCGAACACCGCGATGCTCGACGGGATCAAGGTCGACTACTACGGCGCGCCGACCCCGGTGAACCAGGTCGCGACGGTGCAGGTCGTCGACGCGCGGCTGATCACGGTGAAGCCGTGGGAGAAGAACATGATCCCGGTGATCGACAAGGCGATCCGGGCGAGCGACCTCGGGATCAACCCGGTCTCCGACGCCGAGCAGGTGCGCCTGCCGATCCCGCCGCTGACCCAGGAGCGCCGCAAAGATCTCGCGAAGTCGGTCGGCAAGCAGACCGAGGAGGCGCGCGTCGCCGTGCGCGCCGCTCGCCGCGACGCGATGGACATGATCAAGGACGCGGAGAAGGACAAGCAGATCTCCGAGGACGAG